>NZ_JAWRXV010000006.1:0-306493 GCF_046534875.1 Paraburkholderia sp. SIMBA_054 | reverse complement strand
GCAAACCAATGGCAAGGACGAACGGTTTCATCGAACCTTGAAGGCGGAAGTCCTCAATGGCCAGCACTTCCGTACCCTGCGCAACGCCCAGAACGCATTCGATGCATGGCGCACGGTGTACAACCATCAGCGTCCGCATCAGGCGTTGGACATGGCTACGCCAGCCACCCGATACCGCGTCAGTGCGCGGACCTATCCTGAGAAGCTGCCGCCTATCGAATACGGCAGCAACGACACGGTTGTGCGCGTGCGATGGAATGGCGAACTGCGTTTCAGATCACGACATTTCAAGGTATCGAATGCCCTGCACAACATGCCCGTCGCCATCCGGCCACATGCAACTCTTGAGAACTGCTATGACGTGTATTTCATGCATCATCGACTGACAATCATCAACCTGGATGAGCCAGAATGAACGGATAAGGTGTTACCCATGTCCCCGCACACCCGTTACCCATGTCCCCGGTCCATAACGGCGGCAAAGAAAAGTAGGTGCCGCCCCGCACAGGGGCGACGCTTGAAGCACGAAGGCAACACGCGGATGCCAGCGAAAACACAAGCAAACCACCCAGCGTCGCAGACAAAAAAAATCAAAACCCGAGACTAGCCAGCAGATCATCGACCTGCCCCTGATCCTGCACAACATCGGCCTTGCCTTCAGGATTGATCTGCGGCCCATTCAGCAAACTTTCCGGACTGCCAGTCGGCGAAATCGCCTCATGCTGCGCCTCAGCAACAAGCTGCTGCGCCGTAGCAGCAAACTGCTCACGCCGCTCGGCAGCAATATTGTCGATCAGCACCCCGAGCAACTGCTGCTCGATCAGATAAACAACATCCGTGATCTTCTTGATCACCTGGCCCGTCAGATCCTGAAAGTCCTGCGCCATCATGATCTCGAGCATCTGCGCGTTAGTCGCAGTGGTCAGCTCCGGCACCCCGCGGAGAAAAGTCCGCGTGTCGTTCATCAACGCGCGCACTTCCTCCCGCTCGATGGGCGCCGCATACCACTGCTCCCAGCGCGCGTCGAGTTCCGCCGCGTCCTGCTGCAACTGCTCCTGCATCGGCTTCGCCACTTCGATCGCCGACAGCACGCGTTCGGCCGCCTGCTCGGTCATCGTCGCGATGTACTTCAGACGGTCGCGAGCATCCGGCACCGCCTCCGCCGCGCGCTCGACATGTTTGTCGATCCCCAACTCGCGCATCGAATCGCGCAGCGTGCGCGTCAACTGTCCAATGCGGGCGAGGATGCGGTCGGTAGCGAGGTCAGTGCCGTCGTCCCTGGCGCCCTGCTCGTCGATGGGTGGGTTCACATCAGCTCCCGGTTTTTGCCATCTTCTCGAGAATCTTGTTGAGCTTCTCGTCGAGCGTCGCAGCCGTGAACGGCTTCACCACGTAGCCGCTTGCGCCAGCCTGAGCCGCCGCAATGATGTTTTCCTTCTTCGATTCCGCCGTCACCATCAGCACGGGCAGATGCGTGAGCGACGCGTCCGCGCGGATTTCCTTCAGCATCGCGAGGCCGTCCAAGTTCGGCATGTTCCAGTCCGAAATCACGAACTCGTACGCACCGCTGCGCAGACGCGCAAGACCCGCCGCGCCATCTTCCGCTTCGTCGACGTTCGAGTAGCCCAGTTCCTTCAACAGATTGCGAACGATCCGGCGCATCGTCGGAAAGTCGTCCACAACCAGAATCTTCATTCCCTTATCCATTTCCTGTTCCTTTTTCCCCAATCCAGATCGTGCGGTGATCTTCGGCTTATCTCAATTTTGCGCCGAGGCTCGCATCATACGCGTTGAACGCGATCGCCCATTGCGGACAAACGTGCCATCACGCGCCGGCTCATTTC
Organism: Paraburkholderia sp. SIMBA_054; assembly: GCF_046534875.1. NCBI lineage: Bacteria > Pseudomonadati > Pseudomonadota > Betaproteobacteria > Burkholderiales > Burkholderiaceae > Paraburkholderia > Paraburkholderia sp. SIMBA_054. The sequence continues at coordinate 304,649 of NZ_JAWRXV010000006.1, read as the reverse complement.
CGACAGCGACGCGATTTCGTCCGCGGCGCCCATCGCGATCGCCTCGCGCGGCATACCAAACACGATGCAGCTCGCTTCGTCCTGCGCGAGCGTGTACGCACCCGCTTTCCTCATGTCCAGCAGACCCGCCGCGCCGTCGCGTCCCATGCCCGTGAGAATCACGCCGACAGCGTTCTTCCCCGCATGCTGCGCCGCCGAGCGGAACAACACATCGACAGACGGACGATGCCGGTTGACCGGCGGGTCGTCTGACAGATGCGCAATATAGTTGGCCCCACTACGGGCAAGCAACAGGTGAGCGTGGCCGGGTGCGATGTACGCATGACCGGGCAGCACGCGTTCGCCGTGCTCTGCCTCTTTAACGGTAATCCGGCACAAACCATTAAGGCGTTGTGCAAAAGATTTTGTGAAACCGGGCGGCATGTGTTGCGCGATGAGCACAGCGGGCGCATCGGGCGGCAGCGGCACGAGCACTTCGCGGATCGCTTCCGTGCCGCCCGTCGACGCGCCGACGATGATCAGCTTTTCCGTCGACACGAGCGGATTGTTGAACAGCGGCGCGGGCGCCGCGGCATGCGCAGCGGCGCCGGCGTGCCCGGCGGCGGCTGCCGCATGCTGCGCGGGCGCGGCCTGGCGAACGCGGGCGCGGGCTGCCGCGCGGATCTTGTCCGCGAGCTTTTCCGAGTAGTCGAGCATGCCGTCGCGAATGCCGACTTTCGGCTTCGTCACGAAATCGACGGCGCCCAGTTCGAGCGCGCGCAGCGTGATTTCCGAGCCGCGCTCGGTCAGCGACGACACCATCACGACGGGCATCGGACGCAGGCGCATCAGCTTCTCGAGAAAGTCGAGGCCGTCCATGCGCGGCATTTCGACGTCGAGCGTCAGCACGTCCGGGCTGTGTTGCTTGATGAGGTCTCGCGCGACGAGCGGATCGGGCGCCGTGGCGACGACCGTCATGTCGGGTTGCGAGTTGATGATTTCCGTCATCAGGCTACGAATCAACGCCGAATCATCGACGCACAATACTTTGATCTTTTGCACGGTGCTCACGCCTCCTCTACCGTCCTGGCGTTATTTGGTTGGGTCGGGCGCGCGGCGGCGCCAAATAGTTCGATACGCGGCTTCGCGCCAGCCGGGCGCGCAGCGCCCGTTCCCGAAGCCTGGTTGGCTCCCGCCGATCCGCCCGAGCCGAACAGCTCGATGCGCGGCTTCGCGGCAGCGGGCGACGAGAACAACTCGACGCGCGCACGCGCTTTCGCGAGCCGCTCGGCGCGCTCTTCGGCCGATTGCCGGGCGAGCGCCTGTTCGCGTTCCGCGACGCCTTCTTCCTGCTGAAGACGCAGCTTCTTCACCATCACCTGACCGGTACGCGGCATGAACGCGACCTTGCGCGGATGCTTGCCTTCCAGGTCCTCGGCGACGATGCGGATCTTTTCGAGCGCAAGGTAACGGCGTACGAACTCGGAGTTGCGGTCTCCGATGTTCATCGTCGTCATGCCCGCCAGCACGGCCGCACCGCCGAACACCTTCGCTTCGAAGCGTTCGCGGCGGCCGCCCGCCTTGATCAGCTCGTTGATCAGCACTTCCATTGCGTACGCGCCGTAGCGCATCGAGTCGGACGCGGCTTGCGCGACGTCGGCGCCGTCGTCGGGCAGCATGAAGTGATTCATGCCGCCAATACCCGCCGTGCGGTCCTGAATGCATGCCGCCACGCACGAGCCGAGCACGGTGACGAGCACCATGTCTTCGCTCGTCGTGTAGAACTCGTTCGGCAGCAGCTTCACGCCGGGGCGCTGGAAGTGGTTGTCGTAATACAGGTTCGTTGCGATCGGCAGGGTGCTGCTCATGCTGGCACCCCGCTCGTTGCACGTTGAGCCGCGCGGCCGGCGGCCGTCGCAGCGCCGGCATCACGTGTCAGTTCATAGACGGTCTGTCCGCGCAGACGGAACGCCTGCGTGACGTACGTAAAGTTCTCCGAATGCCCGGCGAACAGCAAGCCGCCCGGCTTCACGAGCGGCTCGAAGCGCGACAGCACCTGTCCCTGCGTCGGCTTGTCGAAGTAGATCATCACGTTGCGGCAGAAGATCGCGTCGAACTGCGTGTTCAGCCGGTAATCGCGATCCGTCAGGTTCAGTTGTTCGAAGCGGATCATCGCGCGCACTTCGGGACGCACCTTCACCATGCCCGCGTGCGCGCCCGTGCCCTTCAGAAAGAAGCGCTTGAGCCGTTCCGGCGACAGGTGCTTGACCTGATCGAACTGGTACGTGCCCGCTTCACCCTTCGCGAGCACCTGCGTGTCGATGTCGGTGGCGAGCACCGTCGCCTGGCGCGCAGCATGGTCGCCGAGCGCTTCGATCAGCGTCATCGCGATCGAATACGGCTCCTCGCCCGTCGATGCCGCCGAGCACCACACCGACACGGGCGCCTGCCGGCGCGCAACGAAGTCCGCGAGGATCGGAAAGTGATGCGCTTCGCGAAAGAACGCGGTGAGGTTCGTCGTGAGTGCGTTCGTGAATGCTTCCCACTCGGCGGGATCGTTGTCCGCCTCGAGCATGTCGAGGTACTGGCGGAACGAGTCGAGCCCGCGTGCGCGCAGCCGTCGCGCGAGCCGGCTGTACGCCATGTCGCGCTTGTGGTCGGACAGCGAAATGCCTGCGCTGCGATGAATCAGCTCACGAATCCGCGCGAAATCTGCCGAAGTGAACTCGAAGTCGCGTGCCTGTTCGCCGGATCTTCCCGGCTCTGCCCGTTCAGGGCGTGATTGCGCGCGCGTTGCCATCATCATGTCTTCCGTCTGCCATAAGGAGCGCCGCACCGCCCGTCGATCCCGCCAATGCCGCTGTTGCCTTCGATACTGCTTGCGATGTTGCATGCGCTGTCGCCAGCGCCGCGGCCTTCTGTTCTACCTGTTCCCACTGTGCTGCGCGCGGCCGGATCCAGCCTGCTGCACGCGCGCCTTCACGACGCGCCGCGCTGAAACGTCCATCACGGGACGATGTGCCGGAAGTCCGCATCTCGATCCATCGTCCTTCAGAACGTTTCCCAGTCGGCGTCGGACGTGGAGGCCACGGCCGCTTGACGCGGCGCGGACTCGGCCGCCGCGACCCTCGCCTTCCGCACCACCGGTTCGGCGCGCGCTGGCGCTGCCGCCTCCGTCTTCGCGACGGCAGGTTGCGCATGAGCCGGCTTCGCGTGCGCGACGGCTGCCTTCACGCGGCTCTTCGCTGTGTTGGCCGTCGGCATCGCCTTCGTTGTCTGCTGCGCGCCGCTCACGCGCCACTGTCCAATCACCGTCTGCAGCGAGCGCGTCTGCTCCTCGAGCGATGCCGCCGCGGCGGCAGCCTGTTCGACGAGCGCCGCATTCTGCTGCGTCACTTCATCCATCTGCACGACGGCGCGGTTGACCTGCTCGATACCGCCCGACTGCTCTTCCGATGCCGCGCTGATTTCGCCCATGATGTCCGTCACGCGGCGCACGGCCTGCACGATCTCGTCCATCGTCGTGCCGGCGCGGCCGACTAGCGCGGAGCCGCTCTGGACCTTGTCGACCGAGTCGCCGATCAGCTCCTTGATTTCCTTCGCCGCGCTCGCGCTGCGTTGCGCGAGGCTGCGCACTTCGCCTGCGACGACCGCGAAGCCGCGGCCCTGCTCGCCTGCGCGCGCAGCTTCGACGGCGGCGTTCAGCGCGAGGATGTTGGTCTGGAACGCAATGCCTTCGATCACGCTGATGATGTCGACGACCTTGTTCGAGCTGGTCGCGATACCCTGCATCGTGCTCACCACCTGGCCCACCACTTCGCCGCCGCGCGTCGCGATGTCCGACGCGTTCACGGCAAGCTGACTCGCCTGACGCGCGTTGTCGGCGTTCTGCTTCACGGTGCCCGTCAGTTGCTCCATGCTCGACGCCGTTTCCTGCAGCGACGCCGCCTGTTGTTCGGTGCGCTGCGACAGGTCCGTATTGCCCATCGCGATTTCGCGCGCGCCTGTATCGATCGACTCGACGCTCGTGTGCACCGACCGGATCATCGTCGACAGGCTGTCCTGCATCGCCTTGACGGCCTTGAACAGCCGGCCGATTTCATTGGTGCCTGACGTGTCCACGTGTTGCGACAGGTCGCCCTTCGCAATGCGTTCGAAGCACGTGACGGCATCATCCAGCGGCTGCACGATCATGCCGCGCATCGCGAAGCGGATCGCCACCACCAGCACCAGCGCAACCACGATGACGCCGATGATCGCTGCGCGCAGCATCGACATCTGCGCGGCGGTGTCCGCCTGCTGCTGTTCCGCGTGTGCCTGCAGCGCCTTGACCACAGGCGATGCCGCGTTGTCGTACGCGACGAACATCGGGCTGATCTTCGTGTCGGCGATCGCGTGATAGCCGGACAGATCGCTTGCGCGCAGCGCCGTGAACTCAGGGTTCACGCCGTCGTTGATGAGCGCCGTGCGCTTCGCGACCACGGCGTCGATCAGCGTCTGATCGATGCCGTTCTTCGGCGTGTTCAGAAACGCCTGCCAGTTTTCATTCGATTTGCCGAGCAGTTCGGCCGCGCGATCGAGCACCTGCTTCGATTGCTCGATCTCGCCTGCCGCCGTCAGCGCGTTGACGCGGTCGAGCGACACGCGCGAGCGCAGCAGGAACGAACCCGAGTCGTTCAGCGTGCGGATCGCGACCATGTCGCCGTGCGCCATGCTGTCGAGCGCGTCGCCCGAACGGCTCAGCGCGGTGAGCCCGAGCGCCCCGACGATCACCGTCAGCCCAACGAGAATGATCCCCACGACGGTCAGCGTCGTCCGAATCGACCATCTGCTCAGCATTGTTGTACTCCCTGATTACCCGTCGATCAGAGTCGGCGCTTTAGCGCCTACTCTGGTCCCGACTTACTTGCCCAGCGCTTCCATCAATGCCATTTCCCGGCTGGTCATCAGCTTTTCGATGTCCATCAGGATCAGCATGCGGCCGTCGACCGTGCCGAGGCCCGTCAGATATTCCGCCGTCAGCGTCGCGCCGAATTCCGGCGCGGGCATGATCTGGTCGGTGGCGAGCGTCAGCACGTCCGACACGCCGTCCACGACCATGCCGACCACGCGGCCCGCGACGTTCAGAATGATCACCACCGTCTGATGGTCGTACTCGACCCGCCCGAGGTGGAACTTGATACGCATATCGACGATCGGCACGATGATGCCGCGCAGATTGATCACGCCCTTGATGAACTCCGGTGCGTTTGCGATCCGCGTCACGCTGTCGTAGCCGCGGATTTCCTGCACCTTCAGGATGTCGATGCCGTACTCTTCGGCGCCGAGCGTGAAGATCAGGAATTCCTGACCACTCGCGTCGGCTTGCGCGTCGCGGCGGCCGATCGAACCGGCTACGCCGTTCGAATTGATGGATTGGACTTCTGCCACGTTAGCCCCCAAACGGTTGGGATGAGTTGAATTTCAGTTTCAGTTTCAGGCGAGCGCCAGCGACGCACTATGCGACGCGCGCGTCTCGCGGTTCAGTGCCGCGACGTCCACGATCAGCGCGACGCTGCCGTCGCCGAGGATGGTCGCTGCGGAAATGCCGTGTACCTTGCGGTAGTTCGTTTCGAGGTTCTTCACCACCACCTGCTGCTGGCCGACCAGTTCGTCGATCAGCATCGCGAAGCGCCGTCCTTCCGTCTGCATGATGGTGACGATGCCCTGCGTCGGATCGGTGCGCGCGTCCTCGACGGAGAACACTTCGTGCAGCGCGACCAGCGGCAGATACTCGCCGCGCACGCGCACGACGCGCTCGCCGTTCGCGACGGTGTAGATGTCGTCGGCGCGCGGCTGCAGCGACTCCATCACGAAGTTCAGCGGCAGAATGAAAATCTCGCTGCCCACCTTGACCGACATGCCGTCGAGAATCGCCAGCGTGAGCGGCAACACGATGCGCGTCGTGCTGCCCTTGCCCGCATGCGACGTGATTTCGACGTGACCACCCATCGACTGGATGTTCCGCTTCACCACGTCCATGCCGACACCGCGGCCCGAGACGTCCGTCACCTGCTCCGCCGTCGAGAAGCCAGGCAGGAAGATCAGGTTCCAGACTTCGTCGTCCGTCATCGTGTCGCTGACGGTGATGCCCTGCTTGGCGGCCTTCGCGAGAATCTTGTCGCGGCGCAGGCCCGCGCCGTCGTCGCTCACTTCGATCACGATATTGCCGCCATGGTGCGCGGCCGACAGCACCAGCTGGCCCGTCGAATCCTTGCCCGCTGCCTTGCGCGCCTCGACCGTTTCGATGCCGTGGTCGAGACTGTTGCGCACGAGGTGAGTCAGAGGGTCGATGATGCGCTCGATCAGGCTCTTGTCGAGTTCGGTCGCCTGACCGAAGGTGACGAGTTCAACCTGCTTGCCGAGCTTCGCCGCCAGATCGCGCACCAGACGCGGGAAGCGGCTGAAGACGTAATCCATCGGCATCATGCGGATCGACATGACGGCTTCCTGGAGATCGCGCGCGTTGCGCTCCAGTTGCGCCATGCCGTTGAAGAGACGGTCATGCAGCGCCGGGTCGAACGTGCTGGTGGTTTCGGCCAGCATCGCCTGCGTAATCACCAGTTCGCCGACCAGGTTGATCAGCTGGTCGACCTTTTCGACGCCCACGCGGATCGAGCTGCCTTCGCCCGCATTCGCGGCGGCCGCCGGACGCGCCTTGCGATCGCCTTCGGCGGATGCAGGCGCGGCCTTCGACGCGGCGGGCGCGGCTGCGGCAGCTGGTGTAACGATTGCGGCCTCGGCCGGAACAGGCGCCGCCTGTGCTGCGGCTTGCGCCACTGCGGGCTGCGCGACCGGCTGCGCGGCGGCAGGCGCCGGTGCAGCAGCAGCCGGCTGCACGACAGCGGCCGGCGCCCCCGCGCCGCCGCTCGCCATGCCCCCCGCATTCGCCGGCTCGGTCTGCGCGGCTTCGGATGCTCCAGGCGCACCCTGTTCCGCACCGTTTGCCGGCGCTGCGCCGCGGCCGATCACGATCTGACTTTCGTCGATCACGAAGCAGCACACGGCGACGATATCGTCGGACGACACATCGGATTCCAGCCACAGCGTGATATCGCTGCCCGTCTTCACCTGTCCGACGACACGGCCCAGGTTGCCCAACTCTTCGGTGAGCAGTTCCTGGTCCTTTTCCCCAACGCCCCGTAGCGTAATTTTCAGATGGGGTCCTGCAGCCGCATCGGATGAAGCAGCGCCGGTCTGTGCCGGTTCGTTGTCTGCCCAAACGCCTGCGGCTTCTACTGCCTGTGCAGCCTGTTCGACCACGTGCTCCGGCGTGTGCCCTTGCACGGCTGCCGCCTCCGGCGCAGCCGCGGCAGGTGCCGCCGCTGCGGGCGCGGCGCCGCTGCTTTCCTTATGGAGCTGTTCGAGCTTCGCGCAGATCGCGGCGGCGGTGGCCGCATCCGGCTCGGCGCTCGCGCGATAGTCGGCGAGCTGGCCTGAGAGCACGTCCTTGGTTTCGAGGAACGTGTCGATCATGTCCTTGCGCAGCACGATCTCGTTGTTGCGCGCGCGGTCCAGCAGCGATTCGAGAATGTGCGTCGTCTCGGTCAGCGCCGTGAAGCCGAAGGTGGCCGCGCCGCCCTTGATCGAGTGAGCCGCGCGAAAGATGGCGGCAAGATCTTCGGGATCGGGATGGCCGACGTCCAGGTTCAGGAGCAGCTGCTCCATCTGCGCGAGCAGCTCGTCCGCTTCGTCGAAGAACGTCTGGTAGAACTGAGTGATGTCGAGAGTCATGCGTGTGTCACCGCGAGAGTCCTGGCTGCTATGCCACTTCCAAATATCGGTTGCTGCCTGCTGGCTGCCGCGCTCAGGCGAGCGCCGCGACCAGTTCGGTCAGCATGTCGGGGTCCAGCGGTTTTTCGATCCATCCTGTGGCGCCCGCATCGCGCGCCGCGGCCTTGAAGGGCTCGCCGGATTCGGTCGTGAGGACCAGGATCGGCGTGTCGCGGTACGCGGGGTTGCCGCGCAGCGCGGCGATCAGATCGAGGCCCGTTCGGCCGGGCATGTGCTGGTCGGTCAGCACGAGATCGAACGGCATCGACAGTGCGTTTTCGAGCCCTTCGTCGCCGTCGGCCGCGAGCGTCACCTGATAGCCGGCACCCGTCAGCGTCGCGGCAAGGATTTGCCGCATCGCCGCCGAATCGTCGATTGCCAGAATGTGCCTGATCATTCAATCCTCACTGCGCTCACGATGGATCAAGGTAGCGCCGCCATCGGCGCATCCGTTATCCCGCTATCTGTCATTGCGTCGCCGTTGCAGGCGCCGCGCTCTTGTCTGTCGCTTCAGCCGGTTCAGCCGCACGCTGCGCGACCGCGCTGGTTTCCGCCGCTTCCTTTTGCATCGCGTGCGGCGCTTTGGCGGGCGGCGATGGAGGTTGCGCGGCGGGCGGTGAAACCGGCTGGGTGATCTTTTGCAGCAACGGCTTGTTCGAGCCCGCGGCATCGTTCGACAACGTGGTCGAGCTCGAGTCGTCCTGCATCAGCGCGTCTTCCGAGCGCTTGTTCAACACGATGATGCTGATGCGCCGGTTTTCAGGGTCGAGCGGGTCGGCCTTGTTCAGGTTCTGCGTCGACGCGAGACCGAGCACGCGCAGCACCTTCGCTTCGTCCATGCCGCCCGCGATCAGCTCGCGGCGCGACGCGTTCGCGCGGTCCGCCGACAATTCCCAGTTGCTGTACCCCTTCTCGCCGCCGGCGTACGGCACGGCGTCGGTGTGGCCCTGCACGACGATGCGGTTCGGCACGTCGTTCAGCGTGTTGCCGATCGCCTGCAGGATGTCGTGCATGTACGGCTGGACGATGGCCTGCGCGGTCGCGAACATCGGGCGCTTCTGCGTATCGACGATCTCGATGCGTAAGCCCTGCAACGTCGAATCGATGCGGATCTGCTGCTTGAACTGGCGCAGCACCGGGTTCGCCTCGATCGCGGCCATCAGCTTGACCTGCAGGTCGTGCAAGCGCACCTGCTCGCGGCGTTCGACGGCGCCCTGCAACTGCTGCAGCGCCTGGTCGTCGGCGCGTGCGGCCGTGTGCTCGGCGCGATTGGTCGAACCGTCCGTCTGACGCGTGATGCCGTCCTTGTCGGTCGAGATATCGCGGCCGCCGCCGGGGATCTGGCTCGAATCGACGGCGCTGCGGTCACCGCCCCACAGCGTGATCTTCAGCGGCTGGTTGAAGTAATCGGCAATGCCCTTCAACTGCACCGTCGAGGCCGAACTCAGCAGCCACATCAGCAGGAAGAACGCCATCATCGCCGTCATGAAGTCCGCATATGCGAGCTTCCACGCGCCGCCGTGATGGCCGCCTTTCTTCGGCGCTGCGCGCTTGACAACGATTGCGCGGTCTTTGTCCTTGCTCATCGCCCGCGTTCCTTATTTCGCCTTCACGCGGCGCACGTGCTCTTCCAGCTCGGCGAACGACGGGCGTTCAGTCGAGAAGAGCACCTTGCGGCCGAATTCGACAGCGATTGCGGGCGCATAGCCGTTCAGGCTCGCGAGGATCGTCACCTTGATGCACTGGAACATCTTGGTCGACTCGGTGACGCGCTGTTCCGCGACGCTCGCGAGCGGCCCGATCAGACCGTACGACAGCAGAATGCCGAGGAACGTACCGACCAGCGCCTGCGCGATCATTTCACCGAGCACGGCGGGCGGCTTGTCGGCGGAGGCCATCGTGTGCACCACGCCCATCACGGCCGCAACGATACCGAACGCGGGCATCGCGTCGCCGACCTTCATCAGCGCGTGCGCCGGCGCTTCGCCTTCGGCGTGATGCGTTTCGATCTCTTCGTCCATCAGACTTTCGATCTCGAACGCATTCATGTTGCCGCCGACCATCAGCCGCAGATAATCCGTCAGGAATTCGACGATGTGATGATCCGCAAGAATCTTCGGGTACTGCGTGAAGATCGGGCTCTTCTGCGGATCGTCGATATCCGCTTCGAGCGTGAGCGTGCCCTCCTTACGCGCCTTCGCCAACAGGACGTAGAGGAGCGCCATCAGCTCCATGTAAACGTCCTTGTTGTACTTGGCGCCTTTGAACAGCGTCGGAATCACGCGCAACGTAGCCTTGATCGTCTTCATCCCGTTGCCGAGGATGAACGCACCTAGACCCGCGCCCGCGATCATCAGCACTTCGACGGGCTGCATAAGCGCGCCCAAGTGGCCGCCCTCCAGCGCATAGCCGCCGAAGACGGACAACAGCGTAACGAGTGTTCCCACGAAAATCAGCACTGCCGAGCCCTCTCGAAAAGCGACGGAGACCGTCGTTATTCAGGTTTACGGCATGCAGTCGGAAAACTTTGGCGGAATGAGCGCCGGACTGGGACGGTGTTAACCAGAGTGCCGCCGCGCGCCTGTCGAAGGCTGCACGACGGGCGCTCCGGTGGCCTGTCAGACGGCCGTGACGACGGCCTCAGGCAAGGCTTCGAGTGTTTCGTCGAGCGGTGCGCCGAGGGCCGCTTGCGCTTCCTCGTAGCGCGCGTCGGCGGCTTTCCGGGTCTTACCGGCGCGCGACGGCGGCGCACACAGGCCGCATACGAAGCCGTGCTGCGGATCGTGCGCGTGTGCGACAAATTGCCCGCGGCAGCGCGTGCACGTCGTCATCTGCAGCATGCCGGAGTCGAAGAAGCGCACCAGCGTCCATGCGCGCGTCAGACTCAGCGCCGGCTCGTCGTGGTGCATGCGCGCGTGTTCGAGGTAGAGCCGGTATGACTTGACGATCGACTGGATCGTCACGCAGCCACCCAGCCCCGACATGAAGCGGTAGATGTTGTAGAACAGCGAAGAGTGAATGTTCGGCTGCCACGTCATGAACCAGTCGGTCGAAAACGGCAGCATGCCCTTGGGCGGCGATACGCCCTTCACTTCCTTGTACAGCTTGATGAGCCGGTCGCGCGACAGCGTCGTCTCCGCCTCGAGCAGCTGCAAGCGCGCGCCGAGTTCGATCAGTTCAATCGCCAGGGTGATTTCCCTGACTTCGAGCACCACGCTTTTCTGTGCCATCCGCCTCGCTTCCCGCGTCCGTTGTCGTTTTCCTGTCGGCGCGAACGGCCGGGAAAAACGATAAAAGCGCCGTTGCCGGCGCGCGTAGGGTGCGTCTGTCCCGGCGCCTGCGCGCCGGCCGTCGGCCAGTCTCAGCCGATCTGCTCGACGGGCTGGCCCGCCATCAGGATGGCGGAGTGCGCCTGGGCGACGGCGGACGATTTGCCCTTGTCGGCCAGCGACGAGAGGATCTGGTGATCGTCGAAGCGGAAGCGGCACAACACCTGGTTCGATGCGGCCAGCTTGACAGTCTGTGCGAGCGACAGGTTGGCGAGCACGTCGGCGAGCTGCTCCGAGATGCCCATACGGAACATGCCCATCGGCTTGTCTTCACGCAGCAGACGCTGCGCGAGTAGCAGATAGGACAAGTTCACTTCCCTAATTTCATTGAGCATGTCACTTTGGGTGCTCATTGAATCCCCCGATTCAAATCTGGCTGGTCAGGCCTGGTAAAACGTTTGCTCGCTCGCGTTAAAAAAAACCACGAACGGCACGCTTATGGTCAGCGTGCATTTTCCCGAAAGGGGCAGTCGATGAAAATCGGACAGGCACCCCAACTGATTGACGGAAAAATCCAGGATTTCTGTAGGAGTTTTTCCTACAAATTTTCGCGACGGGGGATTTTGGAGGGTATTGGCGGACTGAAAGTGCCGACTACTTACACGCGAGATCAGGCGTGAAAGGTTTGGGAAGCGGATTATGCGCCCATATTTGAGCGGAAACAAAGCGAATTTCGCAGCGGTATGTTCGGCAGCGCACCATTTGATCCGACGAATTGACTGCGCAACATGCTGCGTCAATCGACCCGAAGTGCGGCGGATATTGCCTCGATGCCCGTCGCTGCGAGGTTTCCGGCAGCATCCGCGGAGTTGTTACGCATCATGTTTCGCGCTGTAACAACATTAAGTGTTTGAAAAATAGCTCGAATTAGCGCCAGCGATCCCGATAATGGCACCTAGGGATAACCCCATTGGGCTTCCTGCCCCGGGCGGCGGCACACCGCGCCCACCGTCCGACAGGCTTTCCGCTTCTTGCCACACGCAGGCAGCACAGCGCAAAGCCCTTTGCTTTGCATAAGGAGATCACCCATGCGAATCGCACAAATCGCACCGTTGTATGAAGCTGTCCCACCGAAACTCTATGGCGGCACAGAACGCGTCGTGTCGTATCTGACCGAGGCGCTGGTCGACCTGGGCCACGATGTGACGCTCTTCGCGAGCGGCGATTCGGTGACCTCCGCGAAACTCGAAGCGTCGTGGCCGCGCGCGCTGCGTCTGGATCCGACGATCCGCGACGCGCTCGCCCCGCACATGCTGCTGCTCGAGAAGGTGCGCAAGGTCGCGCACGAGTTCGACGTGGTGCACTTCCACCTCGACTATCTGCCGTTCCCGCTCTTTTCGACGCTGGACACGCCGTTCGTGACCACGCTGCACGGCCGTCTGGACCTGCCGGAGCTGCAACCGGTGTTCGACACGTTCACCGATGCGCCCGTGATCTCGATTTCGGATTCGCAGCGTCTGCCGCTGCAGCAGGCCAACTGGCTCAACACGATCTATCACGGCCTGCCGGAGCAGCTGCTTACGCCGCAAACGCACAAGAAGCCGGAATATCTCGCGTTCCTGGGTCGGATCTGTCCGGAAAAGCGCGTCGATACAGCCATCAAGATCGCCGCGCAAAGCGGTCTGCCGCTGAAGATCGCCGCCAAGGTGGACAAGGTCGATCAGGAATACTTCAAGACGGAAATCGAGCCGTTGCTGTCAATGGCGCACGTCGAGTTCATCGGCGAGATCAACGAGGCGCAGAAGCCGGAATTCCTGTCGGGCGCGAAGGCGCTGCTGTTCCCGATCGACTGGTCGGAGCCGTTCGGCCTCGTGATGATCGAGTCGATGGCTTGCGGCACGCCCGTGATCGCGTTCAACCGTGGTTCGGTGCCGGAAGTGATCGACCACGGCGTGACGGGCTTCATCTGCGAAGACGTGCAGGGCGCCGTGGCCGCGCTGCAACGTATCGATGACCTGTCGCGCACGGAAATCCGCGCGCAGTTCGAACGCCGTTTCAGCTCGAAGATCATGGCGCAGAACTATGTCGACAGCTATTCGGCGATGCTGGAAGCGACGCGCCGTCCGATGCTGCGCCGCGTGGCAGTGGGTTGATCGCCGGATTGCACAGGTCAACTCTGCCGATGCTGCGACATATTGCGTAATTTGTTCACTTGAACGTTTGCGCTGTCATTCAAAGACAGTTATTGCGCCTCTCACATGAAAAAGCCGCCTCCCCAGGCGGCTTTTTCTTTTCCGGCGTTCGGAACCGGATCGGCAATGGAAGCGCTTTCTTCAATGCGCCGCAATGCGCTTTTACCGAATGAAGCTATCCCCGCTTCAGACGGCTTACCGCGCATTAACAGAATCTGAAAGGCGGCGAATTTCGCCAGATCGCCTTCAGGCGGCTTTCGCCGTTTCCCCTAATTAGGCCTGTCCGATCAGAAAGCGCTCGCGGTTCTTGCCGGCAATCCACTTGGGCGGCTTTCCCCGGCCGCTCCACGTGTTGCCCGACTTCGGATCCTGATATTTCGCTGGCAACGGCGCCTTTTTGGGCGGGCGTCCGCGGCGAGCCGCCTCGGCAAAACCCAGGTCATGCGCGTTAAGGCCGTATTCGGCGATTTTCTGGCGGATTTCGGCAATCACATTGCCTACTTCACTACGGCGCGCTTCGTCCGCTTCCTGCTGCAAGCGGGCAATTTGCGCCTTGAGATCTGCGTATTGTGACATTTGGGCTCCCCTCTTTTTCTAAAAGTGGTTAGCACGGAGATTAGCCGGTGCTAACGAAATTCGCAATGGCGGCTAATACCGCGTTATCAAAAGTTTTCGTCTGAGTATTTATAAAGCGGCACTGAATCGTTCAAACCGGTGGACTTTTATCACGAAATAATTCCGCGTTCGTGAATGACAATTCTTGACAGTCCATTTGTGCAACGTTGCTTAAAATTTGCGCTCCCAAGTGCCGGGTAGCGCGTGCGCTCTCGTCCTTGAATCCCCGTACTTATTAGGATTGCACACGATGAACCTCTCCAAGCGCCTCGCGGCGGAGCTGTTCGGCACCTTCTGGCTCGTACTCGGAGGCTGCGGCAGCGCCGTCCTTGCAGCAAATTTCGCCGGTCCCGTTCACGGGCTCGGCATCGGCTTCGTGGGCGTTTCGCTCGCTTTCGGCCTGACCGTCCTGACCATGGCCTACGCCATCGGGCATATCTCCGGCTGCCATCTGAATCCGGCCGTGAGCGTCGGCCTGACTGTCGCCGGCCGGTTCCCGGCGCGCGACCTTGTCCCGTATATCGTCGCGCAGGTGCTGGGCGCCGTGTTCGGCGCGTATGTGCTGTCGGTCATCGCTTCGGGCAATCCGGACTTCCATCTGGTCGCGAGCGGTTTCGCGAGTAACGGTTATGGCGACCGCTCGCCGGGCCATTACGCGCTGCCGGCTGCTTTCGTCTGCGAAACGGTGATGACGGCCTTCTTCCTGTTCGTGATTCTCGGCGCGACGGACAAGCGCGCTCCCGCCGGTTTTGCGCCGATCGCAATCGGCCTGTGCCTCACGCTGATCCATCTGATCTCGATTCCCGTCACGAATACGTCGGTGAATCCGGCGCGATCGACGGGGCCGGCGCTGTTCGTCGGCGGCGCTGCCGTCGACCAGTTGTGGCTCTTCTGGGTCGCGCCGATTCTCGGCGCCGTGATCGCCGCTATCGTTTATCCGCTGGTGGCTGGCGATGCCCGGCATGCCACGGACGTGGAACGCGTACGCGTGACGGCCTGATTGCTGGCTATCCGGTCTGGGTGAAAACGGGGTGCGTCGGCGCCCCGTTGTCGTTTTCGTGGGGCCCTTCCAGCATTAATAGATGGTTCAAATGTAAGGCTGGTTTACGGCCGCATTCATCGCTATTGAAGAAGCGATTTAGCTTTTTGAAAGGCACGCCTCGCTCCGCTCCGCGCTATATGGGCAACTGCCGGGCGCCCGTAAAGCGCCATCAGCAAAGCATTGCGCGAATGCCGCAATCCACCTGATACGCGGCATTGCATGCTTTCACTTCGTAACATCCTGTCGCAGTGCCGCTCGCCGGAGACGCGTAGATTGAACCTGTACGGCGAACACGCCGCATCCACAGGAGAATCACAATGAAGCGCATCGTCACTCACATGCTCGTTGCAGTTGGCCTCGCCGCTGGCGCATGCGGTGTCGCACAGGCGCACACGAATCTGAGCATCGGCTTGTCGCTCGGGACGCCTGCCCCTGCTTACGTCGCGCCCGCGTACGTCGCGCCCGCGCCGCAGCCGGTGTACTACGGCAACCGGTATTGGGGAGACCGCCGCTACGACGACTATCGACATGACCGCGGTTGGGATCGCGGCCGCTGGGATCATGGCAACCGTTGGGATAACAACAATGGCTACCGTGGGAACGACAACCACCGGGGCGGCTATCGTGACTAAGAAGCGTGACTAAGAAGCGTGACTAAGCAGCCGGCTTTGGCGGCGTAAATCGTCTTATTGTTGCGCCTGCTGGCTTCAGACTTTCGTCTGGCTTAGTCGCCTTCACTTCAGCATGGCGCGGCCCCTGACAGGAGCCGCGCCATGTGCATTCGACGCGCGGGATTTACGCCGTCAGTTCGTCGTCCAGTTCGAACAGCTTGCGCAGATGGTGCGCGACGCCCGCTTCGAAGTTATTGCCGATACGCGGCACATTCGGCAGACGCTTGATGAGATCGGGATTCGCGTTGTTCATCATGAACGGATGGCCCGCCGTTTCGAGCATGTCGATGTCGTTCATGTTATCGCCGAACGCAACGCACCTCGCCGCCGGAACATTCAGCCGGTCGAGCACGAACTGCAGCGCGCGCCCCTTCGATACGTTCGCCGTCATCACCTCCAGACAGTCCGGCAACGAGTACGTGACGTAAAGCGCCTCGCCAAACGTGCGCTCGAGGTTGGTCGCGATCACGGCAAGATCTTTGGGATCGCCTATATACAGCGCTTTCGCGATATCCGCGCCGTCGTGCTGCTGCAGATCGGTCACGTTGTAGGTGAAGCCCGAGTCCTGGTGATAGCGCAACAGCTCAGGCGCGTCGCGATCGATCAGCCATTCCCGGTCGGCGAACAGATTGACGATCACGCGCCCATGCTCGCCCGCGATCTCCGGCTTCACCAGTTGCTGGACCACGTTCGCCTGAAGATCGTCGGCGAAGATCATTTCGTCGTCGGGCGAATGGACTCGCGCGCCGTTCGACGTGATCAGATATGGCCGGATACCCAGCACATCGCGAATTCCCGCGACGTCGCTATAGTGGCGCCCCGTCGCGATCACGATATGTATGCCTTGCGCTTCGAGCGTGCGCACCGTGCTGATCGTGAAGGGGTCCACCTGATGGTTGCTGTTCAGCAGCGTTCCATCCAGATCGCTGGCGATGACTTTGTACATGGGCGGGCGGCAGACGGCATCGGAAAACGTCTATTTTATCGCCTCTTGGCGCGGCGCTTTCCGTTTCCGGCCGCTCCCATGTGTTTCGCCCGTCATGCGTCGCCGATCTGCGCGGCCTCCCGCCGAGCCATCTGCAGCGCGCCGTGCGCCGAATCCGAGAGAGGCGCCCGCAGGCGCTCGCGATAAGGCGCGGGCACATACTCGCTCAGCGGCTTGCCCAGCCCGCCGCACAGCGCGACAGGCAAGGTTCCGGACGGGTCGAGCGCCGCAATCATCTTGCCGATCTCCTGACCGGCTTCGCGGAGCAGCCGGGCGGCAAACGGATGCTCGCGATGCGCGACGACGACGGGCGCTAGGCTCGCGTAAGCCGTCTGGTTCGCGTCGCACAGCCAGACCACCAGCCCGTCGCGATCGGTCGCGCCGACGTGCTTGATCAATGCCTGCGAGAGTTCGTCGGCGGGAACGCGGCCGTCGAGCGCCTGCTGCGCATGCACGATGGCGCGCAGGCCGAGCCAGGCGCCGCCGGCCTCATCGGCAGACGGATAGCCGTAGCCGGCGACCATGCGGCTTTGACCGTCGCGGTCCAGCACCGCCGCGACGCTGCCCGTTCCCAGCGCGACGATCACACCCGGCTCGCCGCCGTGCGCGCCGAGCAAGGTCGAATAGGCGTCGCTTTCGATCGCGAGGCCCGCGAGCGCCGGCGCCTTCGCGCGAAATGCCGCCAGCCAGTCGCGGTTGTTGACGCCCGCGAGCCCGCAGCCGAAAACGAAGCGCGGCCAGTCGGCGGCGATGCCGGCGCGCTCGCACGCTTGCGCGCTCGCGGCCAGAATCGCGTCCCACGCGCGCTCGACGCCCAACGCAAGGCCGGATGGCCCCGCCGCGCCTTGCGCGAGTTCCTGCCCTTCGGCGTTCGCCAGCACGACGCGCGTGCCGGTGCCGCCACCGTCGACGCCGATCAGATAGAGGTCTTGATTCATCGATATGCTCATTGATGTGTTACCGCATAGCGTGGCAGGTCTTTTCGCCCGCGACAATTAGCCGATCGGCCAGGTTGCGGCCGCAACCCGTTCCGCTATGCTGGCGTGGCCCGACAGACGGGCGATCAACCAACCATGCAGGAGCCTGAACGTGGCGGAGCAGCGATGCAACTGGGCGACGACGAGCGAAGCGCTCGCACACTATCACGACACCGAATGGGGCGTCCCTTCTCGCAATGACCAGCATCTGTTCGAGATGCTGGTGCTCGAAGGCGCGCAGGCCGGGCTTTCGTGGTCGACGATTCTGAACAAACGCGCCGGATACCGGCGCGCCTTCTCGAACTTCGACATCGACGAGGTCGCCCGCTACTCGGCGAAAAAGATCGACGCGCTCGTGCTCGACGAAGACATCGTGCGCCATCGCGGCAAGATCGAGTCGACGGTCCTCAATGCCAAAGCCGTCAGGCAGATTCAGACGGAGCATGGTTCGCTAGCGAATTTCGTGTGGTCGTTCGTCGACAACACGCCGATCCAGAACGCCTGGACGAGCTACACGCATGCGCCGGCGTCGACGGAGGTGTCGGACGCGCTCAGCAAAGCGCTCAAAGGCTATGGCTGCAAATTTGTGGGCACAACCATCTGCTACGCGTTCATGCAGGCAGTCGGTATGGTCAACGACCATCAGACCGATTGCGCCTGCTATTCGCGGTGCGCCCTGCTCGGGAAGAAAGGCCGCAAGAAGAGCGCGAAGTGACGAGTGCGGCTTGTTCCGATGGGTTGTGCGTATGTGTCGCGCCGTTGCAACACATGGCATCATCGCGCCCGGCTCGAACGGGCGTGGCCTGCTGCATAGCGTCACCCGCAAACCCGCTTCCCGCAAGGCCTCGAACAGAGGTTGACGAGCGGAGCGACGGCCGTCCATGCGCGCATTGAGCGCTAGCCAACACAACGGCTGACCTTTACCGCATTCCGCTCGTTATAACTAATGTATGCGATGTCGTTCGACGCACCTCCGGACGGGGATAGTCAGCCGGGCGTCGGCGGCGTCGCTGGTGCAGGGCGTGCGCTTCGCAAGCCGTGAATTGGGCGGCAAATGATGCTCTCGTCGCGGCTTCGGGCGTGAGCACGTCACGGAATACTGTCGGCGATTGCACCAGAAACGAATGACCGCTGCGCAGTGCGCGGGGGGAGACCAACATGAAAAATCATAACTTCCTGACACATCAGGAAATTTTCGACCGGGCAGTCGAACATCTGTTCGGCCAGGGCCGCGCGGCGCTGCTGCCGCGCGGTGGCGGCGCCTACCGCGGTTATTGCGGCGGCTGCCCGGTCGGTAGTTTTATCCATCCGCGCGACTACATGACCGCGATGGAAGGCATTCCCGTGCGATACGTCGGCAAGACGCCATCTGATACGCCCATGTACATGGACGTCGGCATGGCCGCGCTGAAGAAGGCGCTATTGCGTTCGCGCCTGAACATCTACGATCCCGTCACCGTCGAATTGCTCAGTTGCCTGCAAAACGTGCACGACGTTTTCGGGACTTGGGAATGGCGCGACCGGCTACGCTCGATCGCCCGCCAATTCGTCCTTTCCGACGAACGCGTTAAAACAGCCGCCTGACCTTTAGCCTCACGAGCGGCGTCAGCGCGCGAAGCTTCGCGCGCCATGTCCGGTGTCCGGCGAGCGAACCAAAGCCCACAAATGAAAAACGGCGGTGTGGCTTCTTTCGAAGCTCACACCGCCGTTGGCGTGCTTTCGCGTACCGGAGGAAGCGTGCTTAGTGCAGCTTCTTCGGCAGCATCTGGCTGCGCAGGCGCTTGTGCAGGCGCTTCACTGCAGCTGCCTTTTTGCGCTTACGTGCCGTCGTCGGCTTTTCGTATGCCTGGCGCTCACGCAGTTCTGCGATCAGGCCATTCTTTTCGATTGCGCGGCGGAAGCGGCGGATTGCCACTTCGAACGGCTCGTTTTCCTTCAGAAGAATCGTCGTCATGTAATTCCTAAATACGCTTGATACGGTTAATGGCGTGGCGGTCAACCCACACACGCGCCGGCCCTCCGGTCGTTTCAGACTGGCGAAGCACAACTGAAAACGAGAGGCAATGCGGCCACGGAGGCCGGAAAAGAGAGGTGGGAGTTCACCGCGAAACGCGGGCAGCGCACGTTGCGGCGCCGCGCCTAGCTAGCGTTTCGCCACCAGCAACCCATGACGAAACGAGCAAAGATCTCAATTCACTCCCGATCATACCAGGAAATTCGCTTTCAGACCAGCATTTTAGCGATACCGTTCAGGCACTTGCGTCGTTCAATATGCGCAAATCCGCGTCGGTGAGCGTCAGATGCACTGCCGCGACAAGACTTTCCAGCTGTTTGACCGACGTCGCGCTGGCGATCGGCGCCGTGATACTCGGCCGCGCAATCAGCCATGCGAGCGCCACCGAGGCGGGTGTGCTGCCATGCCGCTGCGCCACTTCGTCGAGTGCATCGAGGATCGCGAAGCCGCGGTCATTCAGATAACCCTCGACCTTGCGGCCGCGCGCGCTTTTCGACAGATCGTCGCGCGAACGGTACTTGCCCGACAGAAAGCCGCTCGCGAGGCTGTAATAGCAGACGACGCCCAGCCGCGCGGCGAGCGCAACGGGTTCGAGATCAGTTTCGTAGGCCGCGCGGTCGTACAGGTTGTACTCCGGCTGGATCACCTGATATTGCGGCAGGCCGTTGTCCCGCGCGATCTGCAGCGCTTCCTGCAAGCGCGCGCCGCCGTAGTTCGACGCGCCGATCACCCGCACCTTGCCCGCTTCGACCAGCTGCTGATACGCGCCCAGCGTTTCCGCGAGCGGCGTCTCCTCGTCGTCGAGATGCGAGAAATACACGTCGATATAGTCCGTCTGCAGACGCCGCAGCGAGTCTTCGACAGCCGCGCGGATGTTGCCCGCCGACAATCCCTTGCGGCTTCCCAGCATGCCGACCTTGGTCGACAGCACGATCCTGTCGCGCTTGCCCGACTTCGCGAACCACTTGCCGATGATCGTCTCCGACTCGCCGCCGTGGTTGTTCGGCACCCAGGCGGAATAGACGTCGGCGGTGTCGATGAAATTCAGGCCGGCGTCGGCGAACGCGTCGAGGATGGAGAACGACGTCGCTTCGTCGGCCGTCCAGCCGAACACATTCCCACCGAACATCAGCGGCGCGACCTGCAATTGCGACGTGCCGAGATTGCGTTTCTGCATGACATCTCCACGAGCAAAGAAAGCGGGCCAACAAGGATACGCCGTCTTGACATTCGTCACAGACGCCCCCGCGCGTACCCGCGCCGCACCCATGCGCCCCCAAATTTCGCGAGATCGCCCCTAAAGTTTTCTTCTGACCACGCCGTCAACCAGGACAGGCGGCGACGCAATGCACACGTCAAGCGCGACGCCGAGCCAAAACAGCCTCTCCATCCGAGGCGTTTTAAAAACGAGGACGCAAAATGCTGAACATCAACACCAACATCGCTTCGCTGACCGCGCAGAACAACCTGTCGGGTTCGCAAAGCGCACTGTCGCAGGCGATCAACCGCCTGTCGTCGGGCAAGCGTGTGAATTCCGCTGCTGACGACGCGGCAGGTCTCGCGATCTCGACGTCGCAAACGGCTTCGATCAACGCACTGACGCAAGGTGCTGCAAACGCGAACAACGGCATTTCGATGGTGCAAACCACGAACGGCGCGCTGCAATCGATCGTCGACAACCTGCAACGTATCCGCCAGCTGGCAGTTGAAGCAGGCGACGGCTCGCTCGACTCGAACGCACTGGCTAACCTCCAGTCGGAAGTCTCGACCCGTCTGACGGAAATCACCCGCGTCGCGCAACAAACGACGTTCAACGGCCAATCGGTCCTGAACGGCATCGGCTCGGTCAACTTCCAGATCGGCGCATTCAACGGCCAGCAGATCACGGCTAACTTCGGCACGCAGAAGTGGGATGCAGGCAACCTCGGCGTGAGCGGCGTGTCGGTTTCGACGGCTTCGGGCGCACAGGCAGCAATGAGCACGATCGACAGCGTGCTGACGAGCGTCAACACCTTCCAGGCAACGCTGGGTGCAACGCAGAACACGTTCTCGGCAGCAATCTCGACGACGAACACGCAAGCAACGAACATGAGCGCAGCACGTTCGCAGATCACCGACGCAGACTTCGCGACGGAAACGGCGAACCTGTCGAAGGCTCAAGTTCTGCAGCAAGCTGGTATCTCGGTGCTCGCGCAAGCGAACTCGATGCCGCAACAGGTTCTGAAGCTCCTCCAGTAAGAGTGACGACTAGCGGCGCGCAGCACGGCGCCGCACCCCGAAGCCGCGGCTCGCGCCCGGCTTCGGTACGTAACTGGATCGCATGGTTGGGAGGTTCGCCTCCCATCATGCATTTACAAGCCACGAATAAACAGCATCCTGTTTCGCCAATCGGAGCACCCGCATGACCACCACGTCGACTTCGAATTCGTCAGCTGACATCACTTCTCTGCTACAGCAGGCGGCGCAGTCCATTA
Source organism: Paraburkholderia sp. SIMBA_054 (assembly GCF_046534875.1). Lineage (NCBI taxonomy): Bacteria > Pseudomonadati > Pseudomonadota > Betaproteobacteria > Burkholderiales > Burkholderiaceae > Paraburkholderia > Paraburkholderia sp. SIMBA_054. Next base: position 282,619 of record NZ_JAWRXV010000006.1, on the reverse strand, counting down.
TCAGCGGCTCGACCAAGTCGACCCTCGATGTCAACTCGCTGGTGTCAGCGCTCGTAACGGCGAAAACGGCGGCTCAATCGTCGCAAATCACGACTAAGCAGAATTCGGACAACGCAGAGCTGTCCGCAATCGGTAAGATCAAATCGGCGCTTTCGTCGCTGCAGACCGCGTTGAGCGGCCTGTCGGACGGCACGGCGCTCAACCAGCTCGCGGTCGCTCTCGGCGGCACGGGCACGGGTGTCACGGCAACGGCCGACCCGAGCAAAGGCGCGGTGGCCGGCAACTACACACTCGCCGTCACCAACATCGCGACGGCCAACAAGATTTCCTCGCAGGCTTACGCGTCGGGCGCAAGCCTCGGCACGGGTACGCTGACCGTCGGCGTAGGCAGCAGCTCGATGCAGATCAGCGTTGCATCGACCGATTCGCTGTCGGACGTCGCCAACGCGATCAACTCGGCAAACAACAATCCTGGCGTATCGGCGGCCGTCATCACGGCAGCGGACGGCCAGCATCTGGTCTTGACGTCGAAGCAGACGGGCGCGGCCAACAACGTGACGGTTTCCGCAGGCGCAGGCCTCGATTCGGGTCTGAACACGGCCAGCTTCACGCAGGTCGCGGCCGGCAAGGACGCCACGCTCTCGCTCGACGGCAACACGATCACGAGCGCCAGCAACACGATCACGTCGGCGCTCACGGGCGTGAGCATCGACATCTCGGGTGCGTCGGCAAACAGCACGCAGACGATCTCGATCACCAACGACACGACGGCCTCGACGAAGGCCATCAACGATTTCGTCACCGCGTACAACAACTACATCACGACCGAAACGGGCCTGACCTGGGACCCGACGCAGGCGACGGGCTCGCAAGCGGGCGCGCTGCTCGGCGACGCGATGACGAACACGATCACAAACGGTCTTGGCGGCCTGATCGGCGGCGGGGTCACCGTCGGCGGCAAGACGTTCAGCCTGTCGTCGATCGGTATCAACCTGCAGCACGACGGCACGCTGTCGGTCGACTCGACCGCGCTGCAGACCGCGCTGACGAGCAACAGCTCGGCCGTCGCGGCCGTGTTCAACAAGACGAACGGTATCGGCACGACGCTGAACTCGTTCATCAACACGTACACGCAGACGAGCGGCACGATCGATCAGCGCACGCAGGCCCTGAACACCGACCTGAGCAATCTGTCGGATCAGGCGACGCAGCTCACGAACTATCAGAGCACGCTGACCGATCAATACAACGCGCAGTTCACGGCACTGAACACCCTGATGTCGACGATGGCGAACAACACGGCCTACCTGAACCAGCTGTTCGGCGGCGGCGGCCTGACAGGCTCGCTGAACTCGAAGTAACGCGGACAGACACCCCGCTCAATGGAACCTGTGATGAACGATTCGCTGACTCGCGCACTCGACCTGACCCACGCTCTCGAAAGTGCGGTTTCGCAACAAGACTGGGCGCGTGCGTCGGCGATCGTCGAAGAGCGCTCGCCGCTGCTGATGTCGCTGCGCCCGGAGCAGACGCCGGAAGCGCTGGACAAGATCCGCGCGATCCAGCGCATCGACGCCGGCATCAGCCAGCAGACCCGCACCGGCATGGACCGTCTTACCGAGCGGCACGGCGATGCGCTCCGGCGCATCAAGTCGGTGAGCCTGTATCACTCGACGGGCATGCTCTAAGTAATCGAACTGAAGAACGCCGCGCGACGTAGTCCAAAAAAAAGAAATGCGCGGATTGATAAAGCTGCAGCGATGCAGCTTTTTTTTTTGCCTGCGCGAGGCATGGCGAGGCGTGAAGATTGCGATTGCGCCGCACGGGCGCGATCGCAGTTTCCAGAGTCGGCCTTAGCTGGCGCCTTCCTCGTAGACGCGCCACATTCCTTCCAGCGCGTCGACGAAGTTGCTCGCGAATCTCCGCGCATCGCACATTGCAGAGGCGAGCACATGCTCGCGCATGCCGGCGCGCAGTGTCGCCAGCGCATCGACATTGGCCGCCAGTTCACAGATCTTTTCGACGTAACCAGCCTGATCGTCGCAGATCCATTCGCCGAAGCCGGCGGAATGCAGCACGCTCTCGCAGATATGGCCGACGAAGCGGTCGCCCTTCATCGCCACCACGGGCAAGCCCATCCACAGTGCTTCCGCCGTCGTCGTGCCGCCCGGATACGGGAAAGGACTGAGCACAATGTCGACGCGATGGTACGTCTTGAAGTATTCGTTGCGCGTCGATCCACCTTCGAGGATGAGTCGCGACGCGTCGATCCCACGCTCCGCGACGCGCTGAAGCGTTGCGTCGACGGCATGCTTCCGGTCGAGTTCGTGCGCCTTGACGAGCAGACGTGAGCCGGGCACCTCGCGCAATACACGGGTCCACAGATCGAGCACGTCATCCGTCATCTTCGCGAGCTTGCCGAGATAGCCGAACGTGACGAAGCCATTGACTCGCATGGGCAGCGGACCAACGGGAACATCGCACTCCGGCGGCGTCATGCACAGATAGCCATCGGGCAGACGCCATGGCTTTTCGATGAAGTGATGCGCTTCTTCGGGCGGCAGCACGTAGCGATCGCCGAGCACATAGTCGATTTGCGCGATACCTGTCGATGCGAAAAAGCCAAGCCACGTCACCTGGATGGGCGCCGGCTTCATCGCGAACACGGGCAGGCGGTTGAATGCCGTATGGCCCGCCATGTCGAGCAGGATGTCGACGCCGTCATCGAAGATGCGCTGCGCAGCGGCGTCGCGAGAGAGCTTCCATAACGGTGTCCAGACGTCAAAGAGCGGCTTCAGACGTTGCGTGATTTCGTCTTCGATGTCGTTGGTCTGGTACGCGATCAGTTCGACTCGTGACGCATCGATGTGACGCAGTACGCTTTCGGTGAAGATGCCGACGGGATGCGTGCGCAGATCGCCCGACACGAAGCCGACGCGCAAAGGTCGTTTGCCGCGCGGCGCGCGCGTGTGCGTGAACGGCGTGACATTGGCAGCGATACGCTCGCCGAAATAGACGGCATCGGCGAGATAGTCGCTGACGGGCCGCTGCGACATGCTGGCCTCGCAAAACAGCAACGCTGTGTGCGCGACGTCGGCATCGGGCGACCGTTCAATCGCGCTCCGATAGCTGCTCGCGGCTGCGTCGAGTTCGCCCAGCGAGCGCAACACGTCGCCGAGGTTGATGTGCATCCGCGACGAGCCATCCTTCAGCTCGAGCGCCTTGCGCGCGTAGTGCAGCGCCTCGCCTGGGTGTTCTGTCCTCAGATACGCGACCGCGAGGTTGTGATGCACTTCGGCATCGTCGTCAGCGAGCGCGACCGAGCGCCGATAACTGTCGATCGCTTCCTCGTAGCGAAAGAGTCCGTACCACGCATTGCCGAGCGTCGCATAGGCTTCGGCCAGCGTCATGCGCGGCTCGCCCGACTGGACGCGCGCTATGGATGTTGCCATTGCCGCGCCGCCCAGCCAGGAATCGACGATCGCCTGCGCGAGCTGCATCGCCTTCGAATAATGCACGGCTGCGGCTTCGCGCTCACCCATGTCGCGCAGCGTGTTGGCCAGATTGTTGTGCACACCGGGCCGATCGGGGTCGAGCTCGACCGCCCTGCGAAGGCTCGCTGCCGCCTCGGCGAGTTCGCCGCGCGCGAGCAGCAGCGTGCCGAGACTGTTGTGCATCAGCGCGCGGTTCGAATCGAGCGCAATCGCGCTGCGATAGCTGTCGATCGCCTCGTCGTACTTGCCCTGCTCCATCAGCGCGTTGCCGAGGTTGTTGTGAGCATCCGCGTAGTCGCGCCTGAACGAAATCGCCTTGCGATACGCGAGCACCGCGCTATCGGCCTCGCCGAGATCCTTCAGCGCGTTGCCGAGGTTGTTGTACGCTTCGGCGTAACCGGGCCGCAATTCGATGGCTTGTGCGCTGCTGCGCATCGCCGCATCCGGCTGACGATCTTCGCGCAGCGCGTTGCCGAGATTGTTGTGCGCTTCCGCGTAACCCGGATTAAGCGCCACAGCCTCGCGATAACTGTCGATCGCCTGCTTCAGCTGGCCGTGCTCGCGCAAAGCGTTGCCGAGGTTGTTGTGGTAAATCGCGTTCGGCAGAATCGCGATCGACTGGCGCATCAGCGTGATGCCTGCTTCGTGCTGTTGAATCTGGCAGGCGAGCAGCCCGAGAAAATGCAGCGCATCCGAATGCCGCGGATTGACGCGCAGGATCTCGTCGTAGATCGCCTTGGCTTCGGCGAGCCGGCCGGCCTGATGATGCGCGAGCGCGGTGTTGAGAAGGTTAGCGTGATCCACTGTGATCCTTTGGTTCTTCGGAGACGGGACGAGCGTGCCCGCCTCGCGTCATGCAGCTTGCGGCTCGGTGTACTGCGCCCACATGCCTTCGAATGCTGCTTTGAGATTCTTCGCGAAGCGCCGCGCATCGCACAGCGGCGACGCGAGCGTCTGCGCGCGCAAACCCGCGCGCAACGCGGCAAGGCGCTCGGGCTGCGTGGCCCACGCGCCGGCCAGCGCGAGGTATTCGTCTTCGTCGCGCGCGATCCATTCGGCGAGTCCCGCCGCGTTCAGCACGCTCTCGCAGATATGCGTGACGAACCGATCGCCCTTGAGCGCGACCACGGGCGTACCCATCCACAGCGCTTCCGCCGTCGTCGTGCCGCCCGGGTACGGAAACGGACTCAGCATGATGTCGACGCGGTTGTACGACGCGAGATACTCGTGACGCGGCGAGCCGCCTTCGAGAATCAGACGCGACGCGTCGATACCCTGCCCGGCGAATTGCTCCAGCGTCGAGCGGCGCGCATGCTCCGCGCCGAGTTCGTGCGATTTCATCATCAGCTTCGCACCCGGCACCGCATGCAGAATGCGTGACCATTCGACGATCACGTTGGGCGTGATCTTCACGAGCTTGCCGAAATAGCCGAAGGTCACGTGGTCATTGAGCGTCATCGGCAGCCGGCCGACTGTCACATCGTCTTTGGGCGGCGTAAAGCACAGATAGCTGTCGGGCAGCCGCCACGTCTTCTCGACATAGTGCGACGCTTCATCGGCGGGCAGCACATGTGGATCGCCGAGGACGTAGTCGATTTCATTCAACCCCGTCGTGCCGAAGTAGCCGAGCCAGCTCACCTGCACGGGCGCGGGCTTCCACGCGAATACGGGCAAGCGGTTGTGCACCGTATGGCCCGACAGGTCGACGAGGATGTCGATGCGATCGTCGCGGATCATTCGCACGGCCTGATTGTCGGGCACGTTCACGAGGCTGCGCCATGCGGTGAAGCGCTGTTTCAGGCGCGCCGTAATATCGTCTTCCTTGGCACGCGTCGAATAGGCGATCAGATCGAAGCTGCCGTCCGCGAAATGCTCCATCACCGATTCGATGAAAATTCCCACGGGATGCAGTTGCAGATCGCCGGACACGAAACCGATGCGCAGCTTGCGTCCATCGTTTCGCGGTGTCGGATGTTCGCAGCGGCGCGCACGCGCGGCCATACGCGTGCCGAATTCGCGCGCGGCGGCCAGCGTGACGGAAGGCGGAGTCGGCGCGTGGGTCGCGAGATCGAACAGCAGCCGGTTGTGCGCGAGTTCCATTTCACCGTCGAGCGCGATGCCGCGCCTGTAGCTCGCAATCGCACCTTCCGCGTCGCCGAGTACGCTCAACACATCGCCCAGATTCACGTGCGGCACAGCCGAATGCGGTTCCAGCGCAACCGCTTTTCGCACGCTCTCGAGCGCTTCATCGGCACGGCGCTGCTTGAGCAGCGCGACGGCCAGCCGATGATGCGCGTGCCCGTCGCGCGGCGCGAGTTCAGTTGCCGTCCGGTAGCAGAGGATCGCCGCGTCGAGCTTGTCGCCCTGCTCGTACGTGTCGCCCAGGTCCAGATAACCCGATGCGCCGCTGGGTGCAAGCTCCACTGCGCTCGTGAACGCTTGCGCCGCTTCGTCCCAGCGCTCGCGGCCCCGCAGCCATTGCGCGAGCTTGCGATGACGCGCGGCATCGGCAGGATCGAGCCGCGCTGCGCGTTGCAGTACGGCGATCGCCGCGTCCACATCGCCGCTCGCATGCAGCAGCGTCGCGAGACTGTCGTGACTGTCGACGCGGTTCGGATCGAGCGCGATCGCACGACGGAACGCGGCAATCGACTCGTCCGCGTTGCCTCGCCCCGCCTGCGCACGCGCGAGATTGCTGAACGCGTCCGCGTAGTCGGGCCGGAACGACACAGCCTTCCCGTACGCGAGCACCGCGTTGTCGAGATCGCCGAGATCCTTCAGCGCGTTGCCGAGATTGTTGTAGGCCTCCGCATAGCCGGGGCGCAGCTCGATCGCCCTCGCGCAACTCAGCATCGACGCGTTGGCGTCGCCCGCAGCGCGCAGCGCGTTGCCGAGGTTGTTGTGTGCTTCTGCGTAATCGGGGCGCAGCGTCACAGCATGCCGGTAGCCTTCAATCGCTTCGCCGAGTTGGCGGCGTCCGAGCAACACGTTGCCGAGATTGTTGTAGTAGACGGCATTTGGATTAGCGGCAATCGACGCGTGCATCAACGCGATGCCCGCATCCTCGCGATTCGTCTGGCAAGCTAGCAGCCCGGAGAAATGCAGTGCGTCGGATTGCGCGGGCTCGCTCTGCAGAATGGCGTCGTAAAGCGCCTGCGCATCGGCGAGACGTCCCGCCTGATGGTGGGCGAGCGCGGCGTTCAAAAGACTCGGAATGTCGTGCATATTCAAACGTCCGGCCGCGTTCAATAAGGATGCGACTGCGCGAAGAAATCGACGAGCCCGCCGTCGTGCTCGATCATCACGCTCTTAGTCGCGATGCCTTCGCGCGTCATCTCGGCGATGATGTCGCGGGCCCGCCATTGCGTCGGAATCACGATCACCTCGACGTCGGTCTGCTTCAGCACGTCGCGGAACTCGATCCGCTGGCCCGTGCCGGGCACGAAGGTGCCGACCTTGCCCGGGTCCGAATCGACGACGAGCGGAAAGCGCACGGCATCCGCGCCGAAGTGATGGATGAACGCCGCCGCCTTGCCCGTGCCGCCCCAGATCGCGACGCGTTTGCCCGACGCGCTCAGCTGCGACAACTGCTGCGCGATGGTCGCGCGGCTCGTGACGGTGCGCTCGGCAAACCGCGTCGCGGCTTCCGCGCGCGAGCGCGCATGCGCAGGCACCCCGAGCTTCACGAGCGCGTAGACGACTTCGCCGTCGTAGCCGTGATCGAGCGTGACGATTTCGCCGGCGCGCGACATCAGCGCACGGAACGATTCCGTCGTGAAGTGCGACACATGCTCATAGAAGAAGTCGGCGAGACGCTGGGTGTCGAACACGCGGTCGATGCACGGCACTTCGGCGAATAGCCAGCTGTCCTTGCCCGTCGACACCGCGCCCCACGCAAGCGCTTCGAGGAGCCGCGCCGGTTCCGTCAGATGCTCGAGCACATGGCGAATCACGACGGCGTCCGGCTGAAACGCCTTCATATCCGCGAGCGGCTCGAACAGGCGCGGATGAAACTCGACGCCCAAACCCGTCTCAGGCGTCGCATTCGGATCGAAACCGATAAAGCGGCCACCCGGCCGTGCCTGCGCGAGTCCGCGCACGAAGTGCCCTTCGCCGCAACCGATCTCGACGACGTTCGGCGCATCGGGCAGGCGCGACAGCACGAGATCGCGCGTGTCCGCGAGATGGCCCTTCCAGATGCTGCCGTTGTTGAACATCCGGTTCGGATTGCTTTGATACGGAATCGCGTCGTACTCGAAGCGGTGATTCCACACGTGCGTGCACGACGGGCACTGCACGAAATCCTGCGCGTGGCGTGGCAGCGCTTGCGCAGCATCCGCCGAGCCGGGCCACGCGAGCGTCGCCAGAGTCTGCTCGCCGGCCGGGAAAAAGCGCGCGGCGACGGTGTTCGAGCAAACGGGGCAAACCGCTTCGATCAGATCGCAACTCATTGCTTCACTACCTTTTTGAAGTACGCGATGGTCTCCTTCAGACCATCTTCGAGCATCACGCCCGGCTCCCAGTCGAGATGCTGGCGGGCCTTCGCGATGTCGGGACGCCGCTGCACCGGGTCGTCCGACGGCAGCGGCCGATATTCGATGCGCGAGCGCGAGCCCGTCAGACGCAGCACCGTTTCCGCCAGCTCGCGGATCGTGATTTCGCTCGGATTGCCGATGTTGAACGGCCCCGGCTCGCCTTCGTGATCCATCAGGCGCATCAGGCCTTCGACCAGATCGTCGACATAGCAGAACGAGCGCGTCTGGCTGCCGTCGCCGTAAAGCGTGATCGGCTCGCCCTGCAGCGCCTGCATGATGAAGTTCGAGACCACGCGGCCATCGTCGGGACGCATGCGCGGACCGTACGTATTGAAGATTCGCGCGATGCGAATGTCGACGCCGTGCTGCCGGTGATAGTCGAAGAACAGCGTTTCCGCGCAGCGCTTGCCTTCGTCGTAGCACGCGCGCGGGCCGTTCGGGTTCACGTTGCCCCAATACGTTTCCGGCTGCGGATGCTGCTGTGCGTCGCCGTAGACTTCGCTTGTCGATGCCTGAAGGATGCGCGCGCCGCAGCGCTTCGCAAGCCCGAGCATATTGATCGCGCCGAGCACGGCCGTCTTCACCGTCGATACGGGATCGCTCTGGTAATGCACAGGGCTCGCCGGGCACGCCATGTTGAACACGCGGTCTGCTTCGACATAGAGCGGCAGCCACACATCATGGCGAATCACTTCGAAATTCACCTTGCCGATCAGGTGGTGAATGGTCTGCTTGCTGCCTGTGTGAAAGTTGTCGACGCACATCACGTCGTGACCGGCTGCCACCAGCCGGTCACACAGATGCGAGCCGAGAAACCCCGCGCCGCCCGTAATCAGGACCGACTGTGCGCTCACTGCGCCGCCTCTGCGACCTGCGCGACGCGCTGCTCCCACATGCCGTGCAGCGCGCCTTCCAGGTTGCGCGCGAAGCGCGTCGCGTCGCACAGCGGCGAGGCGAGCAGTTGCGCGCGCAGATTGCCGCGCAGCGCGGACAGCCGTTCGCGATCCGCGGCAAAGGCGACGGCTTTGTCGATGTATGCTGCATCGTCGGCGGCGATCCAGTCGGCGAGGCCCGCCGTTTGGCACATCGTTTCCGCAATGTGCGTGACGAAGCGATCGCCGTGGCGAACCAGCACGGGCACGCCCATCCAGAACGCTTCGGCCGTCGTCGTGCCGCCGCCGTACGGGAACGGGCTCAGCATCATGTCGACACGGCGGTAGGCGGCCAGGTACGCGTCGCGCGCCGAGCGCCCTTCGATAATCAGCCGCGACGCCGGAACGCCGCGCATCGCGAAGCGGCGCACGAATGAATCGCGCACATGCGCGTCGTCGAACTGGCCGGACTTGAGGAACAGCGTCGCGCCGGGCACTTTCTGCAGAAGCGTCGACCATACGCCGACGACATGATCCGTGACCTTCGTCACGTTGCCGAAGTAGCCGAACGTGATGTGACCGTTCGCGAGCATCGGCAGCGTGCCGGTTTCGACGGGATCGGCGGGCGGCGTGAAGCACAGATAGCTGTCCGGCAGACGCCACGGCTTTTCGACGAAATGCGCTTCTTCCGCTTCGGGCAGCACATGCGCGTCACCGAGGATGTAGTCGATCGCGCGCACACCCGTGCTCGCGAAGTATCCCGGCCAGCTGACCTGCACGGGCGCCGGCTTCCATGCGAAAAGCGGCAGGCGGTTATAGGTGCTGTGGCCGGATGCGTCGATCAGAATGTCGATGCCGTCGTTGCGGATGCGCTGCGCGGCCGCTTCGTCGCTGACGCCGGCGAGGCTGGTCCACGCGGAGAACGCCGGCTTGATGCGCGCCGTCAGTTCGTCTTCGACATCGCGCGTCGGGTAAGCGACCAGATGTACGCGTGACGAATCCAGATTCGCGAGCACGCTTTCGATGAAGTAACCGACAGGGTGCTTCTTCAGATCGCCGGACACGATGCCGACGCGCAGCGGACGGTCCGCGCGTGAGCCCGCGTCAACGAGCCACGTCGTGAACGGCTGCGCGCGCGCCTCCATTGCTTCGCCGAAGCGCAGCGCTTCTTCCAGATACGCTTGCGGCGTGGTCTGCTGCTTATAGTTCAGCGCGAACAGCAGGTTGCTGCGCGGCTCAGCGAACTCCGGACGCAGCGCGATCGCGTTGCGCCACGCTTCGATAGCCGCGTCGAGCTCGTCGAGTTCCATCAGCGTGTTCGCGAGATTGTTGTACGCGCGCGCGTGATCCGGCTTGAGATTGATGGCCTGGCAGAACGACTGCACGGCGCCGTGATGATCCTTCAGCGCGCGCTGCGCGTTGCCGAGGTTGTTGTGCGCGTCGACATATTCCGGCTGCAGCACGAGCGCCTGGCGGAAACATTCGGCGGCAGCGGCCGGCCGGTTGTTGGCCTGCATCACGTTGCCGAGGTTGTAGTAATAGAACGCCTGCGGATTGCGCGTGATGGCCGCCATGATCAGATCGCAGGCGGTCTGGTACTGGCCGAACTCGTGCGCAATCAGGCCGAGCAGATGCATCGCGTCCGCGTGGTTCGGATCGATCGCGAGAATCTGGCGATACAGCGTTTCCGCTTCGTCGAAGCGCTCGGCCTCGTGATGCTCGACGGCCGTCTGCAGCATCGACGCGACCTGCGCCTGCGCTGCCGTGTCGGGCGCTGCTTGCGGCTGCGACGCCGCACCGAGGTTGGCAGGCGTCGGAATGCGCTGCCACGAGCCGTTCTGATTCTGATTGAAGTCTGTCATGCGAAATTGCGCTCCGCGTGCTGGCGGGCGTCTCCTGATGAATGTCGATCCGGTTGGGCGGGCAGCCCGTCGTTGGTGTGATGGCATGCGGCGTGGCGCGCCCACATGCCGTGAAATGCGTCTTCGAGATGCCGCGCAAAGCGCGGCGCGTCGCATAGCGGCGAAGCCAGCAGGCGTTCGCGTAACGTGCTTCTGAGCGCTGCCAGCTCATCGCGTTGCGTGCTGAATCGCAGGGCTTTGCTCAGATAGTCTGCGTCGTCCGCAGCGATCCATTCGGGCAAGCCCGTCGTGTTCACGATGCTTTCGCCGACGTGCGACAGAAAGCGTTCGCCGCGGCGCGTCAGGACGGGCACGCCCATCCATAGCGCTTCGACGCTCGTCGTGCCACCCGCATACGGGAACGGGTCGAGCGCGATGTCGACGCGCTGGTATGCCGCGAGAAGTTCGGCGCGCGGCGACTGGCCTTCGAGCAGCAGACGCGCACCGTCGATGCCGTGCGCGGCGAACCGTTCGAGTGTCGCGCGCTGCACGGCTGGATCGTCGAGCTGGCGCGTCTTAAGCAGCAGGCACGAACCGGGCACGGCGTCGAGCACGCGCGACCACAAGGCGATGACGGCATCGTTGAGCTTCACCAGATGGTTGAAGCAGCCGAAGGTGATCGCGCCGTTGTCGCCGGCGGGCAGAGCGCCGACTTCGATATCGAAAGGCGGCGGCGTGAAGCACAGGTAACTGTCGGGTAGATGCCACGGCGCTTCGACGAATTGCGACGACTCATCGAATGGCAAGACGTGCCGATCCGCGATCACGTAATCGATCGACGCAAGGCCCGTCGTCGCGAAGTAGCCGAGCCACGTCGCCTGAACGGGCGCGGGCTTCCACGCGAATACGGGCAGGCGGTTGTGATTCGTGTGCCCGGACAGGTCGACGAGAATATCGACCGCGTCGTCGCGGATGCGGAGCGCGCAGGTTTCGTCGTCGAGCCGCGAGATGTCGTGCCACGCGCTGAAATGCGGCATCAGGCGCTGTGACACCGCGTCATCGCGCTGGCGCGTCGCGTAGGCGACGAGTTCGATGCGCGCCCTGTCGAGATGACCGAGCACGCTTTCGAGGAAAAAGCCGACGGGATGCGAGTTCAGATCGCCGGATACGAAGCCGACCCGCAGGCGCTTCTCTGCCTCGCTCGCGCGCGCCATATGCCCGACGCACTGCACCTTCGCCGACTGATGTTCGCCGAACGCCCGCGCTTCGTTGAACTGCTCGCGCAAGCTCACATCAGGCCGCGTATTGAGCAACAGCAGCAGATTGCTGTGCGCCTGCGCGAAGCCGGGATCGAGCGCGAGAGCCTGCCGGTAGCTGGCCGTCGCCTGATCGAGCAAGCCCTGATCGCGCAGCACGTTGCCGAGGTTGTTGTGCAACGACGCGCGTCCCGGTTCCAGCGCGAGCGCGCGCTGATAAGCCTCGGCGGCGCTCGCGGTGCGGCCGTACTTTTCCAGGATGTTGCCGACGTTGTTGTGCGCGTTCGCGTCGTTCGGATTCAGCGCGAGCGCCTTGATGTAGCTGTCGAGCGCCCCTTCGTCACTACCCAGATCCAGCAACGCGTTGCCGAGATTGATCCACGCTTGCGCAAACTCCGGCTTGAGCCGGACCGCGTGCGTGCAACTGTCGACCGCGGCCGGCGAATCCCCCGCTTCGCGCAGCGCGTGGCCGAGGTTGCTGTGCGCTTCCGCGTAATCGGGCGCGAGCGACAGCGCCGCGCGATACGCGGCGATCGCGCCCTGATGATTGCGCGCGCGCCCGCGCATGTTGCCGAGGTTGTTCAGGTAGATCGCGTTCGGATTCAGCTGGATCGACTTTTCGATCAGGTCGATGCCGGCCGGCAAGTTGCCGACGTCGCAGGCGAGCACGCCGACAAAGTGCAGCGCGTCGGCATGCGCGGCGTCGTGCTGGAGAATCAGTTTGTAGAGCGTAGCCGCTTCGCTCATGCGGCCCGCCTGATGATGCGCGAACGCGGCGTGCAGCGCGGCGGCGGCATCGAATGCGGGCGCAGCCGGCGACGGCGCGTGCGCCGTCCCGTCCATCTGGACGTCGCCGCTCGTGAGAGATTCGTGATCGGCAGGCGCTTGCATCGGGGACCCTGAAGTGGCGCGGATGGCGACGCGCTTACACGCCCATGTACTTCTGCATGTAGCGCTCGTAGCCGCCGCGCCATGCGGGGCTGCCGAACGATCCGCCGCTTTCGTGCACGACGCTCATCGGCCACGTTCCCATGCGCAGTCCGCGCGACTCGGCCTGGCGGCAGAAATCGAGGTCGTAGAAATGGAAGTCGAAGCGCTCGTCGAACGTGAGGCCGCTGGCGATCAGGCGCTCGCTATCGGCGGCGAGCAGCAGGCCGTCGAGCAGCTTGCATTCGCGGCCGGGCGGCCCGTAGATCGACATGTTCGTGCACGGAAAGCCGCTGCCGTGACCGACGACGCCGCTCAGATACTGCGCGTCGTCGCGCGTGAAGGACGCGTCCCGGAAGAACCACGACGGCTGGCCCGGCAAGCGGCGCGTGTTGCCCGCCAGACCGACGATATCGAATTGCGTGACGGCGTCGCGAATGCGGTCCATCCAGTAGAAGTCGCACAGATGCAGGTCGTCGTGCAGGAAGACGAGGATCGCCGGGTCGTTGCGGGACTGTTCGATCGCGTAGTTATAGATCGACGAAAGACCGGCCCGGTTGTTGTCGAACAGCATCAGTTGCGGCGGGCTTGCGTGACGGAACAGCGAAAGCGAACGGCCGAGCGCGGTCTTCTGAGGGAAATCGTCGTAAGAGGCACGCGTGCCGCAAACCAGGCGAATGGGCTTCATGAAAACGGAACAGAAAAAGTGTCGATGAGCGCGCGGGCGTCGTGCCGGACAGCGCTCGCGTAATGGCGACGCGCTGCCGGCAAAACACGCGCCGGCTGCAACGGAAACTCGACCCGCAATGAGCTACCGTGACGCTATTCTGTCCGCGAGGGCGGATGGGCGATTGGTGGATCAGATGGAGTTAATGGGCTTATTTCGGGGGACTGTGGGGAACGACGCAAAGGCATTGCGCAGTGGACTGCGCAAGAAGAAGGCGTAAAAAAACCCGCATAGGAGCGGGTTTGGCGCGGGTGCTGATGTGATGTTGTTGTGCTTAACCGCCACGCACGATGCGTTTTGGCGCGCCCGGCTGGGATCGAACCAGCAACCCCTGCCTTCGGAGGGCAGTACTCTATCCATTGAGCTACGGGCGCATTCGGCAAAAAGCGCTGCAAAATCACGCAGTTGATGCGAGATATGGCGCTAAAGCGAGACCGAGAGCATACCCGGTTTCGGACGGCCCGTCCACCGCGAGCGGGCTTGCGCGGGGCGGCAGACGCAGTCGAATGGCCCGGGACGGTTCGCCGGCTCCGGCCAGCCACGCAACAAACCCCGAAAGTGTTCGCGTAAACGCCTACTGAACACCTTCCGGGCCCGCTCGCCGACGCCGAAACCTTCCGTCTATAATCGTCCGTGGCTGATCAAGAACAAAGTTGTTGCCGTCGCGCTGTACCGCTCACAATACCCACGGGAGACGAGACAAGCATGAGCGAAGCACCACACGGAGCCCCGATCAAAACCCCCGGACAGCTGATCGCCGCAGTCATCGCGGGTTTTGCTGTCCCCGTCATCATCATCATTCTGCTCGCCTATTACGTCGACAACTCGACCCGCACGGGCGCGGGCACCGACAGTCTGTCCGATGCCGCAGTCGACGCGCGTACCCAACCCCTCGCCAAGGTCGACATCCGCGACGCCGATGCGCCCCGCGTCTACAAGACGGGCGAGGAAGTCTACAAAGCCGTGTGTTCGACGTGTCACGCGTCGGGCGCAGCAGGCGCGCCGAAGTTCACCAACACGGCCGACTGGGCGCCGCGCATCGGCGAAGGTTTCGATACGCTCTGGCACAACGCGCTGACGGGCAAGGGCGCGATGCCCGCGCGCGGCGGCACGAGCCCGGACGATTACAGCGATTACGAAATCGGCCTCGCCGTCGCATACATGGCGAACAACGCGGGCGCGAAGTTCGCAGATCCGCCGAAGCCTATGCCGGGTCAGCCAGCCGCAGGGCCGGCCGGCGCTTCTGGCGCAGCGGCGGCTTCGGGCGCCGAAGCGGCATCAGGCGCAGCCGGTGCCTCCGATGCAGCAGGCACCCAGGCGGCGGCCGCGATGGCCGCCATGGCCAATGTGCCGCAAGGCGCGGCGCCCGCATCGGGCGCGACGCAGAGCGCGGACGCATCGCAGGCGGGCAAGGCGCTGTATCAGCAGGTCTGCCAGGCCTGTCACGCGGCGGGCGTGCTGAACGCGCCGAAATTCGGCGACAAGGACGCCTGGGCGCTGCGCCTGAAGGAGCCGATGGAAACCGTCTACAACTACGCGCTGCACGGCAAGGGCGCGATGCCGCCGAAAGGCGGATCGAGCGCGTCGGACGCTGATGTGAAGGCCGCCGTCGATTACATGGTCAACGCGTCGAAATAAGCACCGCGCATCTTTCACGGCGCAAACAAAAATCCCCGCCTCGAGAGAGCGGGGATTTTTTATGCCTTCAGCATGCACGCACAGCGTGCGTTCGCCTGATCAAGCCTTCTGCAACAGCGCCTTGAGACTCGCCAGGCGATCCTTCGGCGACATCGGCGCTTCTTCCGGCGTCGGCGGCGGCGCTTCGTCGAGCCCCATCTCCGGGATGAAGCGCGATGGCTCGCACACCACCGTCTCACGCGCCCGCTTGCGCTTCTTGCACCAGTTCAGATGCAAGCTGCGCTGCGCACGCGTGATCGCGACATACATCAGCCGACGTTCTTCCTCGATGCGCTCGTCGTCGATCGGGCCGTCGTCTTCCGTGCCGCCGCGATGCGGCATGATGCCTTCCTCGACGCCGACCAGGAACACATGCGGATATTCGAGCCCCTTCGATGCATGCACCGTCGACAGCCGCACCGCATCGGGGTCTTCGTCCTTGCCCTCAAGCATCGACATCAACGCAACCGTCTGAATCAGTCCGAGCAGATTCTTGCCGGTGTCGGCGAGACCATCGGCGTTGTCGTAGCCTGTCTGTTCCGTGCCTGCTGCCGGTTCAGGCTTTGTGCCCTTGCGCTTCAACCACTCCAAAAACTCCAGCACGTTTTGCCATTTCGACTGCGCCTGGCGCTCGTCGAATGCGTCGTACAGATAGGCTTCGTAGTGGATCGCTTCCATCATGTCGTCGAGCACGGACGTCGCCGCATCCTTATCGGCCCGGTCTCGCAGACGCTGCATGAAATCGCAGAACACGCGCAGCGGCTCGACCTGGCGCGCCGACAGCCGCGCCTCGATGCCGCCCATGTACACGGCCTCGAACAGCGACACCTTCGCCTGCCCCGCGAACGCGCCGAGCGCTTCGAGCGTCGTATTGCCGACGCCACGGCGCGGCGTCGTGATCGCGCGGATGAACGCGGGATCGTCGTCGGCATTGGCGATCAAACGCAGGTACGCGCAGATGTCCTTGATCTCGGCCTTGTCGAAGAACGACTGGCCGCCCGACAGCACATACGGAATCCGCTCGCGGCGCAGCACCTGTTCGAAGATGCGCGCCTGAAAGTTGCCGCGATAGAGGATCGCGTAATCGCGAAACTGCGCGCGACGCTCGAACTTGTGCGCCGACAGGCGAAACACGACCGACTCCGCTTCGTGCTCCTCGTCGTTGCACCCGGTGACGGAGATCGAATCGCCCATGCCGTGCTCGGACCACAGCTTCTTCTCGAAGAGCTTCGGATTGTTCGCGATCACGTTATTCGCTGCCGTCAGGATGCGGACCGTCGAGCGGTAGTTCTGCTCGAGCTTGATCACGTGCAGCTTCGGAAAATCCTTGCCGAGCTGCGCGAGGTTTTCGAGCGTTGCGCCGCGCCAGCCGTAGATCGCCTGATCGTCGTCGCCGACGGCCGTGAACGCGGCGCGGGGGCCCGCCAGCAGTTTCACCAGTTCGTACTGACACGCGTTGGTGTCCTGATACTCGTCGATCAGCAGATAGCGCAGCTTGTTCTGCCAGCGGTCGCGCACCTGCTCGTTGTTCTTGAAGAGCTCGGCGGGCAGGCGGATCAGATCGTCGAAATCGACGGCCTGATACGCGTGCAGCGTCGCGACGTAGTTGCGATAAACGATGGCCGCCTGATGCTCGTCCTCGTTCGCCGCAATCGCCATCGCTTCATCCGGCATGATGAGGCCGTTCTTCCACAGCGAGATGATCGACTGGATCTTGCGGATGAAGCCCTTGTCCGTCGAGCCGACCTGCTCCTGGATCATGCCGAAGCAGTCGTCGGAATCCATGATCGAGAATTGCGGCTTCAGGCCGACATGCTCCGCCTCCTGACGCAGAATCTGCACGCCGAGCGAGTGGAACGTGCTCACCGTCAGCTGGTTGACGGGCACCTTGCGCCCTTCCTTGCCGGGCGTCGTGAGCGTCTTGCCTTCGAGCAGCTTGCTCACGCGCTCGCGCATTTCCGCAGCGGCCTTGTTCGTGAAGGTGACGGCGGCGATATGGCGCGGCTCGAAGCCTTTGTTTTCGATCAGGTGCGCGATCTTCTGCGTGATCACGCGCGTCTTGCCGCTGCCCGCGCCCGCGAGCACGAGGCACGGACCGTCGAGATAGCGCACCGCTTCGCTTTGGGCGGAATTCAGGCCTGCGGACATCGTGTGTGGATGAGTAAGGGATTGAGACCGGGATTGAGGGCGCTTCGCTACGAACGGCCCGAGAACATGCAGCGAGACGGCGCTTGCGACGCGTCGGATCAGGTGGCCGCGCGGCGCGCCGCCAACCCGCCGCCGATGCGCCACGCAATTGATTCCATGCGCTTTTTGCCGTTCGCGTGAGAACCGCGATGTTAACACGAATGCCCTTTCCGATGCCTCGGCTTATGTCTTCCTGACGAGATCCGCGCGGCGCGCGCCGCCCGATGCGCCACGAAGCAAAGCGCAGCTATGCCAAAATTGCGGCGTTGTGCGCCGCCCCCGCGGCGCGCCGGTTTTGCAGGGAACACGCATGTCTTCATCGCTGAAAATTGGCTTGATGGGCTACGGCTTTGCCGGCGCCACATTTCACGCGCCGGTGATCGAACACTGCGGACGCGCGAGCGTCGCCGCGATTGCCACGGGCCAGCCGGACAAGGCGCGCGCCGATTATCCGAACGCAACGATCGTCGCCGATATCGACGCGCTGCTCGCGCTGTCGGACATCGAATGCGTCGTGATCGCGACGCCGAACGACACGCACTTCGACCTCGCACGCCGCACGCTCGAAGCGGGCAAGCATGT
Organism: Paraburkholderia sp. SIMBA_054; assembly: GCF_046534875.1. NCBI lineage: Bacteria > Pseudomonadati > Pseudomonadota > Betaproteobacteria > Burkholderiales > Burkholderiaceae > Paraburkholderia > Paraburkholderia sp. SIMBA_054. Next base: position 264,521 of record NZ_JAWRXV010000006.1, on the reverse strand, counting down.
CGTCGTCGACAAGCCCGTCACGCTCTCCGCCGCCGATGCATGTACGCTCGCCGATCTCGCGCAAAGCAAGGGGCTGGTATTCGCGCCGTTCCACAACCGTCGCTGGGACGGCGATTTCATGACCGTGCGCGACCTGATCGCGAGCGGCGAACTCGGCCGCATCACGCATTTCGAATCGCACTTCGACCGCTTTCGCCCGGGCATCCGGCAACGCTGGCGCGAAGAGGCGTCGCGTGGCGGCGGCCTGCTGTTCGATCTCGGCCCGCATCTGATCGATCAGGCATTGACGCTGTTCGGCGTGCCCGAAACGGTCTATGCAACGGTGAAGGCATACCGCGACAATGCGAGCGCGCCGGATTACGTGCATCTGCTGCTCGGCTACGCGAACCATGAAGTGGTGCTGCACGCGAGCGCGCTGACGGCGATCGTCGCGCCGCGCTACACGATCCACGGCACGCGCGGCAGTTATGTGAAGAACGGGCTGGACACGCAGGAAGATCAGTTGAAGGCGGGCTTGCGTCCGGGCGATGCCGGTTTCGGCGGCGGCAATGAAGCGGGCGCGCTGCGCGTGCTGGAAGGCGAACAGGAAGTGCAGCGCGATCTGCCGACGCGCGACGGCGCGTACGCCGAGTTCTACCGCGCGCTGGCGGCATCGATCCATGACGGCGTGCCGTTCCCGGTTAGCGCGGCTGACGCGGTGGACGTCATGACCATCATCGAGCTTGCGAATCGCAGTGAGAAGGAAGGCGTGCGCCTGGCATTCAGGCGAGGCGCGTAGCGGTCAGGGTGGCGGCGATTTCGCTGCCACCCGTCAGGGTGTTGGCCTTCGTGGCCCTCCGGTATCCATTCGGGATCAAACAGAAAGGAAGGAATATGCAGCATATCGTTCGCGCGCTTGGCTGTTTCGCGCTGGTTTCGTCGCTAGCCGCGTGCGTGGCCTCACCGTCGCAGCAGCTCGCCGAGCCGTCTCGCGCGCCGAATCCGCACGAAATGGCCGTGCATCGCCTCGAGCAGGTCGACGGCCGCATCGACAACATGGGCCGCAACGTCGACGCGCGCGTGAACCAGGGCCACTATCCGCCGCCCGAAGGCGCCGCGCTGCACCGCCGGCTCGATACGATCCGCCACGAAGCGCACGACATGGCCGGACAACACGGCGGCGGCCTCACGGGCGACGAGCAGCGCGTGCTGAATCAGGAACTGGATACGGCGTCGGCGGCCATCAACCGCTGATTGACGGTGGCACGTGCCGTGCCGACCGTTCGGCGCGTGCTTACCTTGCCTCGCGAGCGGCGCTTTTTTGACCACGGCGTCGCGTCGACCGCCGGCTCAGCCGCGCCCGCTCAAGCCCGGCGCGCCAATTTGACATCCCTTCGCCCCTCGCGTACATTCGCCGCACGCGTCGGGAGAGCGCGCCGTCCGCTGTCGTTTTCAGAACGTCCAGCAGCCAGCGCCGCCGAAGGGGCACACCCGCAAACTCTCAGGCAAAAGGACCGACCGCGTCGAAAAACCCGCTCGTCATCCGGTCATAACGACCTCATTTGAACGAGCGCCTGTTTTTCGCACTCTGGAGAGCGGCAGTAGCGCGAATGCTCGCGCAGGCTGCCCACCGAAGGGGCGCGCGCCAGCCCATCAGCACTCGCTGACGGCAGCGCAATCTCTCAGGTATCGAGGACAGAGGGGGCATGCAGTTATCGCTCGTTGGCCCGAGATGGGATCAGGCCGCGAGGGGTTTCGCCGCATGGCCTTTCCTGTTTAGCGACGCCCCGAGGCCCCGATGACCGAACTCAAACACACCCCGCTCCACGCCACGCACCGTGCGCTCAATGCCCGCATGGTCGACTTCGGCGGGTGGGACATGCCCGTCAATTACGGCTCGCAGATCGAAGAGCATCGCGCCGTGCGCACCGACGCCGGCATGTTCGACGTATCCCACATGTGCGTCGTCGATTTCACGGGCGAGTGCGTGCGCGCTTTCTTCGAGCGCGCGCTGGCGAACAACGTCGGCAAGCTGCAAGCCCCGGGCAAAGCCCTTTACTCCTGCCTGCTCAACCCCGAAGGCGGCGTGATCGACGATCTGATCGTCTATTACTTCGGCGAAGATCATTTCCGCGTCGTCGTGAATGCCGGCACGGCCGAGAAAGACGTCGCGTGGTTCACCAAGCTCAATGACGAACAAGGCTTCGGCCTGACCATCACGCCGCGCCGCGACTACGCGATCGTCGCCGTGCAAGGTCCGAACGCGCGCGAAAAAGTCTGGGCGACCGTGCCCCACGCGCGCGCCGCCAGCGAAGCCCTCAAGCCGTTCAACGCCGCGCGCGTCACCGATACGCCATTTGGCGAGCTGACGGTCGCGCGCACCGGCTACACGGGCGAAGACGGCTTCGAAATCATCGTTCCCGCCGATCACGTCGAAGCGCTGTGGAACGCGCTGCAGGCGCAAGGCGTGCGCCCCGCCGGTCTCGGCGCGCGCGACACGCTGCGCCTCGAAGCCGGCATGAACCTGTACGGCCAGGATATGGACGACAACGTGTCGCCCCTCGACGCCGGCCTCGCATGGACGGTCGATCTGACCGCGCCGCGCGATTTCATCGGCCGCGCAAAGCTCGAAGCTGATGGTTCGAAGTCGTCGTTTGTCGGCCTGATCCTGCACAAGGACAACGGCAAGGCTGCGGGCGTGCTGCGCGCGCACCAAAAGGTCGTCACGCCCGCTGGCGACGGCGAAATCACGAGCGGCACGTTCTCGCCGACCATGCAGGAATCGATCGCCTTTGCGCGCGTGCCGAAGGGCGTGCAGCCGGGCGACGTCGTCCACGTTCAGATCCGTGACAAGGCACTTCCCGCCAGCGTGGTTAAACTGCCATTCGTGCGCAACGGCAAAGTGCTCGTCGGCTGATCGGTCATACGATCAGCGTCACGACACAGTCACCAGACAGACACGAAAGCGTCGCGTGCGTCCCACTATTTAAATTAACCGAATTACCGCATAGGAGCATCCGATGAGCATCCCGGCCGATCTGAAATATACCGAATCGCACGAATGGGTCCGCACCGAGGCGGACGGCACGCTGACGGTCGGCATCACCGACCACGCGCAGGAAGCGCTCGGCGACATCGTCTTCTTCGAACTGCAGCAACTGGGCCAGACCGTCTCGGCAGGCGATACCGTCGCCGTCATCGAATCGGTGAAGGCGGCGTCCGATATCTACGCGCCCGTGTCGGGCGAGATCATCGAGGCCAACCAGAACGTCGCCGATACGCCGGACGCCGTGAACAGCGCGCCCTACGACAACTGGCTGTTCAAGATCAAGCCGGCCGCGGGCGCCTCGGAAGACCGTCTGATGGACGCCGCCGCGTACGGCAAGTCGATCGGCGAATAAGCCACTTACTCACGACCGGCGCGGCGTCCGCCACGACAGAAGAACGCCGCGCCAGCAGGAACATTCCATGAAGCTCGAACACCCGGATCGTCTGATGAACCGCACTCCTCTCTCGCTCGCCGCGCTCGAAGTGCATGACGCCTTCGCCGAACGGCATATCGGCCCGGATACGGCCGATCAGCAGTCGATGCTCGAAGCCCTCGGCTTCGCATCGCGCGCCGCGTTGATGGACGCGGTGATTCCGAAGACGATTCGCCGCCAGGACGCGCTGCCGCTCGGCCCGTTCGCCCAGCCGAAGAGCGAAGCCGAAGCGCTCGCCGCGCTGCGCGAACTCGCGGACAAGAACCAGGTGTTCCGCTCGTACATCGGCCAAGGCTATTACAACACGCACACGCCCGCCGTCATCCTGCGCAACGTGCTCGAAAATCCGGCGTGGTACACGGCATACACGCCGTATCAGCCGGAAATCTCGCAAGGCCGTCTCGAAGCGCTGCTGAACTATCAGCAGATGATCGTCGACCTGACGGGTCTCGCGATCTCGAACGCGTCGCTGCTCGACGAATCGACGGCGGCCGCCGAAGCGATGACGCTGCTGCAACGCGTGGGCAAGCCGAAGTCGAACATTTTCTATGTGGCAGACGACGTGCTGCCGCAAACCATCGAAGTCGTGAAGACGCGCGCGAAGCCCGTCGGCATCGAAGTGAAGGTCGGCCCGGCTGCTGATGCGGCTGCGTCGAATGCGTTCGGCGTGCTGCTGCAATACCCGGGCGTGAACGGCGACGTGCACGACTACCGCGCACTCGCTGAAGCGATCCACGCAGCGGGCGGCCACGTGGTCGCCGCCGCCGATCTGCTCGCGCTGACGATGCTCACGCCGCCGGGCGAATGGGGTGCGGACGTGGCTGTCGGCAACTCGCAGCGCTTTGGCGTGCCCGTCGGCTTCGGCGGCCCACATGCGGCGTATCTCGCCGTGCGCGACGAATTCAAGCGCCAGATGCCGGGCCGTCTGGTCGGCGTGACCGTCGATGCGCAAGGCAATCCCGCGCTGCGTCTCGCGCTGCAAACGCGCGAACAGCACATCCGCCGCGAAAAGGCGACGTCGAATGTGTGCACGGCGCAAGCGCTGCTCGCGATCATGGCCAGCATGTACGCCGTCTATCACGGCCCGCGCGGCCTGAAGATGATCGCGCAACGCGTGAACCGCATCGCCGCACTGCTCGCGGAAGGCGCGAAGCAACTCGGCTATACGCTCATCAACCAATCGTTCTTCGACACACTCACGTTCGAAACGGGTGCCCGCACCCAGGCACTGCGCGACGCCGCGACAGCGAAGGGCATCAACCTGCGTCACGTGAGCGACACGCGCGTCGGTCTGTCGATCGACGAAACGACCACCCGCGCCGATCTCGCAGATCTGCTCGCCGCGTTCGCGCAAGCTGCATTCGTCGAAGCCGTGCCGCAAATCGACGAACTCGATGCAAAGCTTGGCGCGTCGAACACGTTCCCGACCACGCTCGAACGCGAAAGCGCGTATCTGACGCACCACGTGTTCAACCGTCACCATTCGGAAACGGAAATGCTGCGCTATCTGCGCAGCCTGTCGGACAAGGACCTCGCGCTCGACCGCTCGATGATTCCGCTCGGCTCGTGCACGATGAAGCTCAACGCGACGTCGGAAATGCTGCCCGTCACGTGGCCCGAGTTCGGCCAGATTCACCCGTTCGCGCCCGCCGAGCAAACCGTCGGCTACCGTGAAATGATCGATCAGCTCGAACAGATGCTGGTCGCCGCAACCGGCTACGCGGCCGTGTCGCTGCAACCGAACGCCGGCTCGCAAGGCGAGTACGCGGGTCTGCTGATCATCCACGCGTATCACGAATCGCGCGGCGAAGGTCATCGTAACGTGTGCCTGATTCCCGCTTCGGCGCACGGCACGAACCCGGCGTCGGCGCAGATGGCGGGCATGCAGGTCGTCGTCGTTGCGTGCGACGCGCAAGGCAACGTCGATATCGAAGACCTGAAGAAGAAGGCCGCGCAACACGCCGACAAGCTCGCGGCGATCATGATCACGTACCCGTCGACGCACGGCGTGTTCGAGCAGAACATCCGCGAAGTCTGCGAGATCGTGCACGCGCACGGCGGCCAGGTCTATGTGGACGGCGCGAACATGAACGCGATGGTCGGCCTCGCGGCGCCGGGCCAGTTCGGCGGCGATGTCTCGCACCTGAACCTGCACAAGACGTTCTGCATTCCGCACGGCGGCGGCGGACCGGGCGTCGGCCCTGTCGCCGTCGGCGCGCATCTGGCGAAGTTCCTGCCGAACCAGACCTCGACGGGCTATGAACGCGATGCGAACGGCATCGGTGCCGTCTCCGCTGCGCCTTATGGCTCGGCATCGATCCTGCCGATCTCGTGGATGTACATCGCGATGATGGGCGCGAAGAACCTGACGGCCGCCACCGAAACCGCGATCCTCAACGCGAACTACGTCGCGAACAAGCTCGCGCCGCATTACCCGGTGCTGTATTCGGGCCCGGGCGGGCTGGTTGCGCACGAGTGCATTCTCGATCTGCGCCCCATCAAGGAAACGAGCGGCATCTCCGTCGACGATGTCGCGAAACGCCTGATGGACTACGGCTTCCACGCGCCGACGATGAGCTTCCCGGTGCCGGGCACGCTGATGGTCGAACCGACCGAATCGGAATCGAAGGAAGAGCTGGATCGCTTCATCGAAGCGATGATCGCGATTCGCAACGAAATCCGCGCCGTGGAGGAAGGCCGCAGCGATCGCGAAGACAATCCGCTGAAGCACGCGCCGCACACGGCGGCTGTCGTCGTCGCGAACGAATGGACGCACGGTTATGCACGCGAAACGGCGGCGTATCCGTTGCCATCGCTGGTCGCGAAGAAGTACTGGCCGCCCGTCGGCCGTGCCGACAACGTGTACGGCGACCGCAACCTGTTCTGCTCGTGCGTGCCCGTGGCCGATTACGGGTGACGAATCCGGATTCGCCCGCCGTGACGCGGGCGATCCGAACCAGCAGCCGAAACAGCAAGGCCCGGTGACGACTTCGTCACCGGGCCTTTTTCGTTTGCACGCGGGCAGCGTGCGTCAGCCTTGCAGCGGATCCTTTTCCAGCACCAGATGGAACTGGATCGTGCACAACTCGAGCAATTCGTCGCGCGTCACGTCCTTGAGCTTCATCCGATCCATGTTGATCTCGGTGGGCGCGGTGATCGACTGGTTCTGATTCCAGAGGTCTCTAAGCCTGCCGTCGATCGCGTGCTCGGCGCGCACGATCCGATATCCCGTCTCCGCGACGAACTTCACAATCTCTGCGAGCGTGAAGAAGCGAATATGCGTGATATCGAGCAGGCCGGCCGCGGCATAGGTCCATTTGCCTTTGCTCAGATCGTCCATCAGCATCAGGTTGCGCACGTTGGGGATACTCAGCACCAACTGGCCCTTCGGCGACATGTAGGGACGCAGCTTCACCATCACGTCCCAAGGGTTGTACATGTGCTCGAGCACATCAGCGAGCAACACGCCGTCGAGGGTGCCCTTCGCGATGCCTTCGCGCTCAAGATCGAAGTCCTCAAACTTGCCGACCAGCACGCGATCGATCTTGCTGCTAGCCACCTGCGCGGCCGCCCGGTTCATTTCGATGCCCCAGACCTGACTGGTCGGGAAGCGCTCCTTGATCAACGCCGCCGTGCTGCCCGCTGCGCAGCCGATATCGATCACGATCGCCGGATCGTTCGAATACATCGCAACCAGGTTGGGACGGCCCGGCGTGTGGTAACCCTCCGCGATCTCGCCCGACTCGACGTCCAGATACTGTTGCCACACATGGCGCTGCATACGCGGCGCGAGCCCCCTCGCGGCACCGGTCAGTACCTGCGCGACCCGCACTGTCGCCATCCCATCGCCGTCGTTGTGGTTGTAGTGCGCCGCGCGCTTCTGGCCAAGTTGAACCAGGCCCGTGCGCAATTCCGGGTTGGTAAGGATCTGTTGAAGCGCCAACGCCAGCTCGTGCGCCTCGACTTCGACAACGCCCGTTTCTGCCTCGAAGCACGGGCCCATCAACATACCCGCCGTGTTCATCAGATTGACGACGGGCGTGTGCACCAGCATGCCTTCGACGAGATAGTTCGAGTCCACGGCAACGAGCACGTCGGCGCCGGCAGCGAACAGCTCCGTGTCGTCGCTCGCGTAGTAATAGCCGTCTCCCGATGCGCCCAGCTTCGCGAGAATTTCGGCGCAACGCGTCTCGCCGAACGCGGCATTCGACGGCCGATCCTTGATGACGGCGTTGATCTGAATACCCGCCCTTTTCAGGCTTTCGCACGCGATCATGAACGCACGCACCGACGCGTCATAGATGTCTTCGATGCAGTGCGCGCTAAGATTCGCGGCCCACGTCGTGCCGAATACGACGAGCGGCAATTCTGCCTTCAGCCCGTACTTCGTGTTCAGCTGCTGACGGCATGCCGGCTTCTGCTTGCGCAGCGTCGCATAGCCGTCCCACGCGGGATTGCCCGTCGCGATCAGCCGTTCCGCCGCGACGCCCAGATCGCGATAACCCTCTATGCCGCGCTGTCCATACACGACGAGCTTGTCCGCGATCAGTTCGTTGTGCACCGTGTACGGATCGACGAGCGCGATCGAGTGCGCGAGATGCACGCTCGGAATGCCCTGCGCGCGAGCCCATGCCGTCGCCGTCTTGCCGACGCGCGTCATATCCTCGTTGGTGACGAGTAGCGCGATGTCGTACTGCTCGGCCGCGCGCTTCAGGCATTCGAGCAACTGAACGATGGCAGGCAGATCGCCCTTGACGCTCTCGAACACGACCGGCCGCAGCTTGTCCGACGCATCGGCGGCGAAACCGCAAAATTCCGGCTGCAACTGGATGTGACGCTCGAAGGCGCCCAGCAGCTGCTGCGTCTCCGCGCTCACCGTCTGCGCCGCGTTCGAGTCCTGCGCGAAGCCGTCGATCGACACGAGCGTGCTGCCCGTCTGCGCAACGGCCGCCTGCATCTGCGGCGACAGTGAACCCATCGATGCAATGACCGTCAACGGTTCATGCATCTGCAGGAACTGCTGCAGCGCGCCGAAGTGTTTGCCCCAAAGCAGACTGATAATGGCCTTCTGCTTCATTGCCGGCCCTCGCTAAAAATTCCGAAGTATCGGGACAGCAGTGCCCGAACCAGGTTGTATTCCGCGCCGACAGTCACGTCGGTGCCCGCCTTGAACTTGTCTGCGAGTTCCGCCGACCAGCCGCGTGCAATCTCCGTCGACTTCTGGTCGAGCGCATTGCTGACGAGCCATGTCGACAGTTCGCGCAGCATCTGCGGTGACACGGCGCCGCGAAACTCGAAGTTCGGAAAGCGCGTCAGCAGGCATTGGAACAACAGAAAGAATAAGTGCCGGCTACGCAACGGCTTGAGCAGCTTGTCCAGTTCCGCGCTCATCGCTTCGGGCGCGAGCGGCAGCCATTGCACGAGATTGGCGAAATCGAGGGAATCGAGCGCCGCGTTGCGCGCGGCCATGTCCGCCGCGAAACGCGCGTTGGCCGCCGGGTCGGCCCGGTTGTCCAGCACGACGAACATGCGGCCCGCGACCTTCGGCGCGAGATGCGCGACGATCGCCTCTTCGATGAAAAGCCCGAGATCGAACAGGCCCTGGTCGCGCGCGAACCACGACAGCGTGCGCTTCCAGCTCGCCTTCTGCTCGAGCGACTCATACAGCAGCCAGTTCGTATTACCGCCGCCGAGAAATGCTCCGTAAGGCACAACCGTTTCGATTGCAAAGCCCTGTGCATCGGCGAACTCGACGAGTTCGGCGATACTCGCACGCGACATGTACAGGCCAAACTTGCCTGCTTCGTCGGTGGCGCGCAGCGCGTCGGGCCATTGGGATTTGTCCGCGCCATACGCAGCGACGGCGTGATCCTGCGTGTGAATGTCGAAGATGATCCGGCCGCCCGGACGCACGACGCGCTTCCATTCGAGCAGCGCTTCACGCCAGTTCGGAAAATGCACGAGCACGTTCAGCGAGACGGCGCAGTCGAAGGACGCGTCGTCGCACGGCAAGCTCGCGACGTCGCCGACCTGCAAACGGATCGGCGAGCCGTTCGCGAGGCGCCGCGTCTCGTCGAGCATCGCCTGAGAGCTGTCCACGCCCATCACGTCGTAACCGTCGGCGACGAGCGGCAGCGCGGCCCGGCCGGTGCCGACGCCGATGTCGATGATCTTCGGCCCGCGAGCGTGACGCCGGATCGTGTTGATCTCGACGGCGTTCTTCAGCAGGTTGGTGGTCTCGCTTTGAACCATCCGGCCCGAGTACCAGTTCACCATGCCCGGATCTTTCCACGCATCGGTTTTCCACTGGATCAGATCCTTGCGATCCAGCGGCCCAGCGTTGTTGGGTTGTGCGCTCATTTCAGAATGTCCCAGGTAAGAGCCGTGCCGCGCCTGATCGGCGCGCGCGCCGTCATGCCGATCACCGTATCCAGATGCTTCGGCGCCATGCCGAGTCCAGGCCGGATCGCGCGGACGTTGTCGAGCGTCAGCGCTTCTCCCGCGCCGACATCCTTGACCACATACAGCGAGCGCCGGAAGACCATCGACTTGCGCTCCTGTTCGTTGGTCCCATAAGTTGCGTGACCAAGCGCCTGCCATGCACGCTCCGTTTCGATCACGAGCGAACGCATCTCATCCGGCTCCAGCGAGAACGCCGAGTCAACGCCGCCGTCGGCGCGCCGCAACGTGAAGTGCTTTTCGACGACGGTCGCGCCGAGCGCAATGGCCGCGACGGCAGCGCCGACGCCCATCGTGTGATCCGACAGGCCCACCTGGCAATCGAACAGCTCGCGCATGTGGGGAATCGTGCGAATGTTGCTGTGCTCGGGCGTGGCGGGATACGAGCTTGTGCACTTGAGCAGGATCAGATCTTCGCAACCGGCGCCGCGCGCCGCGCGCACGGCCTCGTCGAGTTCCGCGACGCTCGCCATGCCCGTCGAGATGATCATCGGCTTGCCTGTCGCGGCGACGCGCCGGATCAGCGGCAGATCGGTGTTCTCGAAGCTCGCAATCTTGTACGCGGGGACGTCGAGTGTTTCCAGAAAGTCGACGGCGGTTTCGTCGAACGGTGTCGAGAAGGCGAGCATGCCCAGTTCGTTCGCGCGATCGAACAGCGGCTTGTGCCATTCCCACGGCGTATAGGCCTGCTGATACAGCGCATAGAGCGATTTGCCCGCCCACAGGCTATTCTCGTCGCCGATATGGAATTCGCCTTCGTCGATGTCGAGCGTCATCGTGTCGGGCGTATAGGTTTGCAGCTTGAGCGCGTGCGCGCCGCTGCGTGCCGCCGCTTCGACGATTTCCAGCGCGCGTTCGAGCGACTGGTTGTGATTGCCGGACATTTCCGCGATCACGAACGGCTGACTGCCGGGGCCGACGGACCGGTTCGCGATTCTGATTTCTTTCATCGATAGTTTCCTCACGCCTTCCGCGCGTCCCGTCATCGGGACACGCAGTTCCTATGTATTGCGCGTTCCCGCTTCATCCGTTCGATTGCGCGAGCGCCCGAAGCGCCGCGAACATCAGCTCGGCGCGCCGCCAGTCTTCGGGCGTGTCGATGTCCTGCACGAGATGGCGCGGCAGCACGACGGGCATCGACAGCGGCGAAAAAAGCGTGTCGCCGCGCTGCCATGCTTGCGTGCGTCCCCAGTAGAACTGCCCGGCGTCATGCCACGTTTCCGGCAAGTCCTGCGAACGCGTCAGACGATGTTCGGGATAGACGGCATCGAGCCCGCCGTCGGTCGTCAGCCGCAATGCCCGCTGCACGGGGAACGCGAAGGTCGTCACCGAAAACGCATACGACTTCTCGCGATGCGCCTCGAGCATCGAGATACCTTCGCGCAAGTAGCGAACGTCGATGAACGGCGCGGTGGCGTAAATGCAGCACGCGTATTCGTAGTGTTCACCGAGCGCGCTCAACGCGTGCTGTACGACTTCAAGCGTGCCGGCATGGTCGTTGGACAGCTCCGGGGGACGCATGAACGGCGTCTGCGCGCCGTACTCGCGCGCGACGGCCGCGATGTCCTCGCTGTCTGTGCTGACCACGACGCGATCAAACAGCGCGCTATCGAGCGCCGCGCGAATCGAGTGCGCGATGATGGGCACGCCGTCAAACAGGCGAACGTTCTTGTGCGGAATGCGCTTGCTGCCCCCGCGTGCGGGAATAATGGCGACGCGGCTCATCCGAGCACCCGCTTTAGTTGCGCCACCACGCGATCCTGCTGCGCATCGGTCAGGGCCGCGTAGAGCGGCAGGCTGAGCGCCTCACGGTAATACTGCTCCGCTTGCGGAAAGTCGCCGGGCTTGAAGCCGAGGCGGCGGTAGTACGGTTGCAGATGAACGGGGATGTAGTGAACGTTGACGCCGATGTCGGCGGCTCGCAACGCATCGAACACCGCGCGGCGATCGGCATGCGCACTGTTGTCCTTCACGCGCACGACATAGAGATGCCACGCCGATTCGTCGAGCGCATCGAGCTGCGGCAATTGCAGCGGCAGATTCTTCAGCAGCGTATCGTAGCGTTGCACGAGCATGCGACGTCGCGCGAGAAAGCCATCCAGCCGCTTGAGCTGCGACAGCCCGAGTACCGCCTGGATATCGGTGATCCGATAGTTGAAGCCGAGCTCCTGCATCTCGTACGACCACGCGCCAACGTCCGGCTCATCCATCTGTGCGGGATCGCGCGTGATGCCGTGACTGCGCAAGCGGCGCAGGCGATCGCACAACCCGGGATCGTTGGTCAGCACGGCGCCGCCCTCACCCGTGGTCACGATCTTCACGGGATGAAAGCTGAACACCGTCATGTGCGCGTAGTCGCCGCAACCAACGGGGCGCCCCGCGTACGATGCACCGACAGCATGCGAAGCATCTTCGATCACCGTAAAGCCGTATTCGTCGGACAGACGCTTCACGCGCTTCATATCGCAACTGCCGCCCGCGAACGCGACGGGAATCACGACCTTCGGCAAGGTGCCCGCGCGACGCGCCGCCTGCAACTTCACTTCGAGCAGGTTGGCGTCCATGCACCACGTCAGCGGATCGATATCGACGAAATCGACGTCCGCGCCGCAATACCGGCCGCAATTCGCCGATGCGACGAACGTGTTCGGCACGGTCCACAGGCGGTCGCCCGGCCCCAGCCCTGCGGCGACGCACGCGATATGCAGCGCGGCAGTCGCGTTGCATACGGCGACCGCGTGACGCGCGCTGGCGCGGCGAGCCAGCTCTTCCTCGAAAGCGGCAATCGCCGGGCCTTGTGTGAGCCAGTCGGAGCGCAGCACCGCTTCGACCGCGGCGATGTCCGCGTCGTCGATCGATTGGCGGCCGTACGGAATGAACGTGCTCATGGATGTTGCTTGTCGAGGGCAGCCAGTTCGTCAACCGTGAGGAACCAGCCGTTGTTGTCGGATGTGTACTTGAAGCCTTCCGTTACCCGACTGCCCGTCTCGCCCATGCCGTTCGTCTCGTACTCGCTTTGCACGACAAAACGGATCGCCGGCGTGATGACGTAGTGATCGTGATATTCAAGCGTGTGCAGACTGTCGTCGCGCGCAATCATCATTTCGTGCAGCTTCTCGCCGGGACGAATGCCGATCACGTGCTGGTCAAGCTGGGGCGCCATCGCCTTCGCCAGATCGACGATCTTCACGGACGGAATTTTCGGCACGAAGATCTCGCCGCCCTGCATGCGCTGAAAGTTCTTCAGCACGAAGTCCACGCCGTGATCGAGCGTGATCCAGAAGCGCGTCATGCGCTGATCGGTGATCGGAAGGCTCTTCGCCTCTTCGGCGATCAGCTTGCGGAAGAACGGCACCACGGAGCCGCGCGAACCGACCACGTTGCCGTAGCGCACGACAGCAAAGCGCGTGCGATGCTTGCCGACCAGATTGTTCGCCGCCACGAACAGCTTGTCGGACAGCAGCTTGGTCGCGCCATACAGGTTGATCGGGCTAGCGGCCTTGTCGGTGGACAGCGCAATCACTTTTTCGACGCCGTTCTCGATGGCGGCGTTGATCACGTTCTCCGCGCCCGTCACGTTCGTGCGGATGCATTCCGTCGGGTTGTACTCGGCCGCAGGCACCTGCTTGAGCGCGGCGGCATGCACCACGTAATCGATGCCGCGCATGGCCTGGCGCAGGCGCTCGCCGTCGCGCACGTCGCCGAGGAAATACCGCATGCACGGCGCGTCGAATTTCTGCTGCATTTCGTATTGCTTCAGCTCGTCGCGCGAGAACACGACGACGCGCGATGGCTTGTATTTCGCCAGCACGGCCGAGATGAACTTGTGGCCGAAGGAACCCGTGCCACCCGTGATCAAAATTGCCTTGTTGTCCAACATTGTTCGCTTCCTTGATATCGAGCCGTACTTCTCGTGAGCCGCCGTGTGCGTTCCGATTGCCTGCCTGTTTCCGTCAGCCGCCGCGCCCCGCTTCACGGGACAACGCGCGGTAACGCTGCCGAAGAACGGGAACAGGCACGTTCCATCCGTCGTTGCCCAGCAGCGAATCCTTGAGCGCCGCAAATTCGGTCGCGCGATGAAAAGTGCCGGCGCCGCTTTGCGCGCGCGGCGCGATTCGTCCGTCGCGCAGCGAAGACCAGTTCTCCATGAACAGTTCGCCGATCGTCTGCTGCAATGTCGCGTAGCTGCTGCCGAGCGTCTCGCTGTCCTCGTCGAACGAAACTTCGCGCTGCAGCAGGAGCGCGCCCGTATCGATGCCCTCGTCGATCAGGTGGATCGACACGCCTTTGGGCGTTTCGTCGATGAACGACCACAGGTTCGGATCGGCGCCACGGTTGTACGGCAACAGCGAGATATGGAGATTGATGAACCGGTCCGGCGCCGCAGCGAGAACATCGCGCTTCAGAATGTGACGGTACGAGTGACTTACAATCAGGTCCGGCGCAAGCGCTGCGATTTCCTGCGCGCTCACGGGCGTCTCCCGCACGGTCAGCGTTTCGCGTTGGCCGAGCCAGTCGGCCAGCGGCCGCGCCGCCTCGCCACTCGTCAAAAACAGTACTTTCATTTGCCTATGCCGAACCCTGAAGATTTCACCGACGCGCGTTACGACGCCGTCGTGGTCCTCGCGAACCTGATGGATGCGGACGGAACCCTGAACGACGAAACCCGCGCACGCGTAGACCTCGGCATCGAAGCAATGAAAACCGCCAGGGCGCCATTGCTGGTGATGTGCGGTTGGGCATATCGCGAAGATTCGGACATCTGCATCGCCGACGCGATGCGCCGCTACGCACTCGAATACGCGAACCTCGACGCATCGCGCATCATCGCGGAGACCACGTCGCGCGACACAGTCGGCGATGCCGTCTTCACCCGGCGCAACCTCGCGACCACCTTCGGCGGCCCGCGCATTCTCGTCTCCACCAGCCGCTATCACGCTGCCCGTACGCTCGAAATCTTCGCCTTTGTCTACGGTCCTACCTTCCACATCGAGGTCGTGGGCGCCGGTGCTCCTCCGACTGCCGCGCAACTGACCAGCGAAGCGCGCTCGCTCGACACCTTCCGCACCACCTTCTCCGGCGTCGCAGCGGGCGACGCCGACGCGATCTTCGAGCGGTTGCGCGAGCGTCATCCGTTCTACAACGGCGACGTCTATCCTCGAGTCTGACGCGGCGTGCTGCCGTCCATGATCCGTCCACTCACGACGCAATCCCTGTAACACGTTAGGCAGTATCGACGACATGCGGAAAAAACGACGCGTGGAAATGCAGGCGAAAACCACGCCAATTCGGCCGATAAGGCGGCGCGACACGAGGCGGACGGCCCGCCGCCACGGCCACACGCCCCGTGCGCGACGCGCGACGCGCTGAGCCTCGCACGTTCGCCCGTCGGGCTGTCGCTTTGCGCGTCAGACGGCTAACATCTCACCTTGGATCGAACCAGAGGAGCCATGCATGAAGCGAAACGGTCAGGCGCCGATGCACCGTAGCGCGCGCGCATCATCGACGCATCCGTTTCTTCCGCGCATTGCCGCCACGTTGCTCGCCATAGGAGCATTCGTGCTGCCGCCGGGCCCGGCCTACGCCGCGATGAACCTCTGCGCCGCGCCCGCGCTGCAAACCAGCGAGCGAACCAATTCCGATCCGGGCGTCAAGGCTTTGGTGAGTAACGTCCAGGCGCATCTGAACGAGCCGGCGCACGCGGTGCGTCAGTTGCATACGGAAGGCACGCTGCCTCACGAGGGCATTTACGACCAGAGCAAGGAAGCGGAGAAAGATCTCGACCTGTTGCGCGATGCTGCCCTCGCGTGGCGCGCCACCAGCGACGACCGCTATCTGAAGCTGGTCGACCGCCTGCTGTATGCATGGGTCACGACCTACCAGCCGTCGTTCAATCCGATCGACGAAACGCCGTTCGAAGGGCTGATCCTCGCGTACGACATGACCGCGAGCGCCCTGCCCGTGAAGACGCGCAATGCAACAATGACGTTCCTCGCGAAACTCGCGAACGGCTATATCGCGCAGATCGACGCGCAAAAGCGGCCGCTGACGGGCACGTTCCGTAACAATTGGCAGAGCCACCGCGTAAAGCTGATCGCCATGGCGGCTTTCACGCTCGACAACCGCAAGATGATCGAGGCCGCGCAGCGCCTGTACGTCGAGCACGTCAACGACAACATCGCGCCCGACGGCACGACCGTCGATTTCGGCGAGCGCGATGCGCTGCACTATGTGACTTACGATCTGCAGCCGCTGGTGACGGCCGCGCTCGCCGCGCGCCGCCACAACCGCAACTGGCTCAACGAACGCGCGCCGAGCGGCGCGACGCTCGCCGCCGCGTTGAACTGGCTCACGCCGTATGCAATGGGCGCGAAAACGCACGACGAATTCGTGCGATCGAGCGTGCCTTTCGACACAAAGCGCCGCGAGGCCGGTTTGCCGGGCTATAGTGGTCAGTGGGACCCGAAGAATGCGGCTGAGCTGTATCACCTCGCCGCGCGGCTCGACGGACGCTACACGCCCGTCGCGCTGAAACTGGCACCGACGCCGCCCGCGTGGCTCGCCGTGTGTCTGCCGTTGCCGGCGCGTTGATCACGCGCGGCACATTCTGCTGCCGCGCTACCCGCGCAGTGCAGCACAAACGAATTTCCAGCTAGCAGGAGCAGTGATGGCAGTCAGCGTTTTCGATCTCTTCAAAATCGGCATTGGCCCGTCGAGTTCGCACACGGTCGGTCCCATGCGCGCGGCGCTGATGTTCGCGCAAGGGCTCGAGCGCGACGGACGGCTCGACAACACGGCATCGGTGAAAGTCGATCTGTATGGTTCGCTCGGTGCGACGGGCAAAGGCCACGGCACCGATCGCGGCGTGATGCTCGGCCTGCTCGGCGACGCGCCCGATACCGTCGATCCCGACACGATTGCGGCCCGCCTCGAACAGGTCCGCACGTCACGCACGCTTCCCCTGCTCGGCACGCACCCAATTCCCTTCGTGCAGAAGGACCACATTTCGTTCTACCGGCAGGCACTGCCCGAGCATCCGAACGGCCTCAAGCTGCGCGCTTTCGATGCGAACGGCGAGACGCTGCGCGAATCGACGTATCTGTCGGTTGGCGGCGGTTTTGTCGTGACGGCAGGCGCGCCGAATACGAAGGTGCTCGCCGCCGTCGAACAGTTGCCGCATCCGTTCCGCAGCGGCAACGATTTGCTGGAGATGTGCAAGGCGACGGGCAAGAGCATCGCGCAACTGATGTGGGAAAACGAGCGCGCATGGCATACGGATGAAGAAACACGCACGGGCCTGCTGAAGATTTGGGACGTGATGCAATCGTGCGTCGCGCGCGGCTGCGGCATCAACAATCCGGACGCGGACGGCAATCTGCCTGGCCCGTTCCAGGTGAAGCGGCGCGCGCCGCAACTGTATCGCGGGCTGACGGGCAATCCGGAGCGCGCGTTGCAAGACCCGCTGTCGATGATCGACTGGATCAATCTGTACGCGATCGCCGTCAACGAAGAGAACGCGGCGGGCGGCCGCGTGGTCACTGCGCCGACCAACGGCGCAGCGGGCATCATCCCCGCCGTGCTGCATTACTACACGCGCTTCATGCCGAACTCGAACCAGCAAGGCGTGTTCGATTTTCTGATGACGGCGGCTGCAATCGGCATTCTGTACAAGCTGAACGCGTCGATCTCCGGCGCGGAAGTGGGCTGCCAGGGCGAAGTGGGCGTCGCATGCTCGATGGCGGCGGGCGCGCTCGCGGCCGTGATGGGCGGCACGCCGCTGCAGGTCGAGAATGCCGCGGAAATCGGCATGGAACACAACCTGGGCCTCACGTGCGACCCCGTCGGCGGGACGGTGCAGATTCCTTGCATCGAGCGCAATGCGATGGCGTCGGTAAAAGCGGTGAACGCCGCGCGCATGGCGCTGCGCGGCGACGGCAGTCATTATGTTTCGCTCGATTCCGTCATCAAGACGATGCGCGAAACGGGCGCCGACATGAAGACCAAGTACAAGGAAACGTCGCGCGGCGGGCTGGCGGTGAACATCATCGAATGTTGATGCCGCTTTTACGAATGACATCGGCGAGGGTCTCGGCGTAAGCTGTCGAAGCTCTTCTGACTGGAGGTGTCTTCGCAATGTCGCTGTCTTCCGATGCTTCAAATATGACTACTGGCGCGCGGCTCATGGTCGACGCGCTGTTGACGCATGGCGTCGAGCGCGTGTTCTGCGTGCCCGGCGAAAGTTTTCTGGCCGTACTCGATTCGCTGCACGACGAGGCTTCGCAAATTCAGACGGTCGTGTGCCGTCACGAAGCGGCCGCCGCCAACATGGCGGAAGCCGTCGGCAAGCTGACGGGCCGGCCGGGCATTGCAATCGTCACGCGCGGCCCGGGCGCGACGCACGCATCGATTGGCGTGCACACCGCGTTTCAGGACTCGACGCCGATGATCCTGCTGATCGGCCAATGCGCACGCGAGCATCTGGACCGCGAGGCGTTCCAGGAAATCGACTATCGGCGCATGTTTGGACAGATGGCGAAGTGGGTCGCGCAGATCGACGACGCGCGCCGCATCCCCGAATACATGAGCCACGCGTTCCACACGGCGACCTCGGGCCGTCCGGGTCCTGTCGTGCTGTCGCTGCCGGAAGACATGTTGAGCGACGCGTGCGCGGCGATGCCGGGCGCGCCCGCCTATCAGCGTGTTGCAGCAGCGCCCGCACCGCAGCAGATCGAGCGTTTGCGCGACCTGCTCGAAGGCGCGAAGAAACCGATGGTGATCGCAGGCGGCAGCGGCTGGACGCCGCAAGCATGCGAAGACTTGCGCACGTTCATCGAAAACTGGCAGCTCCCGATCGGCCTCGCATTCCGCTTCCAGGACACGCTCGACAACGAGCATCCGAACTATGCGGGCGACGTCGGACTCGGGATCAACCCGGCGCTAGCCAAACGTATCCAGGATGCCGACGTGCTGTTTGCGCTCGGTCCACGCCTGGGCGAAGCGACGACGAACGGCTACACGCTCTTCGACATTCCGAAGACGAAGCAGACGTTGATCCACGTCCACCAGGGCGCGGAAGAACTCGGCCGCGTCTATTCCGCCGATCTGCCGATTGTCTCCGGCATGCCGGAAATCGCGTCGATGCTGGCGCAACTGAAGCCGCCGACGAAACCCGCGTGGGAGGGCGCCGCAAAAGAAGCGCACGACGCGTACCTCGAATGGCGCAAGCCGCGCAAGATTCCGGGCGACGTGCAGCTTGGCGAGATCATGTTGCAACTGCGCGAGCACTTGCCGAAGGACGCGATCCTGACCAACGGCGCGGGCAACTATGCGACGTGGCTGCACCGGCACTTCGCGTACCGTCACTTCCGCTCGCAGCTTGCGCCGACGAGCGGCGCTATGGGCTATGGCGTGCCGGCGGCGATTGCGGCGAAGTCGCTGTATCCGGACCGCGCGGTGGTGGCTTTTGCGGGCGATGGCTGCTTCATGATGTCGTCATCGGAAATCGCCACGGCGATGCAATACGATCTGGCCGTGATTTTCATCGTCGTGAACAACAGCCAGTACGGCACGATCCGCATGCATCAGGAGCGGCATTATCCGAACCGCGTGCACGGAACGGGGCTGACAAACCCGGATTTTGCAGCGTTCGCGAAGTCGTTCGGCGCACATGGGGAAACGGTAGAGCGGACGGAAGACTTCATGCCGGCGTTCAAGCGCGCGCAGGAATCCAAGAAACCGGCGGTGATTGAAATTCGCTTGCTTCAAGAAGCGAGCACACCGGGCGCGACGTTGGAACAGGTGCGCGAGCAGGGAAAGAAGTTGCGCGGGGAGTAAGCAGAAGCAAGGCAACCCCTCAACGCCGAGCAGAAGGAGCCCGTGCCGTTGAGGGCCCGTAGGCAAGGGTCAAGCGGATCGGTGTGAGCCGCTTTCTTTTGCCTACTTTTCTTTGCGGCGGCAAAGAAAAGTAGGTGCCGCCCCGCACAGGGGCGACGCCTGCACATCAAGCACCGCATCGCGGATGCCATCGACAAGCGCAAAAAAGCACAAAAGCCTCGCAGAGTAAAAAACCCTACGAGGCTTCATAAAAACTCAGCAGCGCTCAGCTAAACCACCCAAGCGCCGCAAGGCAAAAAAACCTTACTTCCCACCCACGCTCTGCAGCGTCGTCCACTTACCATCGACAACCTTATACAGCGTGATACCGCCGTTCTTCAGATCGCCCTTCGGGTCATAGGACAGATCCTTGGTCGTCACAGCCGGCATGCTCGTCTTCGCCAGCACCGGCAGGTATTTAGCCGGATCCGTCGAGTTCGCCTTCTTCATGGCATCGAACATGGCCATCGCGCCGTCATAAGCGTACGGCGAATACGTCTGAACGTCCTCACCAAAACGCTTCTTATACTTGGCAACATAATCCTTGCCACCAGGCATCTCTTCGAGCGGCAAACCAGCCAGCGAGGCAACCGTACCATTAGCCGAATCGCCTGCGACTTGCAGGAACGTCGGCGTGTGGACCATTTCACCGCCCATCAGCGGCGCCTTGATCCCCAGCGTCTTCATCTGCTTGACCATCGGCGCAGCCTGCGAATCGGCGCCGCCGTAATAGATCAGATCAGGCTGAACCGACTTCAGCTTCGTCAGGATCGACTTGAAGTCGACGGCCTTGTCGTTCGTGAACTCACGATCGACGATCGTGCCACCCGCAGCCTTCGCTGCCTTCTCGAACTGATCCGCGAGACCCTGGCCGTAAGCCGTACGGTCGTCGACGATCGCGATCTTCTTCATGCCCAGCGTCTTCACAGCGAACGTGCCCGCGACGGAGCCTTGCTGCGTGTCCGAGGTCATCATGCGGAACGTCGTCTTGAAGCCTTGCTGCGTGTATTCCGGCGCCGTCGCCATCGCGATCTGCGGAATGCCCGCGTTCGCGTAGATGCGCGATGCCGGGATCGTCGTGCCCGAGTTGAAGTGGCCGAGCATGCCCTTGATGTTGTCGTCGACGAGCTTCTGCGCGACGGTCGTGCCCGTGCGCGGGTCAGCCTGGTCGTCGGCCGTGTCCAGCACGAAGCGAACCTGCTTGCCGCCGATCACCGGCTTCGTCGCGTTCATGTCTTCGACTGCGAGCGTGATGCCGTTCTGGAAGTCCTTGCCGTAGTGCGCCTGCGCGCCCGTCATCGGGCCGGCGAAGCCGATCTTCACGTCTTCGACCTGCTGTGCGTGCGCAGTCCCCGCCAGCGACATGGCAGCGAACAGCGTCGCGCCTGCCAGCTTTTTCATCGTATGTTGCATAGCTTCTCCTTGGTACCAGGTGTGGACGGCGCGGTGATCGGGGTCGCCGTCTCGCGCCATTTTTTTGAATCGATCAAGCAAGGTTCGCTCAGCCGATCGTCATCAAATTCGCATTACCGCCTGCTGCTGCCGTATTCACGCTCACCGAACGCTCCGTCAACAGACGTTCGAGTGCGTAATCCTCATCGCCGCTTTCCAGCGCCCGCGCCGCAACGCCCTGCACCGACACGATCGGGCCCGCGCGCTTCGCGATGTCCTTCACGAGCGTCAGCAGCTCGTCGCTGTCGCCTTCGAAGAGCGCGGCATCGAACGATGTTTCCGCGTTCTTCTTCACGCTCGCGTACTGCTTGAGCGGCGCCGGCAGCGCAGCATACAGCTGCTCGCCCGCCGCGCCTTCGAACAGCGCCTTGTTGCCCGTCGCCAGCGCCGCCGCGAACTGCACGCGCGCGCCGCTTGCCGTCGACGCGACACACAGCACCGTACCGCGCGCGCCGAGTGTGTACGTGTTGCGCTCGCCCGTCGGACCGGACAGCACGGCCGTTGCGCCCGCCGGAATGTTTGCCAGATAGCCATCGCAACGCGCGGCCAGTACGGGCTCGCGTTCCGCGATCAGCCAGTCGCGCAGTGTTGTCAGCGCTGCGGCAGGATTATCGCTTGCCGCGTTGCCGTTTTGCGCACCGTTCGATGCAGCTTGCGAACCGTCAACCATCAGCGTTTGCGCGAGCGACTTCGGCAAACCAGCGGGACGCGTCGCGAGCAGACGTTGCAGATACAGCGCGCCGCCCGCCTTCGGACCCGTGCCCGACAACCCTTCGCCGCCGAACGGCTGCACGCCGACCACGGCACCGATCACGTTACGGTTCACGTAGATGTTGCCCACGTGTGCGCGGCTGATCACATGCGCGATCGTTTCATCGATACGCGTATGGATGCCGAGTGTCAGGCCATAACCCGTTGCGCGGATCTGCTCGAGCAGTTTGTCGAGCGCGCTGCGGCGATAACGCACCACGTGCAGCACCGGACCAAACACTTCACGCTTCAATTCGTCGATGCTGTCGAGTTCGATCAGCGTCGGCGGAACAAACGTGCCGGCTGCGCAGCCGTCCGGCATTGCCAATTGCGTAACCTTGCGGCCCTTCTCGCGCATCCCGGCGATGTGCGCGTCGATACCGCGCTTCGCGTCCGCATCGATCACGGGACCCACATCGGCCGACAAGCGATCCGGGTTGCCAACCGCCAGTTCCTTCATCGCGCCCGTCAGCATTTCGAGCGTGCGATCCGCGACGTCGTCCTGCAGACAGAGAACGCGCAGCGCCGAACAACGTTGACCGGCCGAATCGAACGACGACTGCAGCACGTCCGCAACCACCTGTTCCGCGAGCGCCGACGAATCGACGATCATCGCGTTCTGACCGCCCGTTTCGGCGATCAGCGGAATCGGCTTGCCTTCGGGGTCGAGACGGTTCGACAGCGTCTTGTTGATCAGACGCGCGACTTCCGTCGAGCCGGTGAACATCACGGCACGCGTGCGTGCATCGGCGACCAGAGCGGCGCCGACCGTTTCACCGTCGCCCGGCAGCAGTTGCACAGCGCCTGCCGGCACGCCGGCTTCGCGCAGAATGCGCACGGCTTGCGCGGCGATCAGCGGCGTCTGTTCAGCAGGCTTCGCGAGCACCGTGTTGCCTGCTGCGAGCGCAGCCGCAACCTGACCCATGAAGATCGCCAGCGGGAAATTCCACGGGCTGATACACACCACGGGACCGAGCGGACGATGCGTGTCGTTCGAAAATTCGTCGCGAATCTGCGTCGAGTAGTAGCGCAGGAAGTCGATGGCTTCGCGGATTTCGGCGACGGCGTTCGGCAGCGACTTGCCCGCTTCGCGCACGACGAGACCCATCAGCGTATGCATCTGCGCTTCGAGCAGATCGGCGGCACGCGCGAGGCAATCGGCGCGCGCTTCGACGGGCGTCGCCTGCCAGATCGGCGCGGCAGCGACGGCGTGCGAGAGCGCAGCGCTCACATGTTCCGGCGTCGCTTCGACAACCGTGCCGACAAGGTCGCGATGATCCGACGGATTGCGCACGTCGCGTGCATTGCCGACGGCGATTTCGTTGTCTTCGAGCATCGGCGCGGCGCGCCACGGATGATGCGCGCTCGCCAGCAACGCCGACGACAGCGACGCGAGACGATGTTCGTTCGACAGATCGAGGCCCATCGAGTTGGTACGCTCCGCACCGAAAAGATTGCGCGGCAGCGGAATCTTCGCGTGCGGCGCGCCGAGCGGCACGACCTTCGAGGCTTCTTCGACTGGATCGGCAACGAGGTCCTTGATCGCCACGCTTTCATCGGCGATACGGTTCACGAACGACGTATTCGCGCCGTTTTCCAGCAAGCGGCGCACGAGATACGCGAGCAGCGTTTCATGCGTGCCGACGGGCGCATACACACGGCACGGCCGGTTCAGCTTGTCGCGGCCCGTGACTTCTTCGTACAGCGGCTCACCCATGCCGTGCAGGCACTGGAACTCGTACTGGCCGGGATAGTAGTTCTGACCCGCGAGGTGATAGATCGCGGACAGCGTGTGCGCGTTGTGCGTCGCGAACTGCGGATAGACGGCATCCGGCGCGCCGAGCAGCTTCTTCGCGCACGCGACATACGACACGTCCGTATAGATCTTGCGCGTGTACACCGGATAGCCTTCGAGACCATCCACCTGCGCGCGCTTGATTTCCGTATCCCAGTACGCGCCCTTTACGAGACGCACCATGATGCGGTGACGGCTGCGGCGTGCCAGATCGACGATGTAGTCGATCACGAACGGGCAGCGCTTCTGGTACGCCTGCACGACGAAGCCGATGCCGTTCCAGCCTTGCAGCTCAGGATCGAAGCACAGCGCTTCGAGCAGATCGAGCGAGATTTCCAAGCGGTCCGCTTCTTCAGCGTCGATGTTCAGGCCGATGTCGTAGCGGCGCGCGAGGATCGCCAGCGCGCGCACGCGCGGCAGCAGCTCGCTCATCGTGCGTTCCTGCTGCGAACGCGAATAGCGCGGATGCAGCGCGGACAGCTTGATCGAAATGCCGGGGCCTTCGTAGATGCCACGGCCGCCTGCCGCCTTGCCGATCGCGTGGATCGCCTGTTCGTACGACGCGTAGTAGCGCTGTGCGTCGGCTTCCGTCGTCGCGGCTTCGCCGAGCATGTCGTACGAGTAGCGGAATCCGCGCGCTTCGAACTTGCGGCTGTTCGCCAGCGCTTCCGAGATGTTTTCGCCCGTGACGAACTGCTCGCCCATCAGGCGCATCGCCATGTCGACGCCCTTGCGGATCAGCGGCTCGCCGCCCTTGCCGATCATGCGCGTGAGCGCCGACGACAGACCCGTTTCGCTATTCGTCGTCACCAGCTTGCCGGTGATCATCAGGCCCCAAGTCGCCGCGTTCACGAACAGCGACGGCGCATGACCGACGTGCGAACGCCAGTCGCCCTTGCTGATCTTGTCGCGGATCAGCGCATCGCGCGTGGCGCGATCGGGAATGCGCAGCAGCGCTTCGGCGAGGCACATCAGCGCGACGCCTTCCTGGCTCGACAGCGAGAACTCGTGGATCAGCCCTTCGACGCCGCCGCCCTTGCTTTTGCCGCGCAGCGTTTCGACGAGCTTGCCCGCCAGGGTCTGCACGTCGCTCGCGATATTCGCGGGCAGGCGCGCCTGGCCGAGCAGGAACGGCACGCACTCCGGTTCGGGACGGCGATACGCCGCCGTGATCGCCGCGCGCAGCACCGACTGCGGCTGCACGCTCTGCGCGAATTCGAGGAACGGATGCAGCCCGTCGCTATCGTCGGAATCGGCGGCGCCTTCGACCAGTTCGGTTGCGTTATGGTGGCCCGACAGTTCGGCGGGAAGTTGACCGTGTTCGATCTTCTCCAGGTACGCGAAGATCGCCTGCTTGATCAGCCAGTGCGGGGTGCGTTCGAGACGCGTGGCGGCATCTTTCAGCCGGGTACGCAACAGATCGTCGACTTTGACGCCAAGAGTGGTGCTCGCCATGGTTCCTTCTTTATGCGCCGGGCGGACGCCGGCCAAAGACTTAAGAGTTGGCCGAATCGTACCCCTCTCAATAAAAAGGTGCAACCAGTGGCGAGAAACGGTTGCACCCTTTAGTAACGCCCGTCACACAAGGGTTTGCGGCCGGTGTGCACCGTCTGGATGCACGCGGTTGCGCTCGGTGTTTTCCCTGGATCGGTTTATTTTCAGGCAACCCTTATCGAAACGAAAATCGCGCCGTTATACCGGTCATGAATGCGCAATGACGCACGGTACGGGGTTCGAAGTCTCGCTATACGGGGTGACCAAAATGGAAAAATGGCTGGTAGTGACCGGGGTCTGGATGATGTTCGCGACGTGCATGGTGCTGTTCATCCGCGGCGCGACGGGTGTGTCGCGCCGCGAACTGGTGCCCATTGAAGTGCGCGACGACGAGCGCGACGCGCAGCCGAAGTCGATTCGCGGCTAAGCGTTTCGAGGTGCGAGGCGCGCTGCAAATACGCGCCTCGATGACGCGGATGCCGTCAGCGCATCCGCGCGAATCGGCGGCAGCTGTCGAGCGGCGCGACGAGCTGGTCGTGAACCAGACACAGGCGGCTGTCGGCGACACTGGCGCCGAAGCCCGACCCGAATACAGCGAGGCCCGGAATGCTCTGCTCAAGCGAATGCCGATCCTCGGCGCGAAACCGGCAATCCGCGCAGCACGGCCGGCGCTCGCCGGGCTGCGCGTCGATAGCGTCGTCGAGGACGGGCGCGCTCACGAGCCCTGCCCCAAGCTATTCCAATACGGTGCGAACACGTGCGCGGACAGCGCGTAGCCGATGGCGATATTGACGGCGACGCCAACCGTGAACGCGATGAACGGCTTGATGCCCGTGGCCGCCAGTGAGCGAACGCGCGTCGTCAGTCCGATGCTGAAGAAGCAGAGGATGAACGCCCATGTGCGCAGCGCGGTAATCGGCGCGACGAATTCCGGCGTCACCACCTTGCGGTAGTCGGCGAGCGAGTAGTGGCTCGCGATCCACGTGACGAGCGCCGACGCAATCACGAAACCGATCACGAACTTCGGAAAGCGCGCCCAGATTTCGCGCGCGTCGGCCTTTGCGGTTACGCCGCTTTCGCTGGACTCCCAGCGCGTCGTCGCGACGATCGCGAGCAGGAACGCCCAGATGCCGATCCAGATGTCGCGGCCAACCACCTTCATCAGCGTGAACGCCTGAAGCGACGCTTCGGGCGATCCCGCGATCGCGCCGCCCGCATGCTTCGCGAAGTCCCCGTACGCCTGGGCGGCGGCAATGCCCGCGGCGTCGGCGAATTCCGAAGTGCCGATCCATGCGCCCGCGACGGCCGTCGACAGTCCGAGCGAGCGCGAGGCGAACGGCAGCACGAAGATCATCACGATCGCCCACAGGATCACCAGCGTGATCGCCACCGACGCATGCTCGCGTTTCGCGCGGACCGCGCCCGCAATCGCGATCGCCGCCGACACGCCGCATACCGCACCGCCGACGCCGAGCACCGCGGCGAACCGCTTGTCCAGGCCGAGCGCCTTCGCGGCGAAGAAGATCACGAAGAACGTGACGAGGGAAACGATCGTCGCCTGTCCGACGGCAACCGGGCCCGCCCAGACGAGCAGCGTGAACGGCAGCGTCGCGCCGAGCAGCACGATCCCCACCTTGATGTAAAACTCGACGCGCAATCCCGCCGAAAACCATTCGGGCAGACGGAACACATTCGAGATCAGCAAGCCAAGCGCGAGCGCGACGAGCGGCGGCTCCAGGTTGTACTTCGACGCATTGGCCCACGCGCCGACTTCGAAAATCAGCACCGACACGGCGAACAGGATCGCGAACGACGCCAGGAAGTGTGCGATGCGCTGCTTGAGCACGCTCAGGCTGACGCCGAACAGCACGGCAAACACGGCGAACAGCGCGATGTAGTTCGGCAGATGCTTGACCAGGTCTTGTCCGGCCGCGCCGGGGTCGGTCCATTTCGCGGGCGCCGTCGCAAGCCACTTGATGCTGCTGCCCGACGCAAACAGCGCCCACGCAACCACGATCACCAGCAGGCCGACCCATACGGCCCACCAGTCTTCCGTCGAAAAAAGTCCGCCGCCGCCTGTCGTGCTTGCCCGTCGCGAAGGCTGTGCGCCCGCCGGCAAGGTGTGTCTTGTATCGCTCATCGTTGTGCCCCGATCAAAGTTGGCGGCGCACGCGCTATCGATTGTTGTGATTCATGCGCCGATCCGGCGAAATATAGTCGAGCGATGTCGCGAAACGAAACGACCTTTCGTTTTATCGATATGACTTAAATGGATTTACGGGCAGATACGCGCGGTTTGACGACAAACGGCTTACAGTCCGGCTCGCTAGATGTCGAGCGGGTCGACTTCGATGCTCCAGCGCAGCACGCCTTTCAGTGTGCGCAACACGGGTTGCCAGGCACGTAGCGTCGTCTGCAACGCCGCCCGCGACGCGCTTTCAATCAGCAATTGCGCGCGATGCACGTGCATCACCTTGACGATGGTGAGCGGCACGGCGTCGTAGACGGTCACGCGGCTGGCAGCGGGAATGTCGGTCAGCACGGCCGCCGCCTGTTGCAGGAACGTCAGCGCGGCGTCCAGTGTGCGGCCTTCGGCGCGCAGCATCGCCTGATAGACGAACGGCGGCAGATGCGCGTCGCGCCGTTCGGCCAGCGTCGAATTGGCGAAGCCGACGTAATCGTGGCGAGCCAGCGCGTGATACAGCGCATGACGCGGATAGCGCGTTTGCACCAGCACCTCGCCTGGCAGACCGGCGCGGCCCGCCCGGCCGCTCACCTGCATCAGTTGCGCGAAAAGGCGCTCGCTCGCGCGGAAGTCGTGGGAAAACAGCGCTGTGTCGGCGTTCAGCACGCCCACCAGCGACACCCGGCGAAAATCGTGGCCCTTCGCGATCATCTGCGTGCCGACGAGAATATCCACCTCGCCCGCGTGCACGTCCGAAAACAACGCCTGCGCGCTGCCCTTGCGCCGCGTGCTGTCGGCATCGATGCGCAGCACGCGCGCGCCCGGCACCGCGCCGGCGAGCGCTTCTTCGATACGCTGCGTTCCGCGTCCGAGCGGCGCGATATCGACATTGCCGCATTCCGGACACGAGCGCGGAATGCGCGATTCCCAGCCGCAGTGGTGGCAGCGCAGTGCGCGCTCCGGCTTGTGCAGCACGACGTAGGCACTGCATCGCGGGCAGCCCGCGACCCATCCGCATGCGTCGCACGCCAGCTGCGGCGCGTAGCCGCGACGGTTGAGGAACACGAGACTCTGTTCCTTTCGCTCGAGGCGCGCCTTCAGTGCCGCGATCAGCGGCCCCGACAAGCCCTCCACTGAAGCGCGTCCACGCCGCTGCTCGTCTTCCAGGTCGACGAGGTGGACGGTTGGCAGCACTGCGTCAGCGACGGCGCGGCGCGTTAACGTGAGCCGCGTGTAGCGTCCTTGCTCGACCTGCCACCAGCTTTCCAGCGACGGCGTAGCCGAGCCGAGCACGACGGGCACGTCCACTTGCTTCGCTCGCCAGATGGCGAGATCGCGCGCGGAATAGCGCAAGCCTTCCTGCTGCTTGTACGCCGGGTCGTGCTCCTCGTCGACGACGATGATGGCCAGATGCGGCAGCGACGCCAGCACGGCGAGCCGCGTGCCCAGTACGATGCGCGCCCGCCCGGTGTGCGCGGCAAACCAGTTGCGGGCGCGCTCGCCCTCGGCAAGACCGCTGTGCAGCGTGACGATTTCGGTATCGTCCATCGACGCGAAGCGCGCGCGGAACGCAGCCTCGAATTGCGGCGTCAGATTGATCTCGGGCACGAGGACGAGCGCCTGCGCCTGCGGATTGGTCGCCAGCAGTCCCGCCAGCGCCCGCAAGTAGACCTCCGTCTTGCCGCTGCCCGTCACGCCATGCAACAGGAACGGCGCGAAGGCTTGCGCGTCGCGGATCGCTTCGACGGCGGCGGTTTGCTCGTCTGTGAGCGTCGGCAGCGTCGCGCTGCGCGGAGTGTGATCCCGCGAAAGGCTGTGCGCGGCGGGATCGACCACTTCGAGCGCGACCCAACCTTCGGCTTGCCACGCGTCGAGCGTCGCGGTTGCCTTCGCGTGCAACGCGCGGGCTTCCGCGGCGGGCAGCGTGTCGGCTTCCGCGAGCGCGGCCGCAAGACGGCGCAACGCCGTGGCACGGGCAGGAAGCGCGTCGGGCAACGCGGCGCGCCCTGCGGGCAACAGACGATAGCGCTCCTCGGGAGCGAAAAGCCGCGTCCAGCGCGCCGCATCGCGTAATGCCTGGGGAAGCGCTGGCAGCGCGACTTCACCGATGCCGCGCTGGTAGTAGTCGGCGGCGAACTGCGTGAGTTGCAGCCAATGTTCTGAAAGCGGCGGGCAAGCGGCGCAGACGCTATGGACCGACTTCAGACGGTCGGGGGGCACGTCACTGTGAGCAGTCACTTCCATGACGAGGCCCACAATATGCCGCTTGCCGAACGGCACGCTGACGAGCATGCCCGGCGCCGGCGCCAGTGAGGCGTCACAGCGGTAATCAAAAAGCGTCGGCAGAGGATGATCGAGCGCGACGCGGACGTAGGTGCTCGTCAGATCGACGACCCGCATAGGCACCGTTCGCATGAAAAGTTATTCACAGGCCGAGAGCCGCTGCCGACACACTTAAAGTAAAACTTCAATTTCGGCGCTAAGTTTTGATTTTGCATCGACAATTGCGCCTGATCTCGCCTGCCTGTGGATAACTTTGTTGAGAACTTGGCCCGGATGTCCCGCAAGGGCCGTGGTACGGGCCTCTGTGTGGGATAACGCACATTTGTCTTAGGAACCCGGAAACCCTTGTCGCTCAAGGCCTTCAACAGATTTCCGCGTACTTTTCAAGCCGGCTGCGACGATCGATCCCTCTACTGCGCCGCAGCGTGACAAGTGTGCATAAGTCAAGTCTTGACAACGCTAAGAGGGCCTCGGGGCGGACTTTGGAACGCTATTTTCCCCTCACACCGAGAGCCCATGTCGTTGCATCGCAACAAAAACGTCACAATCCGGATGCCTTTCACGCCTTGGCGTCGCCACCCGCCGACCGGATCGTGCGGCTATGCCGATGCACTTCATCGACCAGTTCGGCGACGTTTTCGGGCGGCGTGAACTGCGAAATACCATGTCCAAGATTGAAGACGTGACCGGGGAAATTACCGAAGCTGTCGAGCACCGCGCGCGCTTCGATGCGGATCGTCGACGGCGGCGCGAACAGCACGGAAGGATCGATGTTGCCCTGTAGCGCCACCTTGCCGCCGACGCGCTCGCGCGCCTTGCCCAGGTTCACCGTCCAGTCGAGCCCGACAGCATCGACGCCCGTCGCGGCGATCTCTTCGAGCCACAAGCCGCCGCCCTTCGTGAAGGTGATAACGGGCACGCGGTTGCCGTCGTGCTCGCGCTTCAACTGACTCACGACCTGCTGGATGTAGTGCAGTGAGAAGCGCTGATAGATGCCGTCGGCGAGCGCCCCGCCCCACGTGTCGAAAATCATCACGGCTTGCGCGCCCGCTTCGATCTGCGCGTTCAGATAGGCCGCAACCGCCTTCGCGTTGACGTCCAGGATGCGATGCATCAGATCGGGACGGGCATACAGCATTGACTTCACGGTCCGGAAATCGTCGGAGCCGCCGCCTTCGACCATATAGCACGCAAGCGTCCACGGGCTGCCCGAGAAGCCGATCAGCGGCACGCGCTGACGGCCTTGCGCGTCGGTGAGCGCGGTGCGGATCTGGCGCACCGCGTCGGTGACGTAACGCAACGTGCTGTCGATATCCGGCACAGCCAGACGCGCGACGTCCTCTTCAGTGCGCACCGGACGCGCGAACTTCGGCCCTTCGCCGACCTGGAAATCGAGGCCGAGACCCATCGCGTCGGGGATGGTCAGGATGTCGGAGAAAAGAATCGCGGCGTCGAGCGGATAGCGTTCGAGCGGCTGCAACGTGACTTCCGTCGCGTAATCGGGATTCTTCGCGAGCCCGAGGAAGCTGCCCGCGCGGCTACGCGTCGCGTTGTACTCCGGCAGATAGCGTCCTGCCTGGCGCATCAGCCAGATCGGCGTGTACTCGGTCGGCTGGCGCAACAACGCGCGCAGGAAAGTGTCGTTGAGGAGGTTGTGGGCCACGGCGCTCGCGACTGAAGGCAAAGAGGCATTTTAACCGCTGAGCGCCCGACGCCGCCTCCGTAATCCTGGCAATTGCTGTTTGTCCTATGCCTTCGGGTCGATGGTCACCGGTAGTTGTGCGGACTATTATCGATTCCGTTGCACCCACATAGATAACGATAAAGGAGACTCGATGAAGAAAGCTACGTTGGCCCTTCTTGGCGCCATCTGCTGCGCCGGCGCGGTCCAGGCGCAAAGTGTCGCACCTGCGGCATCGTCGCGGCTCGATGAGATTCTCGCGCGAGGCACAATGCGGGCGTGCACGACGGGCGACTACAAGCCGTACTCGTTCTATAAACAGGACGGCCAGTTCGAAGGCATCGACATCGACATGGCCGAGTCGCTGGCGAAATCGCTCGGCGTTAAGGCGGAGTTCGTGAAGACGTCGTGGTCGAACCTGATGACCGACTTCGTTGCGAAGTGCGATGTCGCCGTCGGCGGTGTGTCGACGACGCTGGATCGGCAAAAGCGGGCTTTCTTCACGGTCGCGTATCAGGTGGACGGAAAGTCGCCCATCGTGCGTTGCGACGACGTCGAGAAGTACCAGACAGTCGCGCAGATCGACCAATCGACTACCCGCGTAATCTTCAATCCGGGCGGCACCAATGAGCGGTTCGCGAAGCAGTTCTTTCCGCATGCGAACCAGGTCCTCTATCCGGACAATGTGACGATCTTCAAGCAGATTCTGGCCGGCAAGGCGGATGTGATGGTGACGGACGCGTCTGAGACGCTGTTGCAGCAAAAGCTCAATCCCGGTTTGTGCGCGGTACATCCTGACAAACCGTTCCAGTATGGAGAAAAGGCATGGCTGGTGCCGCGTGGCGATGTGGTGTTTCAGCAGTATGTCGACCAGTGGTTGCACCTCGCTCGCGCGTCGGGGGAATACCAGTCGATATCCGACAAGTGGCTGAAATAACGCCGAGATTGTGACGGCCGGGGCAGTCGCACTTACCGATTGGTACATGCGGCTGCCTGAAGATCGCTCTGGCGTATTTGAGTCCTCGCGTGATCGCTGACAAGTCCCGTCAGGACGGTCGGTTATTGCTGTACCGCAGCATTTTTGACGCTGTATGGCAAACGGCAGTTTTAAACAAGTACCCGCGTGATCCGTATGAGCATTCGACTTTGGAGCCTTGCGCGGGCGGGCCGGACGAACGGCGAACCGCTGAAAACGGGATAGCGCAGCGCAGTATCCGATTTGAACGGTCGGGCGAAAGGCGGCGCAATGGCCTCGAAAGGTATCGGCAATATTTGCCGAACAGGCGTTTCGATATCGCAAAAAATCCCGCAACGCCTTATCTGACGGGCGTTACAACCTGAAACACTTTGTTACCGCGCGAGCCGGGTAATTCGCCCACAATGCCTTTCACGGGTTCAGCACGGATGCGGCCGGGTAGTAGTGTCTTTGAACACAGCTTCCTGACCGGTCGACGGACAAGCGTCGAAGCTCTTCAAAGGGGCATCTCTGCTGGAATCGTGATCGGCGTCGATCGCGCCGAGTAGTCGGTTCCTCCAATGGTCTCCTCGCGCTAACCCCGTAGCGTGTGGTTTTTAGCGGGCTCCAGGCCCGCTTTTTTTTTGCCCTGCCAAACGTTTGCGCGCCATCAAGCTTCTGTGCGCGAGCGGGCACTTTCCCCTCAAAGCGAAACGCCGTGTGCCCTGCACACGGCGTTTCGCTTTTCTGCTTCGGGATGCAACTTCGCTACGTCAGGCGGTCTTGTCTTCTTTCAAACGAAGCTCGTCGATCATCCGTTCGCGCATCACGAACTTCTGAACCTTGCCGGTCACCGTCATCGGAAGCTCGTCGACAAAGCGGATGTACTTCGGGATCTTGTAGTGCGCGATCTGGCCGCGGCAAAACTCCTGCACATCCTCGGCCGTAAGATGCTCACCGGCCCGCACGACGATCCACGCGCACACTTCCTCGCCGTACTTCGAATCCGGCACGCCGAACACCTGCGCGCTCTGAATCTTCGGGTGGCGAAACAGAAACTCCTCGATTTCGCGCGGGTAGATGTTCTCGCCGCCGCGAATCAGCATGTCCTTCAGGCGGCCGACGATGTTGCAGTAACCCTCGGCGTCGATCGTCGCCAGGTCACCGGTGTGCATCCAGCCGTCGACAACGCTTTCGCGTGTCTTGGCTTCGTCGCCCCAATAGCCGTCCATTACCGAATAGCCGCGCGTGCACAGCTCGCCCGTTTCGCCCACGGGCACGATATTGCCGAGCGGATCGACTACCTTCACTTCCAGATGCGGCTGAATCCGGCCGACTGTGGTCGTCCGTTTGTCCAAGGGATCGGTCGTCGAGCTCTGGAACGACACGGGACTCGTCTCCGTCATTCCGTAGGCAATCGTGATTTCGGCGAGGTGCATCTGCGACACGACGCGTTTCATCGTTTCGATCGGGCACGGCGAGCCCGCCATGATGCCCGTGCGCAGCCGCGACAGATCGAAAATCGCGAAGTCGGGATGATCCAGTTCAGCAATGAACATGGTCGGCACGCCATGCAGCGCCGTGCACTTCTCCTCGGCGACGGCTTTCAGCGTCGCGCCCGGGTCGAATGCCTCGCCGGGGAACACCATCGCAGCTCCCACCGAAACGCACGCCAGCACCGCGAGCACCATTCCGAAGCAGTGATACAGCGGTACCGGGATGCACAGGGAATCCTGCTCCGTGAGCCGCATCGCCATCGCGATATAGCGTGCGTTATTCACGACGTTCCGGTGCGTCAGCGTCGCGCCTTTCGGATTGCCCGTCGTGCCGCTCGTGAACTGGATATTGATCGGGTCGTTCGCGTCGAGCGTTGCGCCGATTGCGTCGAGTCTTGCGGGATCGAATGCGGTGCGCCCCCGTTCGATGACGTCCGAGAACGTGAGCATGCCGGGCGTCTCGGTGTCGCACATCCGGATCACGATGCGCAAGTCGGGTAGCCGTGCGGCGCGCAGATCTCCGGGCGTGGCCGACGCCAGTTCGGGCGCCAGCTCCTGCAGCATCTGCAGATACATCGACGACTTGAATTTCTCCGCAGAGATAATCGCCTTGCAACCGACCTTGTTCAGCGCGTACTCAAGCTCGGCCAGGCGATAGGCTGGGTTGATATTGACGAGCACTGCGCCGATACGCGCCGTCGCAAATTGCGTCATCAACCACTCGACGCGGTTCGGCGACCAGATGCCAACGCGGTCGCCCTTCTGGATGCCCAGCTCCAGCAATCCCGACGCCAAAATGTCGACTTCTTGCTGAAACTCCTGCCAACACCAACGAATCTCCTGTTCACGAAACACCACAGCCGGCCGCTCGGGGAAGCGCCGTGCCGTATCGACAAGAAACTGTCCGACCGTCGACTCGCTGAGCGGTATGTCAGTCGAACCGCGCACGTATGACAGCCCATCTTTCGGTTCGATGACTGCGCCCAGTCCTGCCGCTTGCGTTGCCATGGTGTTGTCTCCAGAGATGAATCCCAGTATTGGAATGAGTTTGCGACCGATTGTGCCCCGCGGATGATCCGTCCGGCATCAAGTCTTACCCGCAGCTTTCCAGCTGTTTCGGGCTCGTCGGTATGATTTTGCTTACCTTTCCGTAAACGTCAAGTAGGCGACAAAAAAAAGCAGCCACGAAGGCTGCTTTTCAATTGTGCTGCTTATTGCTGTCCGCGCAGCTTACGCAGACGCTGGATCGCCGCCAGCTGAGCCGTCGCATACGCGAGTTCCGCTTGCGCAGTCGCGTATTCGAGGTTCGAGCCAGTGTTCTGGAGCGCTTCTTCTGCGCGCTTGCGAGCCTGCTCGGCTTTCGCTTCGTCGAGATCCTTGCCGCGGATCGCCGTGTCGGCCAGAACCGTCACCGCGCCCGGCTGAACTTCGAGAATGCCGCCAGCAACGAACACGAACTCCTCTTCGCCGTTTTCAGATTCGATGCGCACGGCACCCGGACGAATCCGCGTGATGAGCGGCGTGTGGCCCGGCAGAATGCCGAGTTCACCCGCTTCGCCCGGCAGCGCAACGAACTTCGCCTGGCCCGAGAAGATCTGCTCTTCCGCGCTGACGACGTCTACCTTGATGGTTGCCATTTATGTCGACTCCTGTCGACCAGAGACGGCGCGTCAGCGCCAAACTCCGGTCCCATGGTTGAGTGTAGGACGAGGCGCCCGCGTTGCCCGACGGCCGTCTTGCGACGGCGGCCGCGCGCGAGCCGGCGCCCGCTTCATTACACCCAGCCGTTACTGGATCTTCTTGGCCTTTTCGAAGGCTTCGTCGATCGTGCCGACCATGTAGAACGCCTGCTCCGGCAGGTGATCGCACTCGCCGTCGACGATCATCTTGAAGCCACGGATCGTTTCCTTCAGCGGCACGTACTTGCCCGGCGAGCCCGTGAACACTTCAGCAACGTGGAACGGCTGCGACAGGAAACGCTGGATCTTACGAGCGCGCGCGACCGACAGCTTGTCTTCCGGCGACAGTTCGTCCATGCCCAGAATCGCGATAATGTCGCGCAGTTCCTTGTAGCGCTGCAGCGTCTGCTGAACGCGGCGCGTGATCGAGTAGTGCTCTTCGCCGATCACGTGCGGGTCGATCTGACGCGAGGTCGAATCGAGCGGGTCCACTGCCGGGTAGATGCCCAGCGAAGCGATGTCACGCGACAGAACGACGGTTGCGTCCAGGTGGCCGAAGGTCGTAGCCGGCGACGGGTCGGTCAAGTCATCCGCAGGGACGTACACGGCCTGAACCGACGTAATCGAGCCCGTCTTCGTCGACGTAATACGCTCTTGCAGCTTGCCCATTTCTTCAGCCAGCGTCGGCTGATAGCCCACTGCGGAAGGCATACGGCCCAGCAGTGCCGACACTTCCGTACCGGCCAGCGTGAAACGGTAGATGTTGTCGACAAAGAACAGCACGTCGAGGCCTTCGTCACGGAAGTGCTCGGCCATCGTCAGGCCCGTCAGCGCGACGCGCAGACGGTTGCCCGGCGGCTCGTTCATCTGGCCGTAGACCAGCGCGACCTTGTCCAGAACGTTCGAGTCCTTCATTTCGTGGTAGAAGTCGTTCCCTTCACGGGTACGCTCGCCCACGCCCGCGAACACGGAGTAACCGCCGTGCTCTTTCGCGATGTTGTTGATGAGCTCCATCATGTTGACGGTCTTGCCCACGCCAGCACCACCGAACAGACCCACCTTGCCGCCCTTTGCGAACGGGCAGATCAGGTCGATAACCTTGATACCCGTTTCGAGCAGTTCCGTCGACGGCGACAGTTCGTCGAACCTCGGCGCCTTCTGGTGGATCGAGCGCGTCGTTTCGCTCGAGATCGGGCCGGCTTCGTCGATCGGACGGCCCAGCACGTCCATGATGCGGCCGAGGGTCGGCTTGCCGACGGGCACGCTGATCGGCTTCGCGGTGTTCTTCACCACGACGCCACGGCGCAGACCGTCCGACGAACCCAGACAGATGGTACGGACAATGCCGTCGCCCAGCTGCTGCTGGACTTCGAGCGTCAGTTCCGAACCTTCGAGAATGAGCGCGTCGTAAACCTTCGGCATGTTCTCACGCGGGAATTCCACGTCGATCACCGCGCCGATGCACTGTACGATCTTGCCTTCTACCAAAGCAGTAGTACTCATCGCTTTTCCTTTAGATACTCAATTCTTCACTCGCGCAACGGCGCAGTTTCGGTGGACTCGCCAGAAGGCGCTTCCGCGTGTCGACGTTAGCGTCAGACTGCCGCGGCGCCACCGACGATTTCCGACAGTTCCTTCGTGATCGCTGCCTGACGGCTCTTGTTGTACACGAGCTGCAGTTCGTTGATGACCGTCTTCGCATTGTCCGAAGCGGCCTTCATCGCGACCATCCGTGCCGACTGTTCCGATGCCATGTTTTCCGCGACGGCCTGATAGACCAACGCTTCGACATAACGCACCAGCAGTTCGTCAACGACGGTTTGCGCGTCCGGCTCGTAGATGTAGTCCCACGACGTTTTCGGCGTCGGACCATCCTTGTCGTCCTTGCGCTCGAACTGTTCCGCCGACAGCGGCAGCAACTGCTCGATCACCGGCTCCTGCTTCATCGTGTTGACGAAGCGGGTGTACGCGATGTACACGGCGGAAACCTTGCCTTCCGAGTACATGTCGAGCTGAACCTTCACAGCGCCGATCAGTTTCTCGAGGTGCGGCGTGTCGCCCAGTTGCACGACGTTCGACACGACCTTCGCGCGCAGACGGTTCAGGAAACCAAGACCCTTGCTGCCGATTGCCGTCGCTTCGACCGTCTTGCCCTGACCTTCCAGCTCCTTGAACTTCTGGAGCGAAGCGCGCAGCACGTTCGTGTTCATACCCCCGCACAGCCCCTTGTCAGTCGTGACAAGGATGAAGCCTGTCGACTTCGCCCCTTCGTTCGTGACCATGAACGGGTGACGGTATTCCGGAGTAGCACTGCTCATGTGCGCAGCGATATCGCGGACCTTGTCGGCATACGGGCGAGCAGCGCGCATGCGCTCCTGAGCGCGGCGCATCTTCGATGCGGCCACCATCTCCATCGCTTTCGTGATCTTGCGCGTGTTTTGCACGCTCTTGATCTTGCCGCGAATTTCCTTCATTCCAGCCATTGCTTGCTCCTTGATCGAAGCAGCACGAACGCGCTTTCACGCGCCCACGCTGCTTCAAGGTCCGTTTATGCCTTGCGGATCACTCGCGGATCAATAAGCGCCCGACTTCTTGAAGTCCTTGAGTGCGGCATGCAGCGCGCCCTCGTCGTCCTTCGAGAGGTCCTTGTTGTCTTCGATGCGCTTGATCAGGTCAGCGTGCTTCGACTTCAGGAAATCGCGCAGGCCCTTTTCGAAAGGCAGCACTTGCGACACTTCCAGATCGTCGAGGTAGCCGTTGTTCGCTGCGAACAGCGACACCGACAGCTCCCACACTTGCAGCGGCTGATACTGCGGCTGCTTCAGCAGTTCCGTCACGCGGCGGCCGCGCTCCAGCTGCTTGCGGGTGGCTTCGTCGAGGTCCGATGCGAACTGTGCGAACGCTGCCAGTTCACGGTACTGTGCGAGGTCGGTACGGATACCGCCCGACAGCTTCTTCACGACCTTCGTCTGCGCCGCACCACCAACGCGCGACACGGACACGCCGGCGTTAATTGCCGGGCGGATACCTGCGTTGAAGAGGTCGGTTTCGAGGAAGATCTGGCCGTCGGTAATCGAGATCACGTTCGTCGGAACGAATGCGGTCACGTCGCCAGCTTGCGTTTCGATGACGGGCAGTGCCGTCAGCGAGCCGCTCTTGCCCTTCACTTCGCCGTTCGTGAACTTCTCGACGTACTCTTCCGAGACGCGAGCAGCACGTTCCAGCAGACGCGAGTGCAGATAGAACACATCGCCCGGGTAAGCTTCACGGCCCGGCGGACGGCGCAGCAGCAGCGAGATCTGACGGTATGCCCAAGCCTGCTTGGTCAAGTCGTCATAAACGATCAGCGCGTCCTGGCCGCGATCGCGGAAGTATTCGCCCATCGTGCAGCCGGCGTACGGTGCGAGGTACTGCATCGCTGCCGATTCCGAAGCCGAAGCGGCGACGACGATCGTGTATTCCATCGCGCCCGTTTCTTCGAGCTTGCGAACCACGTTCACGATTGACGAAGCCTTCTGCCCGATCGCGACGTAGATACAGAACAGGTCTTTACCCTTCTGGTTGATGATCGTGTCGACTGCGACGGCCGTCTTGCCGCACTGGCGGTCGCCGATGATCAGCTCGCGCTGGCCACGGCCGATCGGCACCATCGAGTCGATCGACTTCAGACCGGTTTGCACCGGTTGCGACACCGACTTACGCCAGATCACGCCCGGAGCAATCTTTTCGATTGCGTCGGTTTTCTTCGCATTGATCGGGCCCTTGCCGTCGATCGGATTGCCCAGTGCGTCGACCACGCGGCCGATCATTTCCGGGCCCACCGGCACTTCGAGAATGCGGCCCGTCGTCTTGACGACGTCGCCTTCCGAGATGCTTTCGTATTCGCCCAGAATCACCGCGCCGACCGAGTCACGCTCGAGGTTCAGCGCGAGGCCGTACACGTTGCCCGGGAATTCGAGCATTTCGCCCTGCATCACTTCCGACAGGCCGTGGATACGCACGATACCGTCGGTCACGGAGATCACGGTGCCCTGGTTGCGAACGTCTGCGCTCGCTTCAAGGCCCTGGATCCGGCTCTTGATCAGCTCGCTGATCTCAGAGGGATTGAGTTGCATTATTCGCTCCTGATAGTCAATTCTGTTGCGTGCCAGCCGTCACAACCACGTGAGGGCTTCAGGCCGTCAGAGCCGTCTGCATGCTGGCGAGCCGCGCGCGGACCGAGGTATCGAGCACTTCGTCACCAACCGTCACGCGAACGCCGCCGATCAACGACGCGTCCACCTGGACCGTCGGCTTCAGCTTGCGCTTGAATTTGCGTTCGAGGCTTGCGACGAGGTCGTTCAGCTGCGCACCTTCAAGGGGGAATGCGCTGACGATCAGCGCATCGGCCGCACCTTCGCGGGCGTTCTTCAACTCTTCGAACTGCGTGGCGATTTCCGGCAAGAGCGGCAGACGATGATTGTCGACCAGCATCTGAACCAGATTCTTCGCCTGCGGGTTGTCCTTGAGCGGCGATTTCACCGCGGCCAGCAGCAGGTCGCTGATCTGGGCACGGCTGACTTTCGGGCTCGAGGCAATCGACAGCACTTCGGGCAGACGCGCAACCTGTGCCAGCTCCTGCACGAGCGTGGACCAGGCGGCGGTGTCACCAGCTTCGGCCACGCCAAACAGCGCTTCTGCGTACGGACGGGCGATGGTTGCAAGTTCGGCCATGATCAGAGCTCGGCTTTGAGTTGATTCAGCAGGTCGGCGTGAGCCGCCTGGTCGACTTCGCGCTTCAGGATCTGTTCGGCACCCTTCACGGCGAGCGCGGCGACTTCGCCACGCAGCGTTTCACGCGCCTTCACGACCTGCTGATCGGCGTCGGCTTTCGCCTGAGCGATGATGCGCGCAGCTTCGGCTTGCGCCTGTGCCTTGATTTCGTCAGCGACTGCGACTGCACGCTTTTCGGCGTCAGCAATACGTTGCTGACCGTCGTTGCGTGCCTGAGCGAGCTCCTGGTCGACGCGCTTATGCGCCGCTTCGAGTTCCAACTTGCCCTTTTCAGCGGCCGAGAGGCCGTCGGCGATCTTTTTCGAGCGCTCGTCGAGGGCGTTGATCAGCGGCGGCCACACGAACTTCATCGTGAACCACGCGAGGATCAGGAACACGACCATTTGCGCAAACAGGGTTGCGTTGAGATTCACGGTGTTTCCTTAAACGTTGCTTGGTCGGAGGAGGAAACGGCAAGGCGCTCATCGATTCATTGCTCGATCAGCGCCTTAGTGCCCGTTCCGCTTCGCGCCTTATCAGTTATAGATCAGGCGCACACTTCCGAGGAACCTCAGCCTGCCAGCTTCGACAGCAGCGGGTTCGCGAACGCAAACAGCATTGCCACACCAACGCCAATCAGGAACGCCGCATCGATCAGACCAGCCAGCAGGAACATCTTGGTTTGCAGCGGGTTCATCAGTTCCGGCTGGCGAGCGCATGCTTCGATGTACTTGCCGCCCATCAGACCGATACCGATACAGGCGCCGATAGCACCCAGGCCGATGATGATGCCGATACCGATGGCGGTCAGACCCTGGATGTTGGCGATGAAAGCTTGCATGATCACTCCTTGTGAAAAGTCTTTTTGGAACTGGGATTTAAAAAACTACGATTCTTGAAACTCTGATTCTTTCTTACGACGCCACGTTAGTGGGAGTCGTGTGCCTGGCCGATGTACACCAGCGTCAGCATCATGAAAATGAACGCCTGCAGCAGAACGATCAGGATGTGGAAGACCGCCCACACGCTGCCCGCGATCACGTGGCCGATGAAGCCAAGCACCGTCGTGTCCGCGCCGAAGCTCCAGATGCTGCCGAGCAGGGCAATCAGCAGGAACAACAGCTCGCCCGCGTACATGTTGCCGAACAGCCGCATGCCGAGGGAAACCGTCTTCGCGACGAACTCGATGATGTTCAGTGCAAGGTTCGGGATCCACAGCAGCGGATGCGCGCCGAACGGAGCGGACAGCAACTCGTGCACGAAGCCGCCTGCGCCCTTGATCTTGAAGTTGTAGTAAATCATCAACGCGAACACGCCAAGCGCGATGCCGAGCGTGCCGTTCAGGTCGGCAGTCGGAACGATGCGGTGGTGCGGGATGACTTCCGACAGACCCAGCCAGCCGATCACGCGGCCCGGCAGGTCGACGGGGAGAAAGTCGAGCGAGTTCATCAGCGCGACCCAGACGAACACGGTCAGCGCCAGCGGTGCGATGAACGTGCGATTGCCGTGGATCATCGACTTCGATTGATCCTCGACCATCTCGACCAGCATTTCGACTGCGCACTGGAAGCGGCCCGGCACGCCGGACGTCGCCTTACGCGCAGCGAGACGCAAGATGAGGATGGTGACGAGACCGCATACGATCGACCAGAAAAGCGTATCGAGATTCCAGACGTGGATGTCGAAGATCGACGTCTGATGAGCGGTGGAAAAATTCTGCAAGTGGTGCGCAATGTACTCGGACGGATCCAGAGCGCGCGTTCCTTCGCTAGCTGCCATATCGTTAGTGCCACCCAAATTGTCGAAAATTTTTCCGGGCCGCTCCCGCCGCAATACTTTATTGCGGGAACACGCCAGCGCGGGACTTTGTCGAACCCGCGCGCCTCGTTGCTGACGCCGCGTTGTTCACGCCTCGCATCAGCCTAATGTCTCGTTTGCTTCATCGCCAGGCGAGCGCGATCCAGTACGTCTTGAGAGCGATGAGATAGGTCACGAGCAGCGGAATCCACCGTACGTCGTGATACCAGAAGGCGATGGCAATAAACATCGCGATCGTTGTCCCCATCTTGAGCGCTTCACCGATCATCCAGCTCATCGCTGTCTGGGCGCCGCTCAACTTCTTAAGACGTGCCGCGAATAATGCGCTCGGCACCC
This sequence comes from Paraburkholderia sp. SIMBA_054, assembly GCF_046534875.1. Taxonomy (NCBI): domain Bacteria; kingdom Pseudomonadati; phylum Pseudomonadota; class Betaproteobacteria; order Burkholderiales; family Burkholderiaceae; genus Paraburkholderia; species Paraburkholderia sp. SIMBA_054. Next base: position 222,052 of record NZ_JAWRXV010000006.1, on the reverse strand, counting down.
AGCAAATCGCTCCCCCCAGGAAGGCTGACAGCGCAGCAGCGCCCGGCGGCTTGTAGAACAGCCACCACAACAGCGTCGCACCCAGGGACAAAACCATTTGCGCGATCACGACCTTGAACGGTGTAACGCGCGATGGACGACTCACGTTCGGGCCAAACAGCTTTTCGGCCTCGGCCCGCGTGAGCGGAACGATATTGTTATCTTGCTGCTCGGCATCCCACGCCTCGTCATGCACGGCGCGCTGACCATCAGTCGCTTGCGGGCCACTGCGCCCGTCGCGGTGTTCGTCGTGCCGTTGTTGCGGCGTTTGGTTCGACGCTTTGACCGCCATCGCAGTGTTCCGCAGAGTCCTGTTCAGTCCGCGAGCTTTCGCACCGCTTACGGGATTGCCTAGCAAATAAATCCGGGCGATTGTAAGCGATAGTTGCAGGCAATTCAAGACTTTAGCCCGACCAATAACCCGCATGAAACGGTGCTTCACGATACGGGAAAACTCCGATTTTCATGCTGTCGGACTGCAAATGTAAGGACGTCGCGGGAGACCGGGAAGTCCGGGCCGGACTGTGCTAGGGCATCACGTTCCAATGCGTGTTTTTGCCACACGCAGGAGTGTCAAAAATGCAACAGAAGCCAGCCGCCGATTGCGCCGCCGACGACCCAGAACGGAATCGAAAAGAGGTGAAATTGCGCCCACATTCCGCGCTCTCCTGAAAGCCTCATTGCAATCAGATTCGCCAGCGAACCGATCGCGAATCCGAAGCCGCCGACGCTGACGCCGAACGCAAGCGCGCGCCAATCCTTCGAAAACTCGGCCAGCATGATCGCCGCGGGGACGTTGCTGATGAACTGGGACAGCACGGCGCCCGCCGCGTAGGCGCGCAGCGGCGTCGCGAGATGCAGTTGCCCGACAGCGTTGTGTACCCACGGCAGCGCTGCGACGCTTCTCAACACAATGAACATGAATACGAAGATCAGCAACAAAAGCCAGTCGATCTTCAGAACGATTCGGGGGCGCCAGAAGATAAATCCGACTCCCACGCCAATCAGTCCGATGCCCGCTCGATGAGAATCGGCGAGCAGCACGAATGCCGCAAACAAGACGACGGCAACGCCAAGCAACGGACGGTCAACGGGGTGCGGTTCCGTGTCTTTCGACAGATCCAGCGCAGTCCGCTTGAACGACACCGTTGCCAACGCGTACAGCATCACCATCAGCGCGAAGCACAAGGGCGCGAGCGCCAGCACGAATCCACCGAATGAGACGCCGCTCGATTGCCAGAGAAACAGATTTTGCGGATTGCCCAAGGGCGTGAGGATCGAGCCAGCGTTGACCGCTATCGCGATGAAAATGACGAGACGCTTGAGCGGCAGCGGCGCCAACTCGTTCAGCGATAACGCAAGCGGCACGACGACGAACAACGCGACATCGTTGGTGAGCAACGTCGACAGCGCTGCCGCGAGCGCGATCAACAGATACGCCAGCGCTCGCTGCGACCGGATGTGATGGACGACGCGATGGGCGAGCCACATCAGGAATCCTGAATATTCGACGGCCTTCGTCAAGATCAGGAGCCCGGCGAGCGTCATCACCGTCTGCCAGTCGACCAGCGCGGGCAACGATCCCCACGGATGCGGATGAAAAACCTGCAACACGATCAATGCAACGACGAGCACCGTAAGGACCGGCTCCTTCGTTGCATAGTGGATGATCGTGCGTGGCAGGTTGCGATGTGATCTTAGCGCTTGCTCGGCAGCGGGCATCGGGGAAGGTTCTTATGCGGCGGCTGCGTTGCCCCGCAGCCGAACGAGAATGCCTTCCAGTGCATCCAGGTCGCCGAAATCGACGAGCACCTGCCCTCGCCCACGGCGTCCGAGCTTGATCTTCACCGTGGCAGCTAGCAGATCCGACAGTTCCTCTTCGAGCCGTCGCGTGTCGCGGCCGCCGTCGTTGTTCGCTTTCGCCTTCACAGTAGGTACAGCCTTCGTCGTCGCCGTGACCAGCTTTTCGGTTTCACGCACCGACATGCGCTTGTTGACGACCTGGTTCGCGAGCGTAATCTGCGTGGCCCCGTCCACGGCAAGCAGTGCGCGCGCGTGGCCCATGTCGAGATCGCCGGCGAGCAGCATCGTTTGTACGGGAGACGCCAGATTCAGCAGACGCAGCAGATTCGACACCGCGCTACGCGAGCGCCCCACCGACTCGGCCGCCTGTTCATGGGTGAAACTGAACTCATCGAGCAGCCGCTGGATACCCTGCGCCTCTTCTAGCGGGTTCAGGTCCTCGCGCTGGATATTTTCGATGAGCGCCATCGCGGCGGCAGCCTGATCGGGCACGTCGCGCACCAGGACAGGCACTTCTTCGAGGCCAGCAAGGCGCGCAGCGCGAAAACGCCGCTCACCCGCGATGATTTCGAACTTCTCCGGAGAGACGGGTCGCACCAGAATCGGCTGCATCAGGCCCTGAGCGCGAATGCTGGCCGCCAGTTCCTGCAGCGCACCCTCGTCCATGCGCGTGCGCGGCTGATACTTGCCCGCCTGCATCTTGTCGAGCGGCAACGTGTGAGGTGCGCCGTTGATCTTCACCGCTTCCGTGATATCCGCGCTTCCGCCGAGCAGTGCCTCCAGCCCCCTGCCCAACCCCTTCTTCCGTGCTACTGCGTTCATCGTGGTTCCTCGATCCGCTTTGGATGATTGACGCTGCGTCATAGCAGGCGCACCCGCTCGATCATTTCCGCGCCGAACTGCACATAAGCCTGCGCGCCGCGCGATGCGCGGTCGAACACGACACCCGGCAGGCCGTAACTCGGCGCCTCGGCGAGTCGGACGTTCCGCGGGATGACGACGTCGAACACCTTGTCTCCAAAGTGCTCTTTCAGTTGTTCCGATACCTGCTGTTGCAATGTGATGCGTGGATCGAACATCACGCGCAACAAGCCGATCACCTTCAGGTCGCGGTTCAGGTTCGCATGCACCTGCTTGATCGTATTGATGAGGTCCGACAGGCCCTCGAGCGCGAAATATTCGCATTGCATCGGGATAACGACGCCATGCGCGGCGCAGAGTCCGTTCAGCGTCAGCAGCGACAGCGCGGGAGGACAGTCGATCAGCACGAAGTCGTAGTCCGGCACGACGTGCGCAATCGCCTCCTTGAGCTGACGCTCGCGATTCTCCATCCCCACGAGTTCGACTTCGGCCCCTGCCAGTTCGCGGTTCGCCGGCACGACATCATACGAAACGGCTTCGGACTTCACTCGCGCGTCGGCCAACGACACGCCGTCGACCAGCACTTCGTAAACCGTGTTCTCGCAAGCGGCTTTGTCGACGCCGCTGCCCATGGTGGCGTTACCTTGCGGATCGAGATCGATGAGCAGGACCCGCTGTCCCTGCGATGCGAGGCTCGCGGCGAGATTGACCGCGGTCGTCGTTTTGCCGACTCCACCCTTCTGGTTCGCAACGCAGAAGATTTTTGCCATCTGTTAGGTGTCCCTTTGCAGCCTGTTTAATGAAATTTCGATCTGGAATTCAGCCTACCGTGACTTCGATCAGATGCCGCTCGGCATCCAGCGCAGGCACTTTGAGACGAATGACTTGCTTCACGTGGGCGCCTTCAGGCAGGCGCTCGATTTCCCCATCCGGTCGAACGCCCTTCATTGCCCAGATCGCGCCATCGTCCGCAACGAGGTGACGGGCCAGTGTAACGAAATCCGCCAGCTCTGCGAATGCGCGCGAGACAATTACATCGAACTTTCCTGGAACCTCGGCCCTTGGCCGCAGATTTTCGACGCGCCCCGTCACAACCGACAGATTTCCCAAGCCCAGTTCCGCCTTAGCTTGTGACTGGAACGCGGACTTTTTCTGAACGATGTCGTTGACGGTGATCGACCATTCGGGAAACACGATCGCCAGAACGATGCCCGGCAGTCCGCCTCCTGAGCCGACGTCCAGCGCCGTCGCGGGCCCAAGCGTAGCCAGATGCGGAACGATCGAAAGTGAATCGAGGATGTGCTGAATCAGCATTTGCCGCGGATCGCGAATCGCCGTCAGGTTGTAGACGGTGTTCCACTTGGCCAGCAACGCAACGTAGTCGAGCAGCTTGCCCTTTTGTTCCGCGCTCAGCTCGATGTCCAGTTCGCGTAGGCCCTCTTCCAGCAGAGCGGCGAGCGCCTCGCGCCCCGCTGTCGTGTCGATACGCGCCGTCATTGAGCCACCGGCGAGTTGTCGGTGCCAGCGTTAGTGGGTTTCTCCGCGCGCCGACCGAGGCCGCGCTTCAGGTGAACCATCAGCAGCGAGATCGCGGCCGGCGTGATGCCGGAAATGCGCGACGCCTGGCCGATCGTTTCCGGGCGGAACTGCGTCAACTTCTGACGTGCCTCGAACGACAGCCCGCGGACCTCCGAGTAATCGAGGTTTTCCGGCAACCTCGTGTTCTCGTGCGCCTCGTTTCGCTCAATCTCACCTGCTTGCCGCTCGATATAGCCCTGATATTTGACGCCAATCTCGATCTGTTCCTTGATCTGCGCGAGCAGCACTTCGTCATCGGCCAGCACTTCGGCCGGGCCGCAGGCGCCTTCGCGCAGAGCGCAGACGCCGTCGTACGAGACTCCGGGACGCCGCAGCAGATCGGCGAGACTGTACTCATGATCGATCGACTTGCCGAGCAAGGCGGTCGCTTCCTCAGACGAAAGCGTCTTCGGATTGACCCACGTGGTGCGCAGTCGCTCTGTTTCACGTGAAACAGCGTCGCGTTTTCGGCTGAAAGCATCCCAACGCTCGTCATCCACCACGCCGAGTTCACGTCCGATCTCCGTCAGGCGCATGTCGGCGTTGTCTTCACGCAGGCTCAAGCGATACTCTGCGCGGCTCGTGAACATCCGATAAGGCTCGGAGACGCCCCGTGTCACGAGATCGTCCACCAGCACGCCCAGATAAGCCTGATCGCGGCGCGGACACCACGCTTCCTTGCCCTGCACATACAAGCCAGCATTGATCCCCGCCAGCAGCCCTTGCGCCGCCGCCTCTTCGTAGCCGGTAGTCCCGTTGATCTGACCGGCGAAGAACAGGCCGTTGATCACCTTCGTCTCCAACGACGCCTTCAGCCCGCGCGGATCGAAGTAGTCGTACTCGATCGCATAGCCCGGACGCAGGATGTGCGCGTGCTCGAGCCCGACCATCGACCGGACCAACTCGAGCTGGACATCAAACGGCAGGCTCGTAGAGATTCCGTTCGGATAGAACTCGTTTGTGGTCAAGCCTTCCGGCTCGAGAAAGATCTGATGCGACTCTTTCGAAGCGAAACGGTGAATCTTGTCTTCGATGGAAGGGCAATAACGCGGACCAACGCCTTCGATGACACCCGTGTACATCGGTGAACGGTCCAGACCGCTGCGGATGATGTCGTGAGTCTGGGAATTGGTATGCGTAACCCAGCACGGGACCTGTCGCGGATGCTGCTCGACGCGTCCGAGAAACGAGAACACGGGGATTGGATCGAGGTCACCCGGCTGCTCTTCCAGCTTCGAGAAATCGATCGTACGGCCGTCGATACGCGGCGGTGTGCCCGTCTTCAACCGGCCCTGCGGCAGCTTCAACTCCTTCAGCCGTGCCGACAGCGACACCGCAGCCGGGTCCCCTGCCCGCCCGCCCGTGTAGTTGTTGAGACCGACGTGGATCTTCCCATCGAGGAACGTGCCAGCCGTCAAAACTACCGCACGCGATCGGAAACGAACCCCAACCTGCGTCACCGCGCCGACAACACGGTCGCCTTCGACCATCAAATCGTCGACAGACTGCTGAAACAGCCAAAGATTAGGCTGATTTTCGAGGCGATGGCGGATCGCCGCCTTGTACAGAATGCGATCAGCCTGTGCGCGCGTCGCCCGAACGGCGGGCCCCTTCGACGAGTTGAGAATGCGGAATTGAATCCCGCCTTCGTCGGTAGCAGCCGCCATTGCGCCGCCGAGCGCGTCGACTTCCTTGACCAGATGGCCTTTGCCAATGCCGCCAATCGAAGGATTGCAGCTCATCTGACCGAGGGTTTCGATGTTGTGCGTCAGCAAAAGCGTCTTGTTGCCCATGCGCGCAGACGCCAAAGCGGCTTCCGTGCCGGCATGACCGCCGCCAACGACGATTACGTCAAACTCTGTGGGATAAAGCATCGCGGATCTCACGCGGGATCCAGCGTGAGCCTAAATGAAAGTATGGGCGAAATTATAGCGGGTTCGCTTTTGGCCCGAATTCCGTCCAGACGGTATAGGACGAAAAAACGGCGTGTTTCACGTGAAACACGCCGCTCGTTTGACAGCCAATCCGCCGAAAAATCCTTTGGCTAGGCGACTTTCTTCGTCAGACCCAAATATGTTTCGATAACACGCGGATTTTGCGCCAACTCATTCGCCGCTCCTTCTAGCGCCAGTTCTCCTGTTTCGAGAACATAGCCGTAGTCGGAGATCTGCAGCGCAGCGCGTGCATTCTGCTCAATCAGCAGCGTGGCAACACCCGTCTGACGCAATGCACTGATGATATGAAAAATCTCCTTCACGATCAGCGGCGCCAGGCCCAAGCTCGGCTCATCGAGCATCAGCAGATCCGGCTTGCCCATCAGCGCGCGTCCCACCGCCAGCATTTGCCGCTCGCCGCCCGATAACGTACCAGCAGCCTGCTTGCGACGCTCCTTCAATCGCGGAAAAAGCTGGAACACAGGCTCAAGTTGATCGAGGTAATTTCGCTCGCCAGCGCGCTTGCGGCGATATGCGCCCAGAACCAGATTGTCCTCGACCGTCATCGCGGAAAACAGCTCGCGCTTTTCCGGCACAAGACACATACCGCGCGCGACCCGCTTTTCGATGGGAACGTGGCTCACGTCCTCGTCCCGGTACATAATCGCGCCCTTTGCATGTCCCGTCACGGGCAACGCGCCCATGATCGCGTTCAGCAGTGTCGACTTGCCGGCGCCGTTCGGACCGATCACCGAGACGATCTGGCCGGGGCCGACGGCGATCTTCGCGCCATGCAGCGCTTCCACCTTTCCATAGCGCACGGAAAGGCTGCTCACTTCGAGAATCGGTGCAGCCGTCGTCTGATTCACCATCACTCCACCCCGCCCAGATAAGCTTCCAGCACGGCCGGATCGTTCTGCACGTCCTGCGGCAAGCCTTCCGCGATACGCGTCCCAAACTCCATGACCACCAGTCGATCCGTCAGGTTCATCACGAAATCCATATCGTGTTCGACTAGCAGCACGCTCATACCTTCCTCGCGAAGCTTGCGCAGGAGCGTCGCCAGTTGCTGCTTTTCCTGATAACGCAGGCCGGCTGCCGGCTCATCGAGCAGCAGAAGCGTCGGATCGCAGCACAGCGCCCGCGCAATCTCCAGAATCCGCTGTTTGCCCAGCGCGAGGCTACCCGCTTCGTCGTACATATGCTCTTCGAGACCCACGCGCCGGATCTGGCGAGCCGCTTCCGCCATCAGACGCGCCTCCTCGGCCGCATTCAGGCGCGCCACGCTGCGCCACACGCCCGCGTGCCCGCGCAGATGCGCGCCGATGGCGACGTTCTCCAGCACGGTCATGCCCGGCAGCAGCTTGACGTGCTGGAACGTGCGCCCAATGCCGCGTTTGACGATTTCACGTGAATTGAGCGCATCGATACGCTCGCCTTGAAACGAAATCGAGCCACTCGTCGGCTGCAGAACGCCCGTGACCAGATTGAAGGTCGTCGACTTGCCCGCGCCGTTCGGCCCGATCAAGCCGATGATCTGCCCCGCCTTCACTTCGAAGCTGACATCGTTGACCGCCACCAGACCGCCGAACTGCTTGCGCGCCTTGTCCACCACCAGCAGCGATTCGCCCGCTGTCGGCTTGCTGCGCTGCGGCAAAGCATCCGCATGATCCGGCACGTGCGCGCGCGGGCCGCGGGGGAACATGCGCGCGACGAACGGCCACACGCCTTGGCGCGCGTACTGCAAAAGCAGGACCATCAGGACGCCAAAGACGATGATCTCGAAGTTGCCGTTTTCGCCGAGCAGTTTCGGCAGCAGCGTCTGCAGATAGTCCTGCAGAATCGTCAGGATCGCCGCGCCCAGCACTGCGCCCCACACATGCGCGACACCGCCGACCACAGCCATGAACAGAAACTCGATGCCGTGATTGAGGCCGAACGGCGTCGGATTCACCGCGCGCTGCAAATGCGCGTACAGAAAGCCCGAAATCGCCGCCAGCACCGCTGCGTAGACGAAGATCACGACGCGCATCCACGCCGTATTCACGCCCATTGCCTCCGCCATCAAGCCGCCGCCGCGCAGCGCGCGGATCGCACGCCCCGGCCGGCTATTAAGCAGATTCTGAACAGACACCACGGCGCCGAGCACGACGATCCAGATCAGGTAGTAGATATGTCGGCCCGATTCCAGGTTGATGCCGAGCACGTTCAGCACCGGAATCCCGTTGATCCCGTCGTACTTGCCGAGCATCTCCATATTGCCGAACAGGAAGAACAGCGCGAGACCCCATGCGATCGTTCCGAGCGGCAGGAAGTGGCCCGACAGCCGCATCGTGACGGCGCCGAGCAGCAGCGCGATCAGCGCCGTCAGAACGACACCTACGATCAGCGCGAGCCACGGCGATACGCCGAACTGCGTCGTCAGATACGCCGTCGAATAGGCGCCGACGCCGACGAACGCCGCCTGTCCAAAGCTCGTCATTCCGCCGATGCCTGTCAGCAGCACTAAGCCGATCGCCACGATCGAATACAGCCCGATGTAGTTGAGCAGCGTCACCCAGTACTCGGGCACGCGGATCGGCTGCGGCAGCACGGGCAGCGCGAACATCACGACGAGGAACAACCAGAAGAACCTGTTTTGCATGATGTGTTTCATCGCGTCACTCCTCCTCTTCTTCCGCGTGCGGGCTGGCGAGACTCCGCCAGAGCAGCACGGGAATGATCAGCGTGAACACGATCACTTCCTTGTAGGAGCTGGCCCAGAACGATGAATACGACTCCAGCAAGCCGACGAGTATCGAACCCGCAAAAGCCAGCGGATAACTCACCAGCCCGCCGATAATCGCCCCGACGAAGCCCTTCAGACCGATCAGGAAACCCGAGTCGTAATAGATGGTCGTCAGCGGCGCAACGAGAATCCCGCACAACACGCCGAGACCGGCCGCGAGCGTGAACGCGAGCCGTCCCGCCTGCGTCGTGCCGATGCCGACCAGCTGCGCGCCGAGCCGGTTCACCGACGTCGCCCGCAACGCCTTGCCCGAAATCGAGCGATCGAAATACACGTACAACACGCCGATCAGCACCACCGCGACACCGATCACCCACACGCTCTGCCCCGAGATCGACATGCTGCCGATGTTGAAGGTGGAGTCGGTGAAGGCGTTGGTCCGCGAGCCTTCCGCGCCGAACATCACGAGCCCGAGGCCGACCATCGCGAAGTGCACGGCGACGGATACGATCAGCAGCAACAGCGTCGTCCCTTCGGCAACCGGCTCGTAGGCGAGGCGATAGACGAACGGCCCCATCGGCACCACGATCAGCAGCGTCAGCGCGATCTGCGCGAGCATCGGCAGCGGCTGCATGAATACGCCGCGCGTGACCGCGTAGACGGCGACGGGAAACAACAGATACTTGCCGACCAGCATCACGAGCGTACGCGCCGCATGACGCCGCCGCTCCGCATGCCGCGCCATGCCGGTCACCTCGACGACGAAGCACGCGAGCCCCATCGCCATCAGCAGCCAGCACGTCGCCGGAAACTTCTGTGTCTGCAGTGCGGCGAGCGTCAGCGCGCCGTACGACACGAACTCCCCTTGCGGGATGAAAATGGCACGCGTCACGGAGAACACCAGCACCAACGCGAGCGCGAGCAATGCGTAGATCGCGCCGGTCGTGATGCCGTCCTGCGCGAGGATCACCGCAATTGATAGATCCATACTTCCTCGTCCTGGAACGTCGAAATCGAAACTAAGAAACAATGAGAGCCGGCTGAACGACCACCCGCCACGGAGCGAAGCTCAAACACATAAAACAACTGCCGCGCCTAAGATACAGCGCGGCAGAGCTTGCCATTGTTATCGATCAGAAATTGCTGCGTGGCTTAAGCGCTTTCGCATACGCTGGCCGCCACGCCCTTGCGCGAGAGGCGCGTACCGTCTTAGTCGTTCTGGAGTTTCCACTTGCCATCAGAGATCTCGATGATCACGCGTGCGCGCTTGTCGAGACCGTTGTGGTCGGTGGGCGTCGTGTTCATGATGCCGTGCGAGAGTGGCAAGTCCTTGATGTTCTCAAGCGCTTCACGCAACGCGACGCGGAACGCTTCCGTGCCCGGCTGGCCCTTCTTCAGCGCCTCGGGAATCGCGCGCTGGAGCATCTGGCCGGCATCCCACGCGTGACCGCCGAAGGTCGCCACCGTGCCCACGCCATAGGCCTTCTCGTACGCGTTCTTGTACGCGAGCGACGACTTCTTCACCGGGTTCGAATCGGGCAACTGATCGGCGACGAGAATCGGGCCTGCGGGCAGCAATTCGCCTTCGCAGTCCTTGCCGCACACGCGCAGGAAGTCGTTGTTCGCGACGCCGTGCGTCTGATAGATCTTGCCCTTGTAGCCGCGCTCCTTGAGCGCCTTCGCAGGCAGTGCGGACGGCGTGCCCGCGCCGGCGATCAGCACCGCATCCGCATTCGATGCAGCGAGCTTCAGCACCTGCCCCGTCACCGATGCATCGGTGCGGTTATAGCGCTCGTTCGCAACGAGCTTCAGATGATGCCCTTCCGCCGCCTTGCTGAACACGTTGTACCAGTTCTCGCCATAGGCATCCGCGAAGCCGATGAACGCGACCGTCTTCACGCCGTGCTTCTCCATGTACTCGGCGATTGCATCGGCCATCAGACCGTCGTTCTGCGGCGTCTTGAATACCCACGAACGTTTCGCATCCATCGGCGAGATGATGGCCGCCGATGCCGCGAGCGAGATCATCGGCGTCTTGCCTTCGGAAACGGGATCGAGCATCGCGAGGGAATTCGGCGTGACCGTCGAGCCGATGATCGCATCGACGTGATCTTCGTCGATCAGCTTGCGCGTGTTCTGCACGGCGCGGCTCGTATCCGATGCATCGTCGAGCACGATGTACTGCACACTCTTGCCCGCGATTTCCTTAGGCAGCAGCGCGATCGTGTTTTTCTCAGGGATGCCGAGCGATGCGGCCGGTCCCGTCGTGGACAGCGTGACCCCAATCTTCACCTGCGCCATCGCCGCACTTGCTCCGCACACGAGCGCCATCGCGATCGCGGTACGGACCCATTGTTTTGTCGTTTTCATTGCTTGTCTCCAAACGCTTTAAATGCGTGTCGTAATCCAGTTCAAGAACCGGGTAACTGAATCTAGTTATCGGGTATAAGCCTGCCAAGCATGGTTTTCCCTGCTCGTTGCAATTGCGTCAAACCTCGAACGCAGGCTCTACCGCTTTAGTCGCCTCCCCTCGCCGTTGCACGGCTTTTTTATTCAGACATCTCGCGTGCAATAAAAAAGACGCGTCAACTGCTCGCGTCTTTTTTGTGAATTCGAATTCGTTAGTTCGCCTCGTTTAATCGGAAGCAAGCTTCCATTTGCCATCGACGATTTGCACCATCACACGTGCACGCTGATCGAGACCCGCGTGATCGTTCGCGCTCATGTTGAAGATGCCGTGCGAGCCGGGCAGATCTTTCGTGTCTTCGAGCGCGACGCGCAATGCTTCACGGAATTGCGGCGTACCCGGCTGGCCCTTCTTCAACGCGATGGGAATGGCGTGTTGCAAAAGCAGGCCCGCGTCCCACGCGTGACCGCCAAACGTCGAGATCGAGCCCGCACCGTTAGCGCCTTCATACGCGCGCTTGTACGCGAGCGAAGCCTTCTTCACAGGATTGGAATCGGGCAGTTGATCGGCGACGAGCAGCGGACCAGCGGGCAGATACGTGCCTTCGCAATCCTTGCCGCACACACGCAGGAAGTCGTTATTCGCGACGCCGTGCGTCTGATAGTACTTGCCCTTGAAGCCACGCTCGCGCAGCGTCTTTTCCGGCAACGCGGCCGGCGTGCCCGCGCCGGCGATCAGCACGGCATCCGGGTTCTGCGACATCATCTTGAGCACCTGGCCCGTCACGGACGCATCGTTGCGTGCGAAACGTTCATTCGCGACGACCTTGATCTTCTTCAGATCAGCGGCCTTGGTGAACTCCTTGAACCAGCTCTCGCCGTACGCATCCGAGAAGCCGATGAACGCCACCGTCTTCACGCCGTGGTTCGACATGTGTTGCGCAATCGCCGTCGCCATCAGAATGTCGTTCTGCGGCGTCTTGAAGACCCACGAGCGCTTCGCGTCCATCGGCTCGACGATCGACGCCGCCGCAGCCATCGAGATCATCGGCGTTTGCGTTTCGTTGGCGATGTCGATCATAGCCAGCGAGTTCGGCACGACAGTCGAGCCGATCAACGCGTCGACGTGATCTTCGCTGGTGAGCTTGCGGGCGTTCTTGACGGCTTGCGTCGAGTCGGTTGCATCGTCGAGGACGATGTAGTCGATTTTCTGGCCCGCGATTTCCTTCGGCAGAAGCGCGCTAGTGTTCTTCTCCGGAATGCCGAGCGAGGCCGCGGGCCCCGTCGCCGATACCGTCATGCCGATTTTCACGTCCGCGAATGCCGCGCCGCTATACGTTGCGCACACGCCTGTCGCGACGAGTGCCGCGCTGATCCACCGCAATGCCGACTTCATTCCGCTCCTCTACGCCCCGATGTTCGAATGGATTCGAATGTCCCAAAGGCCGACCCGATGGTCGGCGAATGGCGAGTGTAGCGGACGCATACCGCAGGCGGCAAGCGCTTTGAAGGCTTTGAATCTTTGGGGAAAAACGCCGGGTGCAGCGAGAGAGAAAACGCCAGATTTACAATGCAGCGCGACGCAGGAAGGCGCGCTGAAGAAGATGAGTTTCGAGCGGAAAAAGTAAAAAGCGCTGTTGGATTTCGTCCAACAGCGCTTTTGTATGGGCACTTATGCGCCTCATGTCTCCTCGTTCTCCACCTGCAAAATTCGGTGCATCAGAACTGTGTGAAGATTAAACGGGGGACGCTTCACGAGCAACTAGCATTTACCCTAGTGGTGCAGCGCCGCACAAAAATGGGGCGCATTCTTGTAGTTTCGCTCCATGTTCGCGTCATTTCGCGGCGGCTAGTCGTTATTTCGGATCGCAAACTAATTTCCCGGCCCACTCAGGCGCGCAACGGTTTGACCCGCTGCACGATCTCGCCGACGATGCCGCGCCTGAACGCCAGCACGCACGCGATGAAAATAAGGCCCGTGACGATCGTCGCCGACTCGCCAAGTGATCGGAACCACTCAACACCTGTCACCGACGCCAGCCCGCTGCCGATATCGCCAAGCCGGTCTTCCAGCGCGACGATCAACGCGGCACCGAGCAACGGCCCGAACAGCGTGCCCATGCCGCCGACCAGTGTCATCAGCACGACGAGGCCCGACATCGTCCAGTAGGCATCGCCGAGCGTTTCGAAGCCGAGCACGACTACCTTGAGCGAGCCGGCGAGACCCGCAAGTCCCGCCGACAGAATAAACGCCAGCAGCTTGAAGCGGTTCGTATCATAGCCGAGCGAGATCGCGCGGGGCTCGTTCTCCTTGATCGCGATCAGCACCTGCCCGAACGGCGAATGCACGATCCGCACGATCAGCAGGAACGCGAGCACCATCACGGCCAGCACGACAAAGTACAGCGTCAGGTCTGAAGACAGGCTCAACGCGCCAAACAGCTTGCCGCGCGGCACGCCTTGCAGGCCATCTTCGCCATGCGTGAACGGCGCCTGCAGGAACACGAAGTAGACCATCTGCGCGAGCGCGAGCGTCACCATCGCGAAATAGATGCCCTGCCGGCGAATCGCGAACATACCGACGACAAAGCCCAGCAGCGTCGCCACCACCACGCCCCCTAGCACGCCGAGTTCGGGCGACACGCCGAGCGTCTGGATCGCGTAACCGGTGACATAGCCGGCCGATGCGAGAAACATCGCGTGTCCGAACGACAGCAGACCCGTATAACCGATCAGCAGATTGAACGCGGCCGCGAACAGCGCAAAGCACAACACCTTCATCACGAACACGGGATACGCGCCGACAAAAGGCGCAACGATGAGCGCGATCAGCAGCAGAACGTAGAGCGCTTTTCTCTGCATCATTTTTCCTTGCCGAAGAGACCTGCCGGACGCACGAGCAACACGAGCGCCATGATCACGAAGACCACCGTCGCCGACGCTTCCGGATAGAACACGCGCGTGAATCCTTCGATCACACCCAGCAAAAGGCCCGTGAGAATCGAACCCATGATCGAGCCCATGCCGCCGATCACCACGACCGCAAACACTGTGATGATCATCGACTGGCCCATCAGCGGCGAGACCTGGATCACAGGCGCCGCAAGCACGCCGGCAAACGCGGCCAGCGCGACGCCGAAGCCATACGTGAGCGTGACCATCATCGGTACGTTCACGCCGAATGCCTCGACCAGCTTCGGGTTCTCCGTGCCCGCGCGCAGATACGCGCCAAGACGCGTCTTCTCGATCACGAACCACGTCGCGAAGCACACGATCAGCGACGCGACCACCACCCACGCGCGATAGTTCGGCAGGAACATGAAGCCGAGATTGGTTGCGCCCGCAAGCGCCGACGGCACGTCGTACGGTTGCCCTGACGAACCGTAGATCGAATGGAACACGCCTTCGACGACGAGCGTGAGCCCGAACGTGAGCAACAGGCCGTAGAGGTGGTCGAGCTTGTACAGCCAGCGCAGCATCGAGCGTTCGATCACGATGCCGAACAGCCCCACGAGCACGGGCGCGAGCACGAGCATCACCCAGTACGGCAGACTGAAATACGACATGCCCATCCACGTGAGCATCGCACCCAGCATGAACAACGCGCCGTGCGCGAAGTTGATCACGTTGAGCAGACCGAAGATCACAGCCAGCCCCAGACTCAGGATCGCGTAGAACGAGCCGTTCACGAGACCGAGCAGCAACTGGCTGAGCATCGCCGGTAGCGGAATGCCAAAGATATCCATTGAATCCGCCGTCAGAATAATATCGACGCAGTTCACTCGCGAGACGCAGCGGGCGGCACCTGCGCCGCCCTTCACGTATCGACTGCGAACCGCTTACTTCCAGAGCGCGCAGCGCGATTCCGCTTTCGTTCCGAATGCCTGATCGCCGGGAATCGTTGCGGTGATCTTGTAGTAATCCCACGGCTCTTTCGATTCCGACGGCTTCTTCACTTCCATCAGGTACATGTCGTGGATCATGCTGCCGTCCTGACGGATGTAGCCCTTCGCGTAGAAATCGTCGATCTTCGTCTTGTGCAGTTGATCCATCACCTTGTCGCTGTCGGTCGTGCCAGCTGCCTGCACGGCCTTCAGATAAGTGGTGACGGCTGAATAGTCCGCTGCCTGCAGACTGGTCGGCATCTTCTTCATTTTGTCGAAGTAGCGCTGCGCCCACTTGCGAGTGTTTGCGTCCTTGTTCCAATACCAGCTATCGGTCGCGACCAGACCTTGCGTCGTTTCAAGTCCGAGGCTGTGGATATCGGTCAGGAAGATCAGCAGCGCGGCGATCTTCATCGACTTTGTGACGCCGAATTCTTTGGCGGCCTTGATCGCGTTGATCGTGTCGCCGCCCGCATTCGCGAGACCGAGCACCTGCGCCTTCGATCCTTGAGCCTGCAACAGGAACGACGAGAAATCCGATGCCGACAACGGATGGCGCACCGTGCCGAGAACCTGTCCGCCATTCGCCTTGACCACCTCCGACGTGTTCTTTTCGAGCGCCTTGCCGAACGCGTAGTCCGCCGTCAGAAAGTACCAGGTCTTGCCGCCCTGCTTCGTCACGGCCGAACCCGTGCCTTTTGAAAGCGCCATCGTGTCGTACGCGTAGTGGACCGTGTACGGCGTGCATTGCTCGTTGGTGAGGTTATCCGCGCCCGCACCGATGTTGATGTACGGAATCTTCTTCTCACCCGCAACCTGGTTGGTCGACAGCGCAGTGGCCGAGTTCGTGCCGCCGATGATCACGTTGACCCCGTCGCGGTCGATCCATTCACGCGCGCGCGACGCGGCAATATCCGCCTTGTTCTGGTGATCGGCATAGACCAGTTCGACCGGCTTGCCATTCACCTTGCCGCCGAAATCGGCAATCGCCATGCGGATCGCTTCGAGGCCGCCCTGGCCATCGAGATCCGCATAAAGACCGGACAGATCAGTGATATAGCCGATCTTGACGGTCTGGCCGTCCGCGGCCTGCGCGTTACCCGCAGCGAACATCGTGCCCGCGGCGGCCGCAAAGCAGACTGCTGACAGCCTGGCGAAGTTCTTCAGTTTCATGCGTGTCTCCTGTTTCCATGCTTGTGGTTATCAGAGGCATCTGGGTATGTCGTGCGTCGCAGTTCCCATGACGACCCCGATTTCTCATCGGGATGCGTCCACCCCACTTAGACGCCGAGCAAATCGTGCAGCACCGGCATTTTGCTTTCGAGTTCCTTTGCACCGAAATGCTCGACGATGCGTCCATGCTCCATCACATAGAAGCGATCGGCGAGCGGCGCGGCAAAGCGGAAATTCTGTTCGACCATCACGATCGTGTAGCCGCGCGCCTTCAGCGTCACGATCATGCGCGCGAGCGCCTGTACGATCACGGGCGCCAGGCCTTCGGAGATTTCATCGAGCAACAGCAGGTTCGCGCCCGTGCGCAGGATGCGCGCGACGGCCAGCATCTGTTGCTCGCCGCCCGACAGACGCGTCCCCTGGCTCATGCGTCGTTCCTGGAGATTGGGAAACATCTGGTAGATCTCGTCGATCGACATCATCAACGACTTGTCGCCGACAGGCGGCGGCAGCATCAGATTTTCTTCACACGACAGGCTCGAAAAGATACCGCGCTCTTCCGGGCAATAGCCGACGGCGCAATGCGCAATGCGATGCGTCGCCATCGAAATCGTCTCGCGCCCACCGACGCGGATCGAGCCCGTACGCCGGCCCGTCAGGCCCATGATCGCGCGCAGCGTCGTGGTGCGGCCCGCGCCATTGCGGCCGAGCAGCGTGACGACTTCACCGCGGCTGACGGTCAGATCGACGCCATGCAGGATGTGCGATTCGCCGTACCACGCCTGCAGCCCCGCGATCTCCAGCGCGGGCTCGCCGCTCATCACACTGACCGATGCGTCTTCCTGTTCGCTCACAGTGCTCATGCATGCGCTCCGGCAAGCGCCGCGTCCGCACTGCCCATATAGGCCTGCATGACGAGCGGGTTCTTCGAGACTTCCGCGTACGTGCCTTCGGCGAGCACCTCGCCGCGTTGCAGGACGGTAATCGTGTCGGAGATGCCGGCTATCACATTCATGTTGTGTTCGACCATCAGGATCGTGCGACCCGCCGATACTTTTTTGATCAGCGCAGTCACGCGGTCAACGTCTTCATGTCCCATGCCTTGCGTCGGTTCGTCGAGCAGCATCAGTTCGGGCTCCATGCCGAGCGTCGTGGCGATTTCGAGCGCGCGTTTGCGCCCATACGACAGCTCGACGGCGGGCACATCGGCGAAATCGGTCAAGCCTACCTGCGTGAGCAGATCGATCGCGCGGTCATCGAGTTGACGCAACGTGCGCTCGCTTCTCCAGAAATGAAACGCCGAGCCGAGCTGACGTTGCAGACCGACGCGGACGTTCTGCAATGCCGTCAGATGCGGAAATACAGCAGAAATCTGAAAGGAGCGGATGATGCCGCGACGCGCGACCTGCGCAGGACGTTCGCCCGTGATGTCGATGCCGTCAAAGACGATCTGACCCGCAGTGGGCACAAGAAATTTGGTGAGCAGATTGAAGCAGGTGGTCTTGCCTGCGCCGTTTGGCCCGATGAGCGCGTGGATCGAACCGCGCTTCACGCGCAGGTTCACACCGTTGACTGCGGTAAAACCCTTGAACTCACGAGTGAGCCCGCGCGTTTCGAGTATCGTATCGCCGAGAATCATGTTCCCTTCCATGCGAAGTAAGGCGAAGCATTACCGCGTTTTATGCCGCGCTGAATCGTCGCGACTGTTATTGGCGATGACACCCCCGTGCCAATCGTGGCGTGGTGCACCAATGCGGACGGTAATCCATGCCGCACCACGCAGCATGGGTGCCATTGTCGCGCCAATGATGCAGCGCAATCATTGGGATTTGCACTTAGTGTTTAATGCGACCTTCGTGCCGCAAAACGTTAAACGTTGCGTGTCATGCAACGGACATCGGTGACGCGGCGTTGGTTTCGATGGTGTGACTGTCTCTTCGCGCACGACGCTCGGCGCGAATCATGTCGCTCGCGCGTTCTGCGATCATCAGTGTCGGCGAGTTCGTGTTGCCTGAGGTGATGGTGGGCATCACGGATGCATCGACCACGCGCAGCCCTTCGACACCGATCACCCGCAAGCGGCCATCGACGACAGCGCCGGGATCATTCGATGTGCCCATCCGGCACGTGCCGACGGGATGGAAGATGGTTGTACCGACTTGACCCGCCGCGATCTGCAATTCTTCCTCGGTCTGAAACTGGATGCCGGGCAAGATCTCTTCGGGCCGATAGAGTTTCAATGCAGGCGAGGCCGCAATGCGACGAGTGAGACGCAATGCATTCGCAGCGACGTGACGGTCGTAATCCGTCGACAGATAGTTCGGCGCGATCAGCGGCGCGGTGTGCGGATCGCGTGATTCGATATGCACGCTGCCGCGCGAAGTCGGACGCAAATGGCAGACAGATGCCGTAAAGGCATTGAAGCGATGCAAGGGTTCGCCGAACTTGTCGAGTGAAAGCGGCTGTACGTGATACTCGAGATCGGAACGCGTCAACGAGCCGTCGTTCACATCGGACTTCGCGAACGCGCCGAGTTGCGACGGCGACATCGACATCGGCCCGCTTTGCGTCAGCAGATACTGCAGCCCGATCATCATCTTGCCCCACCAGTGTGCGGAGGCCGTATTCAATGTGCGCACGCCGTGCACCTTATACGCCATGCGTAACTGCAAATGGTCCTGAAGATTTTCGCCGACGCCCCGCAAATCGTTCACGACCTCGATGCCGAGATTCTGCAGACGCGCGCCATTACCGATGCCAGACAATTCGAGTAATTGCGGCGAGTTCACTGCGCCCGAGCTCATGACGACTTCGATGCGCGCCTTTGCGATGTACTCGACATTGTCGCCACGATATTCGACACCGACGCACCGCTTGCCTTCAAATACGACGCGCTGCGTGTGCGCGCCCGTGATGACGGTGAGATTCGACCGCTGCAACGCAGGCCGCAAAAAAGCCTTCGATGCATTCCAGCGAATCCCGCGCTTCTGGTTCACATCGAAATAGCCGACGCCGGTGTTGTCGCCGCGATTGAAATCGTCGGTGGCGGGAATACCGGCTTCCTGGGCGGCTTCGGCGAACTTCTCCAGAATCTTCCATTTGAGACGCTGCTTTTCAACGCGCCATTGACCGCCCGCGCCGTGAAATTCATTCGCGCCACCATGATGGTCTTCGCTACGTTTGAAGATGGGCAGCACAACATCCCACGACCACGACGAATCGCCCGTCACACGCGCCCATTCGTCGTAATCTTCACGCTGTCCGCGCATGTAGATCATGCCGTTGATCGACGAGCATCCGCCCAGTACACGCCCCCGCGGATACGACAATGCACGTCCGTTGAGTCCGGGTTCTGCCTGCGTTTTATAGAGCCAATCAGTGCGCGGATTGCCAATGCAATAGAGGTAACCGACGGGCACATGAATCCAGTGGTAATCGTCCTTGCCTCCCGCTTCGAGCAGCAGCACGGTGACGTCGGGATCTTCGGTCAGGCGGTTCGCAAGCACGCAACCCGCCGTGCCCGCACCAATGACGATGTAGTCGAATTCGCCTTCGAGTTTTCTTGCTGTCGTGCTCACCCTTGTCTCCTTCGCATGGCCACGTTGCATGGCATCTGATTGCGCTTTGGGCGTTTGTCTCGCTACTGCTTTTTGTTTATCGACACCACACGTGTGATGCGCACGGCACTGCGTTATTGAAAACGCAATGCCGTGGCCATTCCGATCTACTGATTCGCGTTACTTCGCAACAGGCATCGTGAACTCGGCGCCCTTCGCGATACTGTCCGGCCAGCGCTGCATGATGCTCTTGTAGCGCGTATAGAAGCGCACGCCTTCTTCGCCGTACGCGTGGTGATCGCCGAACAGCGACCGCTTCCAGCCGCCGAACGAGTGCCATGCCATCGGCACGGGAATCGGCACGTTGATGCCGACCATGCCAATCTGGATCTGACGCGAGAACGCGCGTGCAACACCGCCATCCGACGTGAACAGCGACACGCCGTTCGCAAACTCGTTCTTGTTGATGAGTTCGACTGCCGAAGCAAAATCGGGCACGCGCACCACGCACAACACGGGGCCGAAGATTTCTTCGCGATAGATCTTCATGTCGGTCTTCACATCGTCGAACAATGTGCCGCCGAGGAAGAAGCCTTTCTCGTGACCCGGCACCTTGTGCCCGCGTCCATCGACCACCAGTTTCGCGCCCGCCTCGATCCCTGCGTCGATATAACCCGACACCTTCTCGCGATGCGCCGCCGTCACGAGCGGACCCATTTCCGCTTCGCCTTCCATGCCGTTCATGATCTTCAGCGTCTTCACGCGCGGCGTGAGCCTGTCGATCAGTTCGTCGGCGATATGACCGACTGCGACTGCAACGGAAATCGCCATACAACGCTCACCCGCCGAACCATACGCTGCGCCGATCAATGCATCGACGGCCTGATCGAGATCCGCATCCGGCATCACGACGAGGTGGTTCTTCGCGCCGCCCAGCGCCTGCACACGCTTACCGTGCTTCGTACCTTCCGTGTAGATGTATTCGGCAATCGGCGTGGAACCGACGAACGACAGCGCGCTGACATCGGGATGCACGAGCAATGCATCGACGGCCACCTTGTCGCCGTGCACGACGTTGAACACGCCGTCAGGCAAGCCCGCTTCCTTCAGCAACTCGGCAAGACGGATCGACGCCGACGGATCGCGTTCCGACGGCTTCAACACGAACGTGTTGCCGCATGCGATCGCGACCGGGAACATCCAGCACGGGACCATCATCGGGAAGTTGAACGGCGTGATACCCGCGACCACACCCAACGACTGACGCAGGTTCCAGTTGTCGATGCCGCCGCCGATCTGATCGGTGAAGTCCGTCTTCAACAGATTCGGAATGCCGCACGCGAATTCGACGATCTCGATGCCGCGCATCACTTCGCCCTTCGCGTCCGAGAACACTTTGCCGTGCTCGCGCGTGATCAGTTCGGCGAGTTCGTCGTGGTGACGGTCGAGCAGTTCCTTGAACTTAAACAGCACACGAGCGCGCTTGATCGGTGCCGTTTCGCTCCATGCGGGAAACGCGGCGTTAGCGGCGGCAACGGCTGCATCGACTTCGGCGACGCTCGCGAGCGGCACGCGTGACGACACTTCGCCTGTCGCCGGATTGAACACGTCGCCGAAGCGCTGGCTCGTGCCATCGATAAGATGGCCGTTGATCACGTGTGTCAGCGCGCGCACTTTGCCTTGATCTGTCTCGCTCATGGTGTCTCCTGTGTAGGACTTTCTGATGGTCGATGCTGCAGCGCAATGGAGCACGCTTTCGCATGATCTTTCCAGCGTAATCGGCAAGTGCGTCGCAAATCCAATCAGAAATGCTCAAATGCGATATAAGGCGCGTTAATATCAGCGGATGGATCTCACCCTGCTCCGCGCCTTTGCGACGGTCGCGCGCGAAGGCAATCTGACGCGCGCTGCCGCGCAATTGCATTTGACCCAGCCCGCCGTCAGCCTGCAGATCAAGAACCTGCAAACCGCGCTCGGCGTGACGCTTTTCACGCGCACGTCGCACGGGCTCTCGCTCACGCGCGACGGTCAGGCGCTGTTGCCACACGCGGAGCGCGCGCTCGCGGCCGCCAACGATGTCGAACGGGCCGCCGCCACACTGCGCCAGGAAGTGCGCGGGCGTCTGCGCATCGGCACGATTCTCGATCCGGCGTTTCTGCGGCTCGGCGGGTTTCTGAAGCAGCTCGTCGAGACGTGGCCGCACATCGAAACGCAATTGCGGCACGGCATGTCCGGCTGGGTGCGCGATCAGGTGCGCGCGGGCGAACTCGACGTCGGCTATTACATCGGCCAGCCGGACGAAGACGAACCACGCGACAGCGCGATCTTTCACGCCGTCACGCTGACACACTTCCAATACCGCGTGCTGGCGCCGCCCGGCTGGAAGGACCGCATGAAAGGCGCGCGCGACTGGCGTGCGCTCGCTTCGTTTCCGTGGATCTGGACACCGCCCGCGTCCGCGCACAACCGGCTGCTGACGCGCCGCTTCGCCGATGCCGGCGTCAAGCCCATCAAGGTCGCGGAAGTCGATCAGGAACCGTCGATGCTCGATCTCGTCAAATCAGGCGTCGGGCTCACGCTCGCGCGCGATTCGACCGCGCTTGCCGAAGCGCACGCGCATGCGCTGACGATCGTCGAAGGCATCACGGTGCCGACAGAGCTGACGTTCATCACGCTTGCTGCGCACAAGGACGAGCCGGCGATCGCCGTGGCGCTCAAGCTGATCGAACAGCAGTGGTCGGCATAAGCGGTACACGCGGAACGCGCATCGCATCGCGCGAAAAGCAGCGTCGCGCGATATGAGCCGACCTCATGACACAGCGAGGTTTTTGCACCCTTCGGATGCCGTGGCCTTTAACCACATCGTCATGGGCTTTTTGCTAGATTGACGCTTTGCCCGCTTTTCCCCCGCTGTTTTCCGTATCCCTTTGGTCTCTGCCGACCGGTTTGCGCACTCAGGCAATCGGGGCGAACCCGTTGTCGTCAGAAGCCGTCCACGTTCACCTTTCGACAGGAGCTTCACATGGCACGCAACATCGAAATCAAAGCTCGCGCGCAGCACTTCGAACAGCTTCGCGAGCGCGCCGCTGCGCTTTCGCCTGACGCTCCTTTGATTTTTCGCCAGCAGGACTTTTTCTACGACGTGCCGCGTGGCCGTCTGAAGTTGCGCCAGTTCGACGACGGCACGCCCGCCGAACTGATCTTCTATCAGCGCGACGACCGCGACGGCCCGAAGGCGTCGTACTACACGCGCAGCCCGGTGACGAACCCCGAAGCGATGCACTCGCTGCTCGCCACCGCGCTCACGACGCGCGGCATCGTCACGAAGGAGCGCCACGTCTATATCGTCGGGCGCACGCGGATTCACCTGGATCGCGTCGACGGTCTCGGCGATTTCGTCGAGCTCGAAGTCGTGCTCGCGCAGGATGACGACGAAGAAGGCGGCGAAAAGGAAGCGCACGCCGTGTTCTCGAAGCTCGGCGTACCGGATTCGGACCTGGTTGCCGTCGCCTATGTGGATATGCTGAATCAGGAGCCGTTGAAAGCCGCCTGATTTCCGATATGCCGCGAGGTCAGACGGCGGCCGCGCCCGGCGCCAGATGACCGAGCGGCAATGGGCCGTTGCGCTTGAACGTCGTCAGCACGATGTACGAGCGCACGCTGTCGACACCCGGCACTCGCATCAGCTTCTTCATCACGAACGACGACAGCGCGTTCAGATCCGGCGCCACGATACGCAGCAGATAATCCGCGTCGCCAACCACCGCGTGGCACTCCAGCACCTCGGGCAGCACATCGATCTGCTGCTGGAACTGCTCGATGATCGAATCGCCGTGGTGCTTCAGCTTCAGGCTGGTAAAGGCCGTCACGCCGAGCCCGAGCTTTTCCGGCCGCAGCACCACGCGATAGCCGTCGACCACGCCGATCGACTCCAGCCGCTGCAGGCGCCGCCCGATTTGCGATGGCGACAGCGGCACCTGCTCGCCCAGTTGCTGGTGCGTCGCGCGCCCGAAGCGCTGCAGGACGTCGAGCAGTGCCAGATCGAAGTGATCGAGCTCTAGCATGTAAATTCTCCGCATGAATTGGCGATCTAATGCACGATTATCGCATTCTCACCGTGCGATTCGGAAAACGTGCGCCCTTTCCGCGTGTTACCCGCTCTAGACTTGCACGGTTTCCATCTATCGGGCGAGCCGCGCCCGGCCAGTCATCCGTCATGTCAGTCCCGAACACCGCGAAGCTCAAGGAGCAATTTGACGCCGGCCTCGAGACCCGAGCCGACTTCACCATCGACCAGCCGATGCATCGCTATGGCGCGGTCGATCACGCGGTGTGGAAGCAGCTCTATACGCGGCAGACGGCGCTGCTCAAAGGGCGCGTGTGCGACGATTTTCTGGAAGGCGTCGAGCGGCTGAATCTGTCGCCGGAAAGCGTGCCTTCGTTCGAAGCGATCAACGAACAGCTGATGCCTGCGACCGGCTGGCGGATCGTCGCCGTGCCGGGCCTCGTGCCGGATCAGGTGTTTTTCGAGCATCTGGCGAACCGCCGCTTTCCCGTGACGTGGTGGATGCGCCGCCCGGATCAGCTCGACTATCTTCAGGAGCCCGACTGCTTCCATGATCTGTACGGGCATGTGCCGCTGCTGATCAACGCCGTGTTCGCCGATTACATGCACGCATATGGCCGCGCGGCCCTCGCTGCGAACGATGCGAATGCGCTGCCGCTGCTAGCGCGCCTCTATTGGTACACAGTCGAGTTCGGCCTGATCCGCGACGACGCGAGTCCGAACGGCGTAAAGATCTACGGTGCGGGCATCGTGTCGAGCAAAGGCGAGACGCTCTATAGCCAGCAAAGCGACGCGCCCAATCGCATCGCGTTCGATCTCGAACGCGTGATGCAGACGCAATATCGGATCGACACGTTCCAGAAGACCTACTTCGTGATCGACGATTTCTCGCAACTGTTCGACGTCGCGCGTACCGACTTCGCGCCGCTACTGGCGAAGCTCGCGCATGGGGCACCTTTCCCGGCAGGCGAAGTGCGCGCCACCGACACCGTCATCACGCGCGGCACGGGCGAAGGCTGGGCGACGGACGGCGACATCTGACGTAGCGCGCTGCAGCAACCCTTCAACCGTGAAAAAATAGGACGACCGCGTATGCGCCAATGCACGCGGCATCGGCGCGGCCACGCGCGGCTAAAAAAGGTGACACGATGATCGAGAAACTCTCTTCCGAACAACGCGCAACGCAGATCGCTCAACTCGACGGCTGGCAAAACGTCGAAGCCCGCGACGCGATCAAACGGCAGTTCAAGTTCGCCGACTTCAACGAAGCGTTCGGCTTCATGACGCGCGTCGCGATCAAAGCCCAGGAAATGGACCATCATCCGGAATGGTTCAACGTCTACAGCAACGTCGAGATCACGCTATCGACGCACGATGCAAACGGAATCACCGAGCGCGACATTCGCCTCGCTCGTTTTATCGATGAAATTGCGGCTGGAAAGTGACTTGAGCCGTTGATCGGACGAAAGCCGGTGACGCTCCAAAACCCTGACGAAAACCCGTTATGAAAGCGTTTTGCAGGTAATCAGGCCACCAAACCTTCACTTCGTTAGGTCATTCTTAAGGGACACGTAAGAATCCCACGCGGCGCGGGCAATCTCGTCCATTCCTTCCTGCGGCAGCACGGTCTGTCGCTGTACAATCATCAGCGCATACGGCTTGGAGAGCGCGCTTGCCTCCTTGCACAGAACGAGTTCGTCACCGCTCGAAGGCGAGCGGGAACGCCAGAAATTGATCGCGGCTTCCAGTTCGTAGATCGTAATATCGGACATGGCTGGCAGATCTGTTGAAGGCCGCATCGACGGCACGCCGCACGGCATTCTGTGCAGCAGGCGCCCCGGCGAACCGCGTGCCCCTTGCCCAACCCATTGTACTTGAGCGAAACCCATGCGACTCCTTCTGATCGAAGACGACCGCCCTATCGCGCGCGGCATCCAAAGCAGTCTCGAACAAGCCGGCTTCACGGTCGACATGGTCCACGACGGCATCTTCGCCGAACAGGCCCTCACGCAAAACCGCCACGAGCTCGTGATCCTCGATCTGGGACTGCCCGGCATCGATGGCATGACGCTGCTGTCGCGTTTCCGTCAGAGCAACCGTCATACGCCCGTGATCGTGCTGACGGCGCGCGACGAGCTGAATGACCGCGTGCAAGGCCTCAATTCCGGCGCCGACGACTACATGCTGAAGCCGTTCGAACCCGCCGAACTCGAAGCGCGTATTCGCGCCGTGATGCGCCGCAGCGGACCGCATGGCGACATGCCACGTCCGGAAGTGTCGCTCGGTGGCGTGCGTCTGTCGGGTGTGGATCGCCGCATCTTCAACGACGACAAGCCGCTCGAACTGTCGCCGCGCGAATTCGCGGTGCTCGAAATGCTGTTGCTGCGCCATGGCCGCGTGGTCAGCAAGGCGCAACTGCAGGATCACCTGACGCACTTCGGCGGCGATCTCGGCGACACCGCGATCGAAGTCTATGTGCACCGGGTGCGCAAAAAGCTCGAAAACTGCCGTGTCGAAATCGTCACGGTGCGCGGCTTCGGCTATCTGCTCCAGGAAATCCGCCAGGCGTCATAATGGTCGTCAAGACCGTTGTGGTCTGACGGCGTCCGGGTTGTCCGACGGGCGGCCGCAAGCGCATCCTCACAGATGCGCGGCGGCCGCCTGTGTCATTCAGCCTGGATGTGAACTGCCGTTTGGAACTGCACTTGGAACGCATGACTGACGCAGTCGATAATCCCTCGGCGTCGGTCCTTTACCGCGGGTTCGATCATGCCCTATCCCGCCGCGAATAGCCTGCGCCGCCAGTTACTGCGCCGGCTCGCCGCTCCCCTTTCGCTGCTCGCGCTGATGAGCGGCCTCATCGCGTACTGGCTCGCGTGGCAATACACGCAGCATGTGGTCGACCGTTCGCTCGCCGATCTCGCCACGGCCATTTCGAAGCAGATCCAGATTGCCGGGCCCGATGCGCCGATCACCGTCCCTCCGCTCGCGCAGGCGATGTTCTCCGATCCCGTCGAACAACTCGTGTACCGGATCAGCAATGGCGAAACCGAAATCGCCGGCGATCCGAAGCTGCCGCTGCAAGGCACCAACGTGCGGCGCATGCACTACGCTTACGTGTTCGAGACGCAGCATGAAGGGACGGCCGTGCGCGTTGCGCAGGTGCGCGTCGATCAGCCGACGGGCAACCCCGTCGTCATCGAAGTCGGCCAGCCGGTGCATCACCGCTTTCGGATCGCCGCCGAATTTCTGGTCGCGATCATGATGCCGCTGCTGCTGTTGCTGCTCGCGGGCTGGGTGATCGTGTGGCGCGTCGTGAATCAGCAACTGAACCCGCTGACCGATCTCGCCGATTCGTTGAACCGACAGACCCACACGTCGCTGGAACCCGTCGACGAAACCTTCGTCCCCGTCGAAATCCGTCCGCTGACGGGCGCGCTGAACGGCCTGCTCGACCGCCTGAAAGCCGCGCTCGACGCTCAACGCAAATTCATCGCCGACGCCGCGCATCAACTGCGCACGCCGCTCACCGCGATCAAGCTGCACGCGGAACAGGCGGCCATTGGGCGCGATCCGCAGCAGACGCTCGCCGCCGTCAAGGAACTGCGTGCGGCCGCCGATCGCGCCGTGCGTCTTTCGAACCAGTTGCTGTCGCTAGCGCGTGCCGAACCGGGCGAACAGGCCGCGCGTTTCGTGAACCTCGACATCGCGTCGCTCGCTTTCGATACAGGCGCCGAATGGGTGCCGCGCGCGCTCGCCGTGCATGTGGACCTCGGTTTCCAGCGGCTCGACGATCCGTCGAACGATCACCCGCTGATCGCGCGCGGCAACCCTGTGCTGCTGCGTGAAGTGATCGCGAATCTGCTCGACAACGCGCTGAAATACGTGCCGCCGTCGCGCATGAACGGCGCGCGGATCACGATGACGGTTGCGCAAACGGTGGTGGATGGCGTCCCAACGGCGGAAGTCGCTGTCGAGGACAACGGTCCGGGCGTGCCTCATAAACAGCAACCCGATCTGTTCAAGCGCTTCTTCCGCGGCGACGGCCAGGGCTTGAGCGACGGCACCGTCGACGGTGGCGCCGGTCTCGGCCTTGCGATCGTTCACGACATCATGGCGCTGCATCATGGCAGCGTGCATTACGAAGATGCCGCTGACGGCGGTGCGCGCTTTATCGTGCGGCTTCCCGTCGCGACGGGCGCCGTGCTGCGCTCACCGGAACCGCCGCGCGAAACAAAAAAACCGGCGCATCGTGCGCCGGTCGATCCTTGAAGCGTGTCCCAAAACGTGCGCTGCGTTCGATAAGAACGGCAGCGCACACGGGTCACTTTTTCTTCTTCGCTTTCTTCTCGTCCTTCTTGTCCGGCGCCGCGAGCATCGTGCCGCGGCACTTGCGCGCGCCGCAACGGCACTCGTATTCCTTCTTCAGCTTCTTCGTCTGACGCGCGTCGATCACGAGCCCGTAGTCGTAGAACAGCTCCTCGCCCGCGTCGATATCACGCAGCGCGTCGATAAATACGTGGCCGTCGATCTCTTCCGCTTCGCAGTTCGGCGCGCACGAGTGATTGATCCAGCGCGCGCTGTTGCCCTTCACCTTGCCGTCGATCACATCGCCGCTATCGAGCGCGAAGTAGAACGTGTGATTCGGTTCGTCCGGATTGTGAGGATGCCGTCGCAGCGCTTCCTTCCAGGAAATCCGTTGGCCCTTGTATTCGATCAACCGCTCGCCGGCTGCGATCGGTTCGAGTGCAAACACGCCTTTGCCGTGCACGCCCGATTGACGCACAGCGATCCTGCGTGAACTCATTGAATCAATCCTTGTAGAACGGTGGATGAACAAACTCGCTTGTTCGCCGATGCCTCCGCGTTCGACGCGCCTTTGCAGATGCGCGGCTTTTCTGACGCGGATAGCAAACGCGGCGCCTTGCTGGCGCCGCGTCGACATGCGACGCATACAGCGTCACAACCGAAATCGTACACGGATGATGTGACTTCGTTCAACCGTCTTACGTACAGATCCACATCACATGTGCGCGCGATGCGTATTTTGCGTTGTCGGTTGAAGGCAGCCTTCAGCGCTGACCGAACGAAATATCGCCGAACAGCGCCTTCTGTTCGCGCGGTTGCGAACGCCAGTATTGCGGCGGAGCGTCCACGGTCGCGCCGAGTTGAGCGGCCGCATGCCACGGCCAGCGCGGATCGTAGAGCATCGCGCGCGCCATCGCGATGAGATCCGCGTCGCCCTCTTCAATCAGCCGGTTCGCGTGCGCCGGGTCCGTGATCAGACCGACGGCCATCGTCGTCATGCCTGTCGCTTCCTTCACCGCCTTCGCGAACGGCACCTGATAGCCGGGTTCGAGCGGGATCTTCTGCAACGGCGACACGCCACCCGACGACACATCGACCCAGTCGCAGCCGCGCTTCTTCAACTCTTGCGCGAACGCTATCGTGTCTTCGATCGTGGTGCCGCCATCAACCCAGTCGATCGCCGAGACTCGCACGCCGACGGGTTTGTCGGCGGGGAATGCAGCGCGCACGATATCGAATATTTCGAGCGGGAAACGCATGCGATTCTCGCGCGACCCACCGTATTCGTCGCTGCGCTGGTTCGCGAGCGGCGACAGGAACTGATGCAGCAGATAACCGTGCGCGGCGTGCACTTCGAGTGCATCGATGCCCAGACGCGCAGCACGGCGCGCCGTCGCCGCGAACGCTTCGCGGATGCGGTTGAGGCCCGCGTTGTCCAGCGCGAGCGGCGGCTCGTCGCCGGCTTTGTGCGGCAGCGCGGACGGCGCATGCGGCAGCCAGCCGCCGTCGGCCACGGGAATCAGTTGCCCGCCTTCCCACGGCACGTTGCTCGAAGCCTTGCGCCCCGCGTGCGAGAGTTGCATCGCGACGTGCACTTTCGAGTGCTTGCGGATCGTGGCGAGCACGGGCTTCAGCGCTTCTTCCGTCACGTCGTCCCACAGACCGAGGTCGGCAGGCGTGATGCGGCCATCAGGCTCGATGGCCGTCGCCTCGATGCACAGCATGCCCGCGCCCGACAGCGCCAGATGGCCGAGATGGATCATGTGCCACGCCGTCGCCTCGCCGCGTTCGGCAGAGTATTGACACATCGGTGACACGACGATGCGGTTCGGCAGCGTCACGCTACGCAGCGTGAGCGGAGTGAAAAGAGCGCTCATGGTGGTGGGAATACCCATCGAAACTCAAGAGCGATCGAGGATAGCACCGGGTCTGATTTGCTGCAGACGGCCAGGCGCGTCGCTTTCAACAGCGCGAATCAGCTTTGACTGTGAGGCGTATCGAGACGCTTCGACCACGATTCGACTTCACCGCTTTCGAGACGCTTCGTGGCGGTCTTGCGCCATGACGGCGACAGCGTGTCGAGTTGCGCCATCGCCTCCAGTGCCTGCCGGTCGTCGCGATCGACATAGAACGCGCGCAACAGGCGCTCGACGCTCCACTGCGCGTGAGGACGCGCGAGCCGCTCGATCGCGTCGCCCGCGCCGATTTCGCCCGCTTCGAGTACGCGGTAATACCAGCCCGTGCGGCGCGTGTTCTGCACGGCGCGCGACATGTCGGCGCGCGCGAAGCGCAGGTTCAGTTTCCAGCACGGCTGACGCGGCTGCGATACCTGGACGATCGCCCCGCCGATCCGGTACACGTCGCCGACGCAAACATCCGCTTCCGTCAGGCCGCACGTGCTCAAGTTTTCGCCGAACGCGCCGCGTCCGTCGAGGCTCGACAGACCGGATTCGCCCGCCTGCCATTCGTTCCGCCAGGTGGCGTAGTGATCGAACGGATAGTGATGCAGCGCTTTTTCCGGGCCGCCATGATGCTTGAGTTCGGCCTGCTGATCACCTTCGAGTCCTGTTTCGCCGAGCCACACACGGCCATCGACAGGCGTCTTGCCGATCGCACTCGTCTTGCCCGACAGGTCACCGCCCAACGGCGCAATCTTGCCGGTCAGCACGGCATCGACGGTAAAAGCGCGGTGATCCACGGCGGTCATTGGGATTTGTTCAGGGTCGCGCGGCCAGTTGATCGAGCCATTCGCCGAACATGCTGGTCGCGGCGGCTTCGAGCTTCGGGCCATGCTTCGCGGTATCGGCGCGCAGCGCGCGCACGTCGATGCCGTGGCCCGCGATTTCGCCGGCATTGCCGATCAGCCACGGCTCGAAACGGTCGGTGCGGATTTCAGGGTGACATTGCAGGCCAAGCACATACTTGCCCCATGAGAACGCCTGGTTCTGACAGGCGGGCGTGGAGGCGAGATGCACCGCGCCTTGCGGAAGATCGAACGTATCGCCGTGCCAATGAAGCATCGACGTGTGCGCCCCGTCCAGATGCCGCAGCGGCGACTGCTTGCCGGCATCGGTGAGTGTCAACGGTGTCCAGCCAATTTCCGTCTGCCCTGCCGGATAGACCCGCGCGCCGAGCACCCGCGCAATCAGCTGCGCGCCGAGGCAGATGCCGAGCGTCGGCAAGCCAGCTGCAATGCGCTTTTCGATCATGGAGACGAGCGGCGCGATGGTCGGATAGCGATCGTCGTCGAACGCGCTGATGGGCCCGCCGAGAATCACCATCAGCGACGGCATCACGGGGTCGGGCGCCTCGATGCGCGCAAAGCCGACATCCAGATAGCGGACAGGACGCCCCCGCTCGCCGAGCACCCGTTCGAGACTGCCCAGATCCTCGAAGTGCACATGGCGGATGGCGAGAACTTCGTGATGCATCGGCAAATCCCACCGTCAGGGTTGACTGGACGCGCCCAAAAAGCGCGCCGGAAGACACGCCGTCTGCCGATGCGCAAAACGGCGCAAGCTCGCCCGCCCCGCTCGCGCAAACCCGCGAGCGGCGGCCGGCTCCGCAGTTTAGCCGACTCAGGCTTGCTGCGCGAAGATCTTCCAGGTCTTTTTCTGCGTGGCGGCGTCGGCCGTTTCGTGCACCGAGCAGTCCAGACGCAGATCGGTATCCGACATCGACAGATCGAGCAGCATGCAGCGATGCGGCGTCTTCTTCGGGTTCTTGCTCGGCTCCAAATGCGTGCAGGTCACGCACATCCGGTGCGGCGGAATGTGGCCTTGCACTTCGAGCTGACGCACGGTTTTCAGCAGCGTGCGATAGAAGATCGATTGCTCTTCGTCGCGCAGCGTGCCGACCGCCTTCGCGAGGAAGTCAGGCCATTGCGCGGCGCGCTT
Organism: Paraburkholderia sp. SIMBA_054; assembly: GCF_046534875.1. Classification (NCBI taxonomy): domain Bacteria; kingdom Pseudomonadati; phylum Pseudomonadota; class Betaproteobacteria; order Burkholderiales; family Burkholderiaceae; genus Paraburkholderia; species Paraburkholderia sp. SIMBA_054. Next base: position 189,819 of record NZ_JAWRXV010000006.1, on the reverse strand, counting down.
GGCCGCGGTGCGGCCGCGAGCCGTCAGACGCACAGCCAGCGCGCGCCCGTCGTCGAGCGCACGGCGCTTTTCGACGAGACCCTTGCTTTCCAGCGTGCTCACTGCGTCGCTCGTGGTCGCGGCTGTCAGCGCGGTTTCGCGTGCGATTTCGCCGAGCCGCATCGGCCCCTTGCGCTGCATCAGCAGCACGAGGATTTCACCCTGGGTAGGCGTCAGACCCGCGCCTTCCGCCCATTCCCATGCCTGGCTCCGCATGGCCGTGCTGAGTCGCAGCAGGCTGTGGGTCACCCGCCCGGTTGCCTGCTCTCCGTATACGCCTTCGCTCATAGTCTTTCGTTCGTTGTTGACAGCGTGCCGTCGCCCGTCGACATCCGTTTTTCCGATGCCGGCGCGCCGACAGTCTGTGGGGGGGAAGCTTCGCCGGTCAAGCCGGCTCGCCGATTCCTACTATCTCAAAAACTTCCTGTGATGCGGGCCTTGTCCCGGCCGCTTTCTCAGGCTTTGCAAACGCTTCATGCCGTGCTGCGATCCGTGCGCTTGGGCCACGCATCCGGGACCCCGGCAGGCCGCAACGACGAAAAACGACATTCTATGCGAGAGCGGCAAATCGTACAGCTAAGTTATCCAATGCAATCTGTGGATAACCACGGGATAAGACGGGGGACGACATGTGCGTCGATTCTTGATAACCCGCTGACCCCAGCACCCATGAGAATCGTTCTCCCAGGTTTACGGTCGGGATGCACGCCCGATCCGCGTGGTTATGGTTTACGCAGCCGCTTGAGTTTGCAGGGAATTATTCGGTTGTCCACAGGCAAACGCAATGCTTGTTAACTATTACTACGTATGTATACGTAAACCTTGAGAAAAACTAGAGGACGCCTTATCGGCATTCGAAAAAAATAAAAAAACCCGCAAAAAGCGGGTTTCGTTGAAGTCTGCGTGGCGGCGAAGCAAGAGCATCCGACGCGCCTGCCGCGCCGGACTGGATCGCGCGGCTCATACACTCCGACTTTTACGCGCCGTTTATGCGCGCCACTGCAGGCACTGCTGCCGCACCACTTCATGCAGCGATTGTTCCTGTTCGGCCACATTGCGCAGCCAGGTCGCGTCGTTCACCTGCCCGCGCGCGATCGCGCCGATTTCTTCGAGCGCCTTGCCCGAGCCTAAAGCATCCGCATGCGGCTTGATGCGCTCGAGCGTGTGAATGATGTCTTCGGAAATCGTACGGCGCTCACCCGTCTGCGGATCGATGCACGTGCCCGCCAGACCGAAGCGGCACGCCTCGAAACGGTTGAACGTGTAGACGAGATAGTCGTCTTCCTTTGGCATCAAAGGCTTGTCGAGCAGCAGATGGCGCGCGAGCGTCTGGATGTAGCACGCAATCGCGGCCGCGCGGTCGACGGAAAGCGGCGTGTCCATCACGCGCACTTCGATGGTGCCGAAGCCGGGCTTCGGCCGGATGTCCCAATAGAAGTCCTTCATGCTGTTGACGACCCCCGTGTGCACCATCTTCGAAAAGTACTCTTCGAAGCTGTCCCACGTGAGGACGAACGGCGCGCGGCCCGACAGCGGAAACGCGAACACGGAATTCAGGCGTGCCGAGTGAAAGCCCGTATCGACGCCCTGCACGAACGGCGACGACGCCGACAGCGCGATGAAGTGCGGGATGTAGCGCGACATCGAATGCAGCAGGAACAACGCGCTATCGGCATCCGGGCAGCCGATGTGCACGTGCTGGCCGAACACGGTGAACTGCTTGGCAAGATAGCCATAGAGTTCCGAAAGGTACTGAAAGCGCGGCGTGTCGACGATCTTGCGCTCGCTCCATTGCTGGAAAGCGTGCGTGCCGCCGCCGCACAGGCCGACGTTCAGCCGGTCCGCCGCGGCGACGAGCGTGTCGCGAATCGTGCGCAGATCGGCGACGGCCTGCTCGTGCGTCGTGCAGATGCCCGTCGACAGCTCGATCATGCTCTCGGTGATTTCCGGCGTGATGTTGCCCGGGATCTTTTCGTCCTTGATGAGCCGGAGCAGGTCGGTTCCTGCTTTGGTCAGATCATAGTCATGGGTATTGACGATCTGCATCTCGAGTTCGACACCGAAGGTGAACGGTTTCGAATCGATGAAGGCTTCGAGTGACATAGCGTTTCCTGATTCATGTCGGCATCAGCGCCCGATGCGGGCGGCGCCGGCCGGATTGACTGTCGATGCTGCAGCCGAACGCTCGAGCTGCGTGAAAAATACGGGGTGCGGGCGCGCCGCTTTACTCGCGGCGTTCGCCCACGAGCGCGAGCGAGCGGTAGACGAGCCACGGCCCGACCAGCTGCAACACGACGATCGAGCACATCGTGACCGCGCGCAGCGTCGGGTCGAAATTCGGATAGAGCTGGTAGGTGTCGTCGACGAGCAGATACGCGAGCGCCGACATTGGCGACAGCGACAGCCCCAGCGCCATGCCCTGTTTCATGTCGAGTCCGCTCGGCTTGGCGAACGCGAGCACGCCGACCAGCTTGGCCACCAGCCGCGCGACGATCAGTCCGACGGCTGCGAGGCCGCCCATCGCGACGTCGCGCCATTCGAACGTGGTCAGCGTGAGCACGAACAGAATCACCGTCAGCAGCCAGCCCGCCGTACCGAAGTGCTCCGGCCAAAGTTGCGGGCGCGCTTCCAGATTCTTCACGATGATGCCCGCGGCGAGCAGGCTGAGAATCGTCGACAGCTTGAAGATATGCGCGATGGCAATGGCGAGCAGCACGAGGCCGAACAGCGCGACGAACGAGTGCTCGTCCTGCAGATTCACACGCTTGTAAAAGAACGTGATGGTGCGCGCGAGCAGATACGCGAGGATCAGCGAGCCGATCAGCAGATACAGCGGCTGGAGGATCGTCGCGAGCACGTTGCCATAGGCTTCCTGATGCAGCCAGCCGGACGCGAGCTTCTCGACGATCACCGCATACATGCTGTTGAGCGCCGTCAGCGTCAAGAGGCGCTGCGTGACCTGGCCTTCGGCGCGCACCTCGGTTTTCAGCTGGATCACCATCGCGGGCGAAGTCGCCATTGCGATCGACGCAAGCACGAGCGCCGTCACCGACGACACGTTCAGGAACAGCAGCACCAGCAGCACGAGTACGAACGTGAGCGTCGATTCGGCGATGCTCGACACGATGAGCCACGTATTGCGGCGAATCCACCGCAGATCCAGCCGGCTGCCGAGTTCGAATAGCAGCAGGCCGAGCGCGACATCGAGCAATGGGCGCGCGGTGCTTGCCGAATCCGCGTCGATCACGCCCGATCCCGCCGATCCCGCGATCAGCCCGATCACCGCATAGCCGGAAATGCGCGGCAGATGCCACGCGCGATAGCACAGCTCGCCGACGAGACCTGCGGCAAGCAAAGCAAGGCCTGCCCAGAAAATCGCATCGGGCGTGAGCGGCCAGCCTGGAAAGAATGAAAACGCCGACTTCATCGTGGTGCCTTCTCCTTTGCAGCAACGCTCGGCAACGCAAACGGGCAGACGACGTCGGCACGCAAAGCGCGCGCCGCGTCCGTTGCCGCGATCGGTTCGCGTCTGCCGGCGTTGCGGGTTGTCAACGATCGGGTGAAAAACTGAAACGACCACGCCGATGCCGCATGACTACGGGCAGCCCGACGTGAGTGAAAAGAGCGCCGTCGACTTTTGAATCAGATTCTGTGGGTCCGGCAACCGTTCCATTGGCGCGTCGATTGCGGGGGCAATACGCGACGCGGAAGAACGGCGATTGTGCCATAGCTTTTTTACACTTGACGGAAAAGCGTCGAACAAGCGCTCAAAGCGGTAAAACGTACGCTAACTTCGAAACAACAGGAAAAAGCGACCGGAAAACGTGGGTGTGTTGGAGAAGAATGGTCTTGTCAGCGATGTTTTTGCGCGTCCGGCAGGCCTCACGCACTGCGTCTTCGGGATGCTTGCGTTTGAGTGTTCTTGCGCTCAGGCGTTCCAGTTTCGGAGCGATGAACAGCAAAGAAGACGGCTGACGAAGCGACGCCCCGTTTTGCGAGTTTCTTAATAGCTTCTCAAACCCTGCCCGGGTACGGTGTTCGCGAAGAAACGATGAGCGGAAGGAGATCGGGCGGGATGGGCTATAAAAGTGAGCAGCAGCTGCCGAAATGACCGAACACGCATTGGTGCGAGCTCACGGCGTTGGCGCGTCGTGTAGCGAGCCCGTTTAATAGCATGGTCCGGGAATCGTCGGTGACAGTGGCGAGCGGCGTGAGCCGCATCCCGTTTGAGAGATCGAGTCGAATACGACGCTTCCCATGGCGCTGCCGCCCATCCACGATAGTGAGACAAGCCATGGCGATGCGCAAGCGCGAAGACAGCCCCGAGGTTTTTCCAAACGCAGCGGGCATCGATATCGGAGGCTCAAGTCACTGGGTAGCCGTGCCCAGGGCAACCTCTGATGAGCCGGTCCGGGAGTTCGGGACCATGACCGATGATCTGAACGCGATGGCCGACTGGCTGCTCGCGTGCGGCGTCGATACAGTGGCGCTGGAATCGACAGGGGTCTACTGGATCCCTGTGTACGAGGTACTGGAACAACGCGGACTGACGGTGTGGCTGGTCGACGCGCGGCAGATGAAGTACGTACCGGGTCGCAAGAGCGATGTCATGGATTGCCAGTGGCTGCAGAAACTCATGAGTCTCGGGCTGCTGCGGGCGGCCTGGCGCCCCGACGGCGAGGTCTGCGTGGTGCGCGCGGTAGTGCGGCAGCGCGAGGTGCTGCTCACTGAGCAGGCCAGCTGGGTGCTGCGCATGCAGAAGGCACTGGTGCAGATGAACCTGCAGCTCACCGAAGTGCTCACGGACGTGATGGGTGTGACCGGACAGGCGATCATCCGCGCGATCATGGCCGGCGAGCGCGATCCGAAAGTGCTCGCGCAGCATCGCCACGGCCGCGTGAAGGCCAGTGCGGCCGAGATTGAACGGGCGCTGACCGGTAACTGGCGCGATGAGCACCTGTTCGTGCTCGGGCAGGCGGTGACGATGTTCGACAGCCTGGCCCAGCGCATCCTCGAGTGCGACGCGAAGATCGAGGCGCTGCTGGCGCCCCTGGGCCGTCACGAGATCGAACTGGGCGGGCCGGGCAAGCAGCGCAGCAAGAACGCTCCGCAATTTGATGCCCGTGCGGCTCTCGCACGCTGGGCCGGCGTTGACCTGACGCGCATCAACGGCCTGTCGGTCGCCACCGTGATGACGATCCTCTCGGAGATCGGTCCGGACCTGAGCCGCTTTGCGAACGTCAAGCACTTCTGCTCATGGCTCGGGCTGTGTCCCGGGACCAAGATCAGCGGCGGCAAGGTGCTTAGCGCCCGCACCCGCCGCTCGGCCAACCGGGTGCGCCAGGCCCTGAAGCTCGCGGCGATGAGCCTGTCGCGCAATGATTCGGCGCTCGGCGCGTTCTACCAGGGGCAGCAGCGCTACGAAGAGCAGCAACAGCAGCGCAGCCTTGCCGCACTCAAGCGCCGCGCCAAGGCACTCGGCTTTCGCCTTGAGCCCGAGACGCCTGCACCTTGAAAACCTGCGCTAAAGCATTTGTTTCTTGAGAGGAAAGATGATGCTGGCGTGCGTCGACCGACAACGGGCTTTTCATCAATAGGTTTACTGTATGTATACGTAGTAGAAGTTAACAAGGGCCCCGCATTTCTGTGGATAACTCGAGTTTACCGAAGCAAATCAGCGTCTTGCCGAACGCATAACCGGATGCACTTGATGTGCGCGCCCGACTGGGTTCGATGAATAACTTTTGGCCGATGTTTACGTCTGTCGAGTTACCCCGTTTACGTCCACATCCGTTCCACACGAGTTTCGCCCGCATTTTTCCCGGTTATCCACAACGCGCCGTGGATAACTTTTCCACAGGAAAAAAGTCAGTTCGCGGTACCCAGCCGTAGCGCGCGCAAGAGAAAGCGAGCGGGATCGAGCGCTTCGGCGAGATCCCGCTCGATGGGCCACGGCTCGCCTTCGATCTGCGAAGCAATCAGCTCGGCACCCAGCGACGCCCACACGAGTCCGCGCGATCCAAACGCGAATGCGCCATACAGCCCTTGCGCGCGCGGCAGATCCAGCGGCCAGGCGCCGCGCAGCTTGCCGGCGTCGCGGGTTGCGGCTGTTTCGTCGGCGAATGCGCCGATCATCGGCAGACGGTCGCTCGTCACGCAACGAAACGCGACGCGCCCTGCCAGCGACGAAGGCGCACCCGTACCCATCGCCTCATGCATGTCGGGCAGCATCTGGGCCACACGCTCGATGTTCTCGGTGTGAGCGCCATCGCGTATTTGTGTGTCGGGATCGTCGATGTCATAGGTTGCGCCCGTCAGCGTGGAGCCATCCGGCAGCGGCACCGCGTACCCTTCGCCGATCACGGGAACGCGCAACGCGTGCGCCGCATCGCTGGGCAGCAGCGTCAATTGACCGCGCACGCTGCGCGTCGGCGCGTGGCGCAAGCCGGCGATGCGCGCCGCTTCATGCGCATTCGCAAAGATGACGACGGGCGCGCTGGCAATCGCTGCGTCGTTCGCATCGAACACAATCCATTGATTTGCAACGCGTTCGACGCGCGAAGCCACGACGTTGAAGCGGCGCTCCAGCAATCCACCCGCCGCCTCACATTGCGCCGCGCAGAGCGACGCGGGATCGATCCAGCCGCCGTGGGGAAAGAACCAGCCGCCTCGCGCAACACGCATGTCGGCGATGCGTTGCGCCTCGTCGGGGGAAACGGCCGTCACGTAATCCCGCGGATAAGCGAACGAAGCGAACGTCTGCGCCATGGCCGAGGCTTCGTCTTCATCCGCGGCGATTTGCAGCAGACCGTCCGGGCCACGCAACGGACGATATCCGCGCCGCTCGAGCGCGGACCATTGTCGCAACGCATAAAGGAAACCCGCGCGCGTGATGCGCGAACCGACGCTGTCGTCGCGCGACATCATCGGATGAAACACACCGGCGGGATTGCCCGACGCATCGCGCGCGATGCCCGCATGCCGTTCGAGCGACGTGACGCGCCAGCCCCGCGCCGTAAGTCGTTCGATCGCCGCGCATCCCGCGAGCCCAGTGCCGATCACGATGACATGCCGTTCGTCGACGGCAAGCGGCAATGGCGGTTCGTGACGCCGCACGCGATAGCGCGGCGCAAAGCGTCCGACCAGCATTGCGCGTTTCCATCCGAAGCCATCGATCTTCCGGTATTCGAAGCCCGCTTGCTGCAATCCGCGTTTCACATCGCCCGCGCTTGTATAAGTGGCGAAGGTCGCGTCGTCGCCAGCGAGGCGCGCGAGCGCCTTGAAGATTGCGGGCGTCCACAGCTCCGGGTTCTTCGCGGGCGAGAAGCCATCCAGATAGAAGGCGTCGGCACGCAGCCAGAGCGAATGCAGCGTTTGCGCCGCGTCGCCGAACACGAGCGTGAGCGTGACGCGCCCTTCCTCGAACTCGAGCCGATGAGTGCCGGGCACGAGGGTCGGCCATGCATCGACGAGCTGTTGTGCAAGCGGTGCGATCGATGCGTCCGCAACGGCCGCAGCGCTCGCTGCGAGCAGATCGTCGCGCGAGAACGGATGCTTTTCCGTCGATACGAAGTGCAGGCGCTCGCAACGATCCGGGTCCGAGCTCCATGCGGCCCACGTCACGAGAAAGTTGATGCCCATGCCGAAGCCCGTTTCCAGCACCGTGAATACGCGCCGCTTTTGCCAGCGCGACGGCAATTCATTGCCTTTCAGGAAGACGTATTCGGCCTGCGCAAGGGCACCGACGGCGCTGTGATAGATGTCGTCGTGGCGTGGCGAATACGGGGTGCCGTTGTCGCGAAACGCGAGGATGGCGGGAACGAGCGGGTCGGTCATGCGCGATGAAATGCGGTGCAAGGAAGAGAACCGGGCGACGGCAAAGCACTGACTGGAAGCACGAATTTGCAGCGGTCACGCGATGCCGACACCCGTCACAGCCCGTCCAGACGGCGTCTGCAGCCTGTCGGAGCGGTGTCGAACGTTGGCAAAAACCAACGCTGACGGGGCTTTGGACGACTCGGATAGCATCTATTCGATGCTCTGCATGCCAAAAATGCTGTTTTCCATGCTGTATCAGGCGTTGCAGCGTGTAATTCTTCGAAACCCTTATCCAGATTGGGTTTGCGCTGCGCTATCATAGCAAGCGCCGCGAGGGAAGCGGCAGCACGGTGCTCCGTGCGGCGCCAGGCGTGCCGCGGGAGTCGGGGGTATTCCCGAGCCGTCGCTGCTCGACGGCGCGGCGCGCGCACGTATAATCGGCGCGTTCGCGCTGTTCGTGTCAACCTAAACCAGAAAGGAACCTTAATGAACAAACAGGAACTGATCGACGCCGTCGCAGGTCAGACGGGCGCCAGCAAGGCTCAAACCGGCGAGACGCTGGACACGCTGCTTGAAGTCATCAAGAAGGCAGTGGCGAAGGGTGATGCAGTCCAGTTGATCGGCTTCGGCAGCTTCGGTTCGGGCAAGCGGGCAGCACGTACGGGCCGCAACCCGAAGACGGGCGAAACCATCAAGATTCCGGCCGCAAAGACCGTTAAGTTCACGGCTGGCAAGGCGTTCAAGGACGCAGTCAACAAGCGCTAAGCATCAGCGCTGAGTTGTTGACACCCGCCATCGGCGGGTTTTTTTTCGTCTGCGTTTTCGATGACGGACGTGACGTCAATCCATTACGTTCAATGATGGTGATGATGGTCGTGGCCATGATCGTGGTCGTGATCGTCGTCTTCGAGATCCCACGCGGGGAACGGATCACTCAGCGTGCGCCATCCCTCGGCGCCCAACGCGTACTCGTCGTCGGTCAGCAGACATGCATCGAACTTCGCACGCCAGTGCGCCGGATCGATGTCGACGCCGATCAGCACCAGTTCCTGGCGACGGTCGCCGATCGTGAAGTCATCGGCGTCGCCGTACCAGTCCGCGGCGATTTCTTCCAGCAGCTCGTCATCGCCTTCGGGCCATTCACTGCGATCCTGCGCGGCCCACCACGTTCCTGCCGGCGCCGGCCGGCAAGCGCCGCCCGCTTGCGATAGCGAACCGCCGATCTCGTTGCGCGTCGCGAGCCAGAAGAAGCCTTTGCCGCGCAACACGCCCTTCCACTCTTCATGCAGCAGCGCCCACATCCGTTCGGGATGAAACGGCCGCCGCGCGCGATAGACGACATGCCCGACACCCCGGCCCCCGCTTTCGTTTTCATGGCTCGAAGGATCGTGCAGCAAGGCGAGCCAGCCGGCCGCGTTCGACGTCGCGTCGTAATCGAAGCGCGCCGTGCCGATCACTTCCTCGAAAGGCGCATTGCCATAGGTGCTCACGATCTGCGCGGCGCGCGGATTGAGCGCGGCGAGTATCGCTTGCAGATGCGCGAGATCGTCGGCGGAAACGAGGTCCGCCTTGTTGATGACGAACACATCGCAGAACTCGACCTGTTCGATCAGCACTTCGACGATCGTTCGATCGTCCTCTTCATGAGCGGCGATGCCGCGCTCGGACAGCGCATCGGCCGACGCGTAGTCGCGCAGAAAGCCCGCTGCATCGACCACGGTTACGGCAGTATCGACGCGCACGAGCGCCGCGAGCGTTTCGTCTTCGATGATCGACTCGACGAGGTTCATCGGCTCGTCGGTAGCGGCCGCTTCGATGATGATCGCGTTGAAACGATTCGCCGACGCCAGTTGGTCCAACTGTTCGAGCAAATCTTCACCGGCTTGTGCGCAGAGACATCCGTTCGGCAATTCAACCTGCGAGGCGGTCGAAGACGCGGGCGCCGCGTTGTCGATATCGAGGCGCACGGCGGCGAGGTCGGTGACGATCGCGGCGACACGTGGGCCAGTGGGGTTCGACAGAATCTGATCGACGAGCGCGGTCTTGCCCGCGCCCACGAAACCGGAGATCACGGTGACGGGCAAAAGCGGCTGGTTCATCGCGGTACGGAAACTTGAAGGTGAATGACGCATGCGCCGGCCGGACGTTCAAACGGACCCGGACTGGCAGCAGCACGAAGCCGCATTGTGCATCAACTGGAGCGACGTGATGCCTTCACTGAAGTGCGGCGAATGGGGGAACTGGTTGAGCGGCGCTGCCCAACTATTTGGCAGGCATCAGATTCCACTTACGGAGAATGGCAACGATTTGCCGCGCGTACTCGTCGCGCAGCGACGGCGTCTCCGAGTGATAGGCGCCAACAGCCGCCCACGTGTTGCCGTACTTGTTCATCTTCTGCCGCAAATGCCACGCGGCGATGTACACGTTCTTGCACGGCTCCATCAGCGTGCCCTGCGAGATGCCGTATTGCGCAAGCACGGGCAGATGCACGGAGTTGATCTGCATGACGCCATAGTCGGTCGAACCGTTGGCGTTCTTGTGCACTGCCGCGGGACGGTTATGCGATTCCTGCCAGGCAATGGCCCGCAGAATCAACGGGTTGACCTTCTGATAGCCGGCGGCCTCGTCGAAGCAGTCGGCGCGCGCGGACCCGGCGCTGATTAGCGCGGCCAAGGCAACGGCGACAGTGACGGGGATTGGCTTCATCGGTCAAGATGACAAACTATGTTCGATTCCTAAGCAATGGGACGGTAAAGACGACTCGAAACCTATATCCGGCGGGCTTGAACTCGGGAAAACCCGTTACCTTAAGGATACTCGAACCATCATTCCGCCCGTATCATACCGGCTGGACATGACGTGTTAAAGTTGGCCAGCCGACATAAGCGAGTAACTTGCGGCCAAAGTCGGCCGAAAACGCGCACCGGTTCGGAACGCAAAACTTTCAAGAACTTAACAGATTACGCAATCCGAGAAGCGTCGGATTGAGAACGTTAGAGGAATCGCACGGAACTCCTTGGTTCTGTGACATTTCCGACATGAAAAGCTGTTACTGTTCGTTGTTTTTGATTACAGGGAGGCAAGGGCATCCTTGGCAGTGGCTGCCACGGAGCGCTTTGCGAGACTGGGGACGAACAGGTGTCGGCCGGTCGTCCACTGCGCATGACCGTCGCCGGATCACAACGTCGGCTTCGAAACCACATCCATGAGAAGAAATCGTATGGCATTGCGTCGCGTCGCGACAGCGTTGCTGGTCGCTGGCATGATCACCACGCAGATCGCCCACGCTCAGGTGACGCTCAACTTCGTCAACGCCGACATCGATCAGGTGGCGAGGGCGATTGGCGCGGCGACGGGTAAAACGATCATCGTCGACCCGCGCGTGAAAGGGCAATTGAATCTGGTTTCCGAGAATCCCGTTCCGGAAGACCAGGCGCTGAAGACCTTGCAGTCCGCGTTGAGAATGCAGGGCTTTTCGCTGGTGCAGGACCATGGTGTCCTGAAGGTCGTGCCCGAGGCCGATGCGAAGCTGCAAGGCGTGCCGACCTATATCGGCAATGCGCCCGCGGCGCGCGGCGATCAGGTGGTCACGCAGGTATTCCAGCTGAAGAACGAATCGGCGAATAACCTGTTGCCCGTATTGCGTCCGCTGATCTCGCCGAACAACACGGTCGCGGCGTATCCGGGGAACAACACGATCGTCGTGACCGACTATGCGGATAACGTGCGCCGCATCGCGCAGATCATTCAGGGCGTCGACACGGCGGCAGGCCAGCAGGTGCAGGTCGTGCCGCTGAAGAACGCGAATGCGATCGACGTCGCGACGCAAATGGCGAAGATGCTCGACCCCGGCACGATCGGCAACACGGATGCAACGCTGAAGGTTTCCGTGCAGGCCGACCCGCGTACCAATTCGCTGCTGCTGCGCGCGTCGAACGCGGGGCGTCTCGCGGCGGCGAAGTCGCTCGCCAAGCAGCTGGATGCCGCAACCGGCCAGCCCGGCAACATGCACGTCGTGTCGTTGCGCAATGCCGACGCCGTGCGTCTCGCGAAGACGCTGCGCGGCATGCTCGGCAAGGGCGGCGGCGGTACTGAATCGTCGTCGTCGGGCGGCGGCAATGCCGCGAACTCGTTCAACCAGAACAACTCGCCCACGTCGACGGGTGGCGCGGGCTCGCCGCCGCTGCCATCGGGCTCGTTGGGCGGTTCGTCGTCGATGGGCAGTAATCCGCTGGGCGGTGGCGGTGGCGGTGGCGGTGGCTATGGCGGCCAGGGCGGCAGCAGCTCGGATTTTCTCGGCGAAAAGGAAGGAGGCGGCGGTGATGACAATCAGCCTGGCGGCATGATCCAGGCCGACGCGTCAACCAACTCGCTGATCATCACCGCGTCCGACCCCGTTTACCGCAACCTGCGCGCCGTGATCGACCAGCTCGACGTGCGCCGCGCGCAGGTCTACATCGAAGCGCTGATCGTCGAGCTGAACTCGAACACGAACGCCAACCTTGGGATCCAGTGGCAGATCGGGAGCGGCAACGTGTTCGCGGGCACTAACCTAGCCACGGGCGGCGGCAACAGTATCGTCAACCTGACGGCGGCAGCGGCAGCCAGCGCCGCCACGGGTGGCCTGGCTACGGCGCTGGCGACGCAGAATCTCCAGCAGGGCCTGAATGTAGGCTGGCTGCACAACCTCTTCGGTGTGCAGGGGCTCGGCGCGTTGCTGCAGGCGCTGTCGCAGACGAGCGATGCCAACGTGCTGTCCACGCCTAACCTCATCACGCTCGACAACCAGGAAGCGAAGATCGTCGTCGGTACGAACGTGCCGATCCAGACGGGCTCGTATTCGAACCTCACGAGCAGCACGGCGACCTCGGCGTTCAACACCTTCGATCGCATCGACGTGGGTCTGACGTTGCATATCAAGCCGCAGATCACCGAGGGCGGCATCCTGAAACTGCAGCTGTATACGGAAGATTCGGCGATCGTGGCGGGAACGACCAATGTGGCGACCAATCCGGCCGGCCCCGAGTTCACGAAGCGCTCGATCCAGTCGACCGTGCTCGCCGACAACGGCGAGATCATCGTCCTTGGCGGCCTGATGCAGGACAATTACCAGGTCAATAACAGCAAGGTGCCCCTGCTCGGGGACATCCCGTGGATCGGCCAGTTGTTCCGCTCGGAAAACAAGGTTCGCGCGAAGACCAACCTGCTGGTATTCCTGCGTCCGGTGATCATCAACGACCGCGACACGGCGCAAGCGGTGACGGCGAACCGCTATGACTACATTCAGGGCGTGACGGGTGCATACAAGTCCGACAACAACCTGATCAAGGACAAGGACGATCCCGTGGTGCCGCCGATGCCGGTTGGCCCGAGCCAGGGCGGATCGCCGTTGAACCTGTTCGATCTCGACAGTATGCGGCGTCAACAGGCGCTAGGGGTGCCGGTCCCGGCTCCCGCATACGTCCCGCAGACGCAGCCTCAACCTCAGCCGCAGCCGCCCGCACAAATGGTTCCAGCGCAACCGGCCACGAGTACGCCGGGGGTGCAGCCGTGAGCACGCCGCACGCGCCCGGCAGCGCGCCGCTCGATTCACCGGCCGCTGGCGGAGCGCACCGCGAGCCGCCCTCTGCGCTAGCCGCGCGACTCGTGCCGTATGGTTTCGCGAAAAGCGGCCAGATTCTCGTCGCGCATCAACACGCCGATTCGATGGAAGTATGGATCAGCGAACGCACGACCCAGGCCGCGCTCGCGGAAGTTGCGCGCAATTTCGGCGCGGTGTCGGTTGTGAGGCTCGAAGCGGATGAACTCTCGCAGGCGATCAATCAGGCGTATTCGCGCCAGGACGGCAGCGCTGCGCAGGTGGTCGGCGAAGTGGAAGGCGAAGTCGATCTGTCGCGTCTGATGCAGGACATTCCCGAAGTGGAAGACCTGCTGGAATCCGAAGACGACGCACCGATCATCCGCATGATCAACGCGCTGCTCACGCAGGCCGCGCGCGAACAGGCATCGGATATTCATATCGAACCGTTCGAGAATGCGTCGGTGGTGCGCTTTCGCGTCGACGGCACGCTGCGCGACGTGGTGCGTCCAAAGAAAGCACTGCACGGCGCGCTGATTTCGCGGATCAAGATCATGGCGCAGCTCGATATCGCCGAGAAGCGTCTGCCGCAGGATGGCCGCATTACGTTGCGCGTCGGTGGAAGGCCTGTCGACGTGCGCGTATCGACCTTGCCAACGGGCCACGGCGAACGCGCCGTGCTGCGTCTGCTGGAAAAAGACGCGCAGCGTTTGAATCTCGAAGCGCTCGGCATGGCGTCCGATACACTCGGCCAGTTCGACAAGCTGATTTCGCGTCCGCACGGCATCGTGCTCGTCACGGGCCCGACGGGCTCGGGCAAGACGACCACGCTGTACGCGTCGATGTCGCGGCTCGAAACGGCGACGACGAACATCATGACCGTCGAAGACCCAATCGAATACGATCTGTCCGGCATCGGCCAGACGCAGGTCAATGAGCGGATCGGTATGACGTTCGCCCGCGCGCTGCGTTCCATTCTGCGTCAGGACCCGGACATCATCATGATTGGTGAAATCCGCGATCTCGAAACGGCGCAGATCGCTGTGCAGGCGTCGCTGACGGGCCACCTCGTGCTCGCGACGCTGCACACCAACGACGCTGCGTCCGCCGTCACGCGTCTGACGGATATGGGCGTCGAGCCGTATCTGCTCGCGTCGTCGCTGCTTGGCGTGCTGGCGCAACGGCTCGTGCGGCGGCTGTGTCCCGTGTGCAAGGTAGAGCGCGAAGAAGAGGACGGTCGCAAGTTCTGGCATCCCGTCGGCTGCGACAAGTGCGGACATTCGGGCTATGCGGGACGGCGCGGCGTGTACGAACTGCTGAACGTCGAAGAATCGATCCGCTCGCTGATTCACCGCAATGCCTCCGACGCCGAGATTCTCGACACCGGCCGCAAGCAAGGCATGCGCACATTGCGCGAGGACGGCGACCGCTGGCTCGCATCGGGCTTGACGTCGCTCGAAGAAGTGATACGCGTGACGGGCGGGGTCTAAAGCGCATGCCCGCATTCCGTTTCGAAGCGATCGACGCCGCCGGCAAGGCGCAAAAAGGCGTGCTCGATGCCGACAGCGCGCGCGGCGCACGCACGCAGTTGCGCACGCAAGGTCTCACGCCGCTCGTCGTCGAACCAGCGGCGACGCGCACGCGCGGCGAGCGCACCCAGCGGCTGTCGTTGGGGCGCAAGCTGTCGCAGCGCGAGCAGGCGATTCTCACGCGGCAACTCGCGAGTCTTCTGATCGCCGGTCTGCCGCTCGACGAAGCGCTCTCAGTGCTCACCGAGCAATCGGAGCGCGATTACATCCGCGAACTGATGGCCGCGATCCGCGCGGAAGTGCTGGGCGGCCATTCGCTGGCAAACGCGCTGTCGCAGCATCCGAAAGATTTTCCCGAGATTTATCGCGCGCTCGTCGCAGCGGGCGAACATACGGGCAAGCTCGGACTCGTGCTGTCGCGCCTCGCTGATTACATCGAGCAGCGCAACGCGCTCAAGCAGAAGATCGTGCTCGCATTCACGTATCCGACCATCGTGACGATCATCGCGTTCGGCATCGTCACGTTCCTGTTGAGCTATGTCGTGCCGCAGGTCGTCAATGTGTTCGCGAGCACGAAGCAGCAGTTGCCGATCCTCACCGTGATGATGATGGCGCTCTCCGGCTTCGTGCGTAACTGGTGGTGGGTGGTGCTGATCGCGCTGGTGATCGTCGTGTACGTGGTGCGCGCGATACTCGCGCAGCCGGGACCGCGCCTCGCGTTCGATCGCTGGACGCTGACGGCGCCCCTCTTCGGCAAGCTCGTGCGCGGCTACAACACGGTGCGTTTCGCGAGCACGCTCGGCATTCTGACGGCGGCGGGCGTGCCGATTCTGCGCGCGTTGCAGGCCGCGAGCGAAACGCTCAGCAACAAGGCGATGCGCAACAACATCGACGATGCAATTGTGCGCGTGCGCGAAGGGACATCGCTGTCGCGAGCGCTCGGCAACACGAAGACGTTTCCGCCCGTGCTCGTGCACCTGATCCGTTCGGGCGAAGCAACGGGCGACGTGACGACGATGCTTGACCGCGCGGCCGAAGGCGAAGCGCGCGAACTCGAACGGCGCACGATGTTCCTGACGAGCCTGCTCGAACCGCTGCTGATTCTCGCGATGGGCGGCGTGGTGCTGGTGATCGTGCTCGCAGTGATGCTGCCGATCATCGAGTTGAACAACCTAGTGCAGTGACAGCGCTGCAGTGATGGCGCGTTACCGTCCGAAAGACTTGCAAGCTGGACCGACGCTTTCAGGTTGCGTCGGCCCGGCAGTGAATGACATCAGCGCACGTAGATGGTCGGGCCGGGCGCGTTCGCGGGAAGGAAGACTTCGAAGTGGGAGCCGTTGCGGTCGATGATGATCGAGCGGGCGCGCACTTCGGCGAGCCTGGCGCCTTGCATGATGGTGCTGCCCAGCGATACGGCATGCGGCGGTTCGCCGCCCGTGCTGATGATCGCGGCGGCGCCGTGGCTCAACGCGAGGATGCCGAACAGATGGATGTCCTGATTCGCGGTGCGCGTGAGCTGGCCGCCGAACAGCGCCGCGGCCTGATCTGTCGAAACGGGCGCGCGCACGGCGGCAGCGGGCACGGGCGCGCCGGAATGCGACGTGAGCGTGACAACCCAGTAAGTGAGCGTCGCGCAGAACACGGCGAAGACAGCGAGCGAAATCAGGCGGATCTGGAGAGCGTTCATGCGTGTAATTGTACGGACTATTGTGAATTTTGCGGCATACGGATCGGCAGATCGGAAGCCTTCAACTGCATGACATTAAAATGACCGACCGGACGTGCAGAGTGCTGAATTCTCAACGCATTACGTGACGTCTGATCGATCGACCCTTCAATCAAACGAGGTAGCAAGCTATGCAAATGTGGACCAGTCGCCGCAACGGGATCGCGGCCATGCGCGCGGGCGAGCGCGCCCGCCGTCAACGCGGGTTCACGCTGATCGAAATCATGGTCGTGATCGCGATCCTCGGCATTCT
The DNA here is from genome assembly GCF_046534875.1 of Paraburkholderia sp. SIMBA_054. Lineage (NCBI taxonomy): Bacteria > Pseudomonadati > Pseudomonadota > Betaproteobacteria > Burkholderiales > Burkholderiaceae > Paraburkholderia > Paraburkholderia sp. SIMBA_054. The sequence continues at coordinate 172,876 of NZ_JAWRXV010000006.1, read as the reverse complement.
GGCTGCGCTGATCGTGCCGAAGATCATGAGCCGCCCGGACGAAGCGCGCCGCGTCGCCGCCAGACAGGACATCGGCACCATCATGCAGTCGCTGAAGCTCTATCGTCTCGACAACGGCCGCTATCCGACGCAGGAGCAAGGGCTACGTGCGCTGATTGAAAAGCCGTCGACGGACCCGGTGCCGAACAACTGGAAGGACGGCGGATATCTCGAGCGTCTGCCTAACGACCCGTGGGGCAACACGTACCAGTACCTGAACCCGGGTGTGCACGGCGAGATCGACGTGTTCAGCTACGGCGCGGACGGCAAGGCGGGCGGCGAAGGCAACGATGCCGACGTCGGCTCGTGGCAATAAGCTCGATACGCTGATTCAATCGATATCGATCGTTACCGGCACCATGCGATTGCACCACTGCATGCCGCACGCCCTTCGTGAGGCCGCCCTCGTCGACGACGCGCGCGGCTGCATGAAGCGGCATGCAATGCGCACGGCGGCACGCGAGCGCCAGCGCGGCTTCACGCTGCTCGAAATGCTGGTCGTGCTGGTGATCGCAGGCCTGCTGGTGTCGCTTGCGTCGCTATCGCTGACGCGCAATCCGCGCACGGATCTGAACGAGGAAGCGCAGCGCCTCGCGCTGCTGTTCGAATCGGCGGGCGACGAAGCGCAAGTGCGCGCGCGCCCTATTTCGTGGCTGCCACTGGATGGTGGCTTTCGTTTCGATGTCCGCACCAACGATGGCTGGCGTCCGTTGCGCGACGATCTGCTCGGGCCGCGCCGCTGGGAAGGCGGCGTGACGGGCGTGACGATCGAGTATCCCGGCTCCGACACGCATTCGGATCGCATCGTGTTCGGCACCGAGAGCATCGATACGCCCGTGCAGGTGACACTCTTTTCCGCCGTGGGGCGCGTCACGATCATCGGCACGGGCAACGGCCGGTACGAGGTGCGCTGATGCAGTTCGCGCTTCGTCTTCGCCGCGTGCGCGGCGCTGTTGATAACCAGAATCGCAAGCGGGCGGGAGGCTTCACGATGATCGAAGTGCTGGTTGCGCTGGCGATCATCGCGGTCGCGCTGGCCGCTTCGCTGCGCGCGGTCGGCAGTCTCGCGACGGGCGAGGCCGATCTGCATCGCCGGTTGCTGGCAGGCTGGAGCGCGGACAACGCGCTCGCCCAGCTGCACCTGGCGCACGCGTGGCCCGAAGTCGGCTCGCAGAGTTTCGACTGCTCGCAGGGCAACCTGCAACTGATTTGCACGGAAAACGTGAGCGCGACGCCGAACCCGGTGTTTCGACGCGTCGAGGTTTCAGTGACGTCGCCCGGTCGATCGGGCAACCTCGCGCAGATGGTGACGGTGATCGCGAATGAAACGAATCGCTCGCTCTGAGCACGACGCGTCGCGCGTTCGACGCTCGCCGCTGCTCAGGAAGACAGCGTGCGGATTCACGTTGATCGAGCTGCTCGTCGCGATCGCGATTCTGGCGGTGATCGCGGTGCTGTCGTGGCGCGGACTCGATCAGATCATCCGCGGACGGCAGACGATTACCAACGCGATGGAAGACGAGCGCGTGTTCGCGCAGTTTTTCGATCAGATGCGCATCGACGTGCGCAACGCCGCATCCGACGACGAAGCGGGCGAACCAGCCGTCGCGGTGAACGGCAATGCGCTGCAGATCGTGCGGCACATGCGCGCGCCGGGTGCGCCGCCCCGGTTGGTGGTCGTTCGGTATCGGATCACGGAAGGACGGATTCTGCGCTATGCGTCGCCGCCGTTGGCGAACATCGGCGAGGTGCGCCGCGCGCTCGGCGGTTCGGAGAATGAGAACTGGAACGCCGTGCCGTTGATCGGCGGTATCGGCGCGATTACCGCGCGGCTGTATGTGCCGAAAGTCGGCTGGACGACGCAGATGAAAGATGTGCAGTCTGCGATTACGGAGAACGACAATAATCTGAAGGTGCCTCAGCTCGGCAATGCGCCGCTGCCGAGGTCGGTGACGGGGCTCGAAGTGAGCATCGGCGCGAGTTCGCTCGCGCGGCCGGTTACCCGGGTTTTTCTCGTTGGGGAGTGAGTTTTGATCAAGCGCTTTCGCCCTGCCCGTTCGAAATCTGCGGCTCAACGCGGCGCTGCCATCATCAGCGCGCTGCTGGTGGTCGCGCTGTCTGCGATTCTTGTTTCCGGCATGCTCTGGCGGGAACAGGTGCAGATCCGGCGCATCGAGAATCAACGGCTGCTGGCGCAGGCGCAGTGGGTGTCGCGCGGCGCGCTCGACTGGACGCGGCTCATTCTTCGTTCCGAAGGCGATACGTCGGCGGGAATCACGTATCTCGGCGGCGTCTGGGGCGTGCCGATCGCGCGCACGCGCCTGTCCGATTTTCTCGGGCAGATCGGCGAGGTGCGCGCACAGGAAGGCGGGGCGACCTATATCTCCGGTTCGATCGAAGATGCGCAGGCCAAATTCAATCTGCGCAACCTCGTTTCGACGGCGGTGCCGGGCGCACTGACGCTGAACATCCAGCAGGTTCAGTCGTTCCAGCGCTTGTTGCAGCTGCTCGGCATCAACGGGCAACTGGCCAAGAACACGGCGCTGCAATTGCGCGCGGGACTGCGGCAATCGGCGACCCGTTTCCAGACGGCGGCCAATCCCACTACCCTCGATCCCACGCAGATGCAAGGCGGCGCGGCGGGCGGCGGCAACTACACCGATCAACCCGGTCTGGAAGACGCCGATGAAAACGCGCCCGTCGCGCCGCTTCAGATGACGGGCGTCGACTCGCTGCTCGACGTGCCCGGCTTCACGCCGGAGATGATCGCGCGGCTGCGCCCGTTCGTGACCGTGCTGCCGACGACCACGCCCGTCAACATGAACACCGCGCCCGCCGAAGTGGTCGCGGCTGTCGTGCCGGGTATGAATCTGTCGAATGCGCAGGCGTTCGTCGCGCGGCGCGAGACCGTGTTCTTCCACAACGTCGGCGATGTGCAGCTCGCGTTGCGCGGCGCGGGCGTCCAGCAGCTCGTGTTCGATCCGAACCAGCTCGACGTGAACACCAGCTATTTCCTGATTCATGGACGCGTCGAGCACGAGCGCGCCGAAGTCGATCGCACCACCCTCGTCTATCGCGACGCGCTGACGCATACGACGCGTATCGTATGGGGACGAGACCAACTATGAACAACGCAATTTCTCGAGAGAGTGGCCTTTGAGCACGCTGATCGTTCTTCTGCCGCCGCGTGATCCGGCGGTGCCGTCGCAGGAATGGCAACTGCCGGAGCTGCCGTTTCTGCTGCTCGACAAATCGGGGCGCACCCAGCGCGCCGGCCGCTCGGCGCCCGGTTTGCTGCCGCGCGCAAGCTCGACCGTGCTGATGCTCGCCGCGCGCGACTGCCTGATGCTCGCTACGGCCGTGCCGCCGCTGAAGGGGCCACGCTTGCGTCAGGCGCTGCCGAACGTCGTCGAAGATCAGCTGATCCAGGACGCGCAGACCACGCACATCGCGCTCGATCCACAGCCGCTCGCCGGCAATCGCCACGTGCTCGCGATCGTCGATCGTGGCTGGTTCCGCTATATCGTCGAGACGTTTGCAGCGGCGGGTCATCGCAATCTGAAGGCGGTGCCTGTTACGCGTTGTTTGCCGCAACCCGTCGCCGCGGTGATGGCGGCTGAAGTGCATGCGGAAGAAGTCGTGGCCGCTGGTGCCGATTCTGCGCCGCCGCACGTCGAACCGGCCGTCTCGGGCCTCACGCCCGTCGTTGCGGCCGTGCTGGGCCATGTCGTGCCGTCGACGGCCGCCATGCTCGGCGAAGGCGCCGTCGATGCCGCACCGCCGCGCGTCGAGCTTGCGCTCGTGCGCGGTCCGCTCGGCGAAGGGCTGGCCGTCCCGGAATCGGCCGTCGGCACGACGGTGGCGGCGCTCGCGGGCAATGCGCCCGTCACGTTGTACACGCTCGTCGATTTGCCTGGCAGCGAGCCGCGCATTGCGTCGGTGGCGCAATCGGGACGTCACACGTCGATTGCGGGCGCGCTGCCGCTGTCGTTCGAAACGCTCGCGCGCAACGCGATCCAGTGCCGCTTCGATCTCGCGCAGTTCGAATTTGCCGTGCAGCCGTGGCGTCTCGATCGCGCTACGCTACGCCGCCTGCGCTTGCCACTGTGGCTGCTGCTGGGCACGGTGCTCGTCGCAATCATCGGCGCGAACGTGCAGTGGCTGATGCTGTCGCGCCAGCGCGATGCGATCAGCGCGCAGATGACCGAGCTGCTGCTCAACACCTTTCCGAAGACGACGGTCGTGCTCGACGCGCCCGATCAGATGGCGCGTCAGTTGCAGCAATTGCGCGTCGCCGCGGGCGAACTGTCGCCGGACGATTTCCTGTCCTTGGCGGATGGGCTCGCGCGCTCGCTGGGTCCGATTCCCGTCAACGGCCTGGCCGCGCTGGACTACCACGACCGGCGGGTCGACGTGACGTTCAAACCCGAGATCAAGGTCGATCCCGACTTCCAGCAGCGTCTGACGCGCAATGGCCTGACGGGCGCGATCGACAGCAACACCGGCAAGTGGACGATCAGGAACGGACAATGAAAGCAGAACTGTTGAACACGTGGGCCGGATTCTGGGATGCCCGCACGCCGCGCGAAAAGGCGCTTTTGACGTGGGGTGGCGCGGTGCTGGCCGTCGTCATCATCTGGTCGGTGCTGTGGGCGCCAGCGCAGGAAGGGCGCGCACGGTTGCATGAATCGATCCCGGGCCTGCAACGGCAGCTTTCGCAGATGACCGCGCAGGCGAACGAGGCGCGCGCGCTGTCGGCGGCGGCGCAGGGTGTGGCGCCGACGGGCGGCGCGCTGAAGGATGCGCTGACGGCGTCGCTGAACGACCACGGCCTCGCACCGACGCAGGTACAGGTGCTCGGCAACGCAGTGCAGATCCAGTTGAAGAACGCGTCGTTTCCCGCGTGGACCGAATGGCTCGACGACGCGCGCAAGCAGTTCAAGGTGCAGGTGTCCGAGGCGCATGTCACGGGGTTGAAGCAGGACGGGCAGGTCGATCTGACGGCATCGCTGCAACCGGCAACGATCAAATGACGGCACAGCCACGGGATCACGCATGAGTTTCTGGATGCGGCGATTACGCGCCGCGCTGCCCTGGATCGCCGTCGCGCTGATCGCGAACGTCGTGGTGCTGCTCGTGATGGCGCCCGCCGCCTGGGTCACGCCGCAGTTCGCGAAGGCCACGCAAGGGCATGTCAATCTCGTCGAGCCGTCAGGTTCGCTGTGGCACGGATCGGCGTCGCTGATGCTCGCCGCCGGGCCGGGCGCAGAAAGCGCGACGCTGCTACCGGGGCGCATCGAATGGCGCACGTCGTTCTGGCCGCTGTTAACGGGCCGCGTGCGGATGCAGATGCTGCAAAGCCAGGCGATGCACGACCCCGTCACGGTCGATGCAACGATGCGCAGCGCGACGCTGTCGGGCGGCACGATCGCCGTGCCTGCGTCGTTGCTCGCGGGCCTCGGTGCGCCGTTCAACACGCTCGATCTGCAAGGCGACGTGCGGCTGACGTGGACCGACTGGCGTAGCTTCAATCGCCAGGCATTCGGTCAGTTGATCGTGACGCTGAACGACATGAGCTCGCGCGTGTCGCGCGTGAAGCCGCTCGGGTCGTATCGCGTGGTGTTTCAGGCGCAGGGTGGATCGGGCACGCTCGATCTGTCGACGACGAAGGGGCCGCTGCTGCTGAACGGTCACGGCACGCTCAGCGAGGCCTCAACGTCGTTCATGGGCACGGCGAGCACGACGCCCGACTCCGTCGACAATCTCGCCGGTCTTCTGAATCTGCTCGGACGCCCGACTGGGCCTGGACAGGTCGCGCTGACCTTCGTCCACTGATCTTTTCGCTTCTTGCCTGCAGAAAACACAACGGCCGCCATGTCTGCGCATGGCGGCCGTTTGCGTTGGTGGATTTGCCGTTTAGCCCGCTGAGGTGGACGATTTCGCAACGGGCGCGACAGGCGCGGACGCGGGCACAGGCGCTGCGACATCGCCCGTCTCGCGATTCATCTGCTCGACTTCCCAGCCGCCGCCGAGCGCCTTGACGAGCCCGACCGACGACACCATCCGCTGCCCCGCGATGCTCGCCAGCTTCTGCTCGGCGGTGAACGCGGTGGTCTGCGCGGTCAGCACGTTCAGATAGTCGACGGTGCCCGATTTGTACTGGTTCGTGACGATTTCGAGCGCCTGCTGCGCGGACTGGACGGCCTGCTGCTGCACCGTGACTTCCTGCTCGAGGATGCGCAGCGAAGCAAGGTTGTCCTCGACGTCCTGGAACGCCGTCAGCACGGCTAGCCGGTAGGTGGCGACGTCCTGGTCATAGGTGGCGCGTGCGGCGTCCGTCTGCGCCTTGCGGAGACCCGCGTCGAAGATGGTCTGGGCGAGCGAGGGTCCAAGCGTCCAGAAGCGCGACGGCATTTGCAGCAACTGCGAGAACACCGAGCTTTCGAAGCCGCCGCTGGCCGACAGCGTCAGCGTCGGGAAGAACGCAGAAATCGCGACCCCGATTTGCTCGTTCGCCGCCGCCGCTTTGCGCTCGGCCGATGCGATATCCGGGCGCCGTTCGAGCAACGCCGACGGCAGTTGCGCGGGCGTGGCGGGCGGCACGGCATCGAGCGGCGCGGGCGGCAGCGAGAACGCGGAAGCCGGTTCGCCGACCAGCACGGCGATCGCGTGCTCGTTTTGCGCGCGCGCGACGCCGTTGTCGATGGCGGCAGCCTGCGCCGTTTGCAGCTGCGTTTGCGCCTGAATCACATCCGAGCGGGCGGCGACGCCCTGCGCGTAGCGGTTCTGCGTGAGCGTGAGCGAGCGCTGGTAGGCGGCGACGGTATCGTCGAGCAGCTTTTGCTGCGCGTCGAGCAAACGGATGTTGAAGTAGGTTTGCGCGAGCGTCGCCTGCGCCGAGAGGCGCGCGTTCGCCAGATCGGCGGCGGCGGCCTGCTGGCCCGCCTGCTGGCTCGCGACGGTGCGGCTCACCTTGCCCCAGAGGTCGGGTTCCCAGGTGGCGTCGAGCGACAGGCTGTAGCTGTTGCTGATCGTGCCGGAACTGCTCAGCGACGACGTCGTGCCGCCGCCCCCGCCCGTTACCGAGCCGCTGAAGCTGCGGCTCGGCGTGCGCGAGCGCGACGCGCTCGCCCCTGCGCTGATCACCGGGAAGTACGCCGCGCGCGCCTCGCCAACCAGCGCGCGCGCCTGCCGGTAGGCGGCGGCGAACTGCGCGACGGTCTGGTTCGACGCGTTGAGCTTGTCTTCGAGCGCGCTAAGCTGTGGATCGTTGTAGATGACCCACCACGCGCCGCGGTCTTGCTGGTCGGCGGGCTGCGCGACTTTCCAGCCGTCGGCGGCTTCCTTGTACGAGGCCGGAATGTCTACCGACGGCCGCTTGTAATCGGGACCGACCGCACAGCCGGCCAGCGCGAACGCCAGCGCGGCGCAAATGCCGATGTTCAGGACGCGTTGCCCCACGACGTTCGCGACCGAGGCGCGTGCGCGCGAAGTTCGATCAAACTGCATGCAAATGAATTCCTGTCGATTCGGAAAGCGTCATGCGCCGAGGCGAAATGCGGAGCGGCTGCTCGCGCGATGGACGGCGCGTGCTCGCGATGGCTCGAATGGTAGCGCACGCATTGCCCGGCAATGAAATCGAAAGAGTAATGCCGCCCGCGCCCCATGTGTGTTACCGACGGTGAGGCGACGGTTACGCGCTGTTACGGCGCTATTTGTGCGAGTGCCATGCTGCAGGGTGGAAAAGCAAAGGCCGCCCTACGACGGCCTTTATCCCGAAGCGATGTGCGAGTCGCTTAGACGCGCGGATCGGCGGTGGTTTGCCGCTCGCGCGGAGGGTCGGCGAAGTCCGGCTGTTCACGCTGTCGGTGCTGCTCTTTACCATCGCGTCCGCGGCTTGCGGCTTCGCGCACAATTTCGAGTCGCTGATCGCGTTCCGTCTGCTTCAGGGGCTGGTTTCCGGTCCGATGGTGCCGCTTTCGCAGACGATTCTGATGCGCTCCTACCCGCTCGAGAAACGCGGCCTCGCGCTCGGCTTATGGGCAATGACCGTGATCGTCGCGCCGATTTTCGGTCCCGTGATGGGCGGCTGGATCACCGACAACTACACCTGGCCATGGATCTTCTACATCAATCTGCCGATTGGCCTCTTCTCGGCGGCGTGCTCGTACTTTCTGCTGCGCGGACGCGAAACGCAGACGACGAAACAGCGCATCGACGGCATCGGTCTCGGACTGCTGGTGATCGGCGTGTCATGCCTGCAGATGATGCTCGACCTCGGCAAGGACCGCGACTGGTTCAGCTCGACGTTCATCGTCGCGCTCGCGATCATTGCGGTGACGTCGCTCGCGTTCATGATCGTGTGGGAGATGACGGAGAAAGAAACCGTCGTCGACCTGTCGCTCTTCAAAGACCGCAACTTCGCACTGGGCGCGCTGATCATCTCGTTCGGCTTTATGGCATTCTTCGGCTCCGTCGTGATTTTTCCGCTCTGGCTGCAGACGGTGATGGGCTACACGGCGGGAAAAGCGGGGCTCGCGACCGCGCCCGTCGGACTGCTCGCGCTCGTGCTGTCGCCGATGATCGGGCGCAACATGCATCGGCTCAATTTGCGGATCGTCGCGAGCTTCGCGTTCGTCGTGTTTGCGATCGTGTCGTTGTGGAACTCGACGTTCACGCTCGATGCACCGTTCAATCAGGTGATTCTGCCGCGTCTCGTGCAGGGCATCGGCGTGGCCTGCTTCTTCGTGCCGATGGCGACTATCACGCTGTCCAGCATTTCGGATGAACGGCTGGCAAGCGCATCTGGGTTATCGAATTTTCTGCGCACACTGTCAGGCGCAATCGGCACGGCGGCCAGCACGACGTATTGGGAAAACGACGCGATCTATCACCACGCGGTGTTGTCGGAATCGGTGAGCACCTATTCGGCGAATACGACGTCTTATAGCGATCTGCTGACGACGCTGGGTTTCAAGGGACAGGCGGTGACGGCGCAACTGAACGAGATCGTCACGCAACAGGGCTACATGATGGCGACCAACGATTTCTTCCGCATCTCGTGTGCGGGCTTCGTGGTGCTTGCGTGTCTCGTGTGGGTTACGAAGCCCAAAAAGGGCGCGGCGGCTCCCGATGCTTCAACGAGAGAGATTACTTGCCGTCGACCTGGATCTCGACGCGGCGGTTCTTCGCGCGGCCGATAGCCGTCGTGTTCGGCGCGACGGGCGATGCGCTGCCGTAGCCTTCCACATCCCACTTCGAAGCACGCAGGCCAGCCGTTGCCAGATAGCTCTGCACCGAACGCGCACGTGCTGCCGAAAGACGGTTGTTCAGTTCGGCCGAACCCGTCGAATCGGTATAGCCGGCGATCGTCATACGTTCGATATCAACACCCTGGTTGGCCGCGACGAAATCATCGAGCTTCGCTGTCGCGATAGGCGTCAGCGTCGCGCTGCCGACGGCGAACGTCGCGTCGCCTTGCAACGTGATCTTGCGCTGCGGTGCGTGCCGGACAGGGGCGGGAGCGGGCGCAACAACGGGCGCTACGACGACCGGCGCCGGCTGGACAGGTTGCTCGACAACGGGCGTCGCGCACTGGAACGTGATTTCATTCGGATCGTTTTCCGACTTGAGATCCGACGTGATGTGATCGACCGACGAAACACGCACAGCCGGCTTGTCGCCGCAGATGCGCTTTACTTCGGCCATGCAGGTCTTGGAGCTTTCAAGCAAACCGAGACATTGGACGCGATACGCTTGAGTACCGTTGGCCAAAGTCACGACATCGGTGTTGTGGGCAGGCCCGGAATAGGATGTGCATCCCGCGATGCCGGCGACGCAAGCGATCGCCGTCGAGATACGAAAGAACATGAGACTTCTCGCAGAAGAAATTAGAGTTACGAGACGATAGGGGCTGCGGGTCTCTACTCCAATCGGAGAAGTCTTAATCAAAAATTTGCTTCGATTTGATTCGTCCTACTGTGAAACGGGTTCGCCCGTCGGCGACGAGACCGATTGACCACTCGATCCGCCCGACTGTCCGGATTGCAATGGCGTCGCCACATTCGCCGCGCCGCCGCGCACGAACTGCTTGAAGTCGGCGCCCGCTTCCCACGGGTTCGGCTTGCATCCGAGTGAGCTATCGCAATGCGCGGCAAAACCGATCGTCGATGTGCCGTCGTTGTTCGGTGTCTTCGTGATTTCGAATGAGAGATCGCGCTTGCCGCCATCCGGCCCCGCTGTCTGGATCAGCGTATCGGTCGCGGTGGCGACCTCATAACGGGAATGCGTCGTGACCCACGTGCGCGCGCGCTGCCACCACGCGTCGCATTGACTCTTGCTGTCGCAGGTCAGCGGCGCGGTCGCGATCTGCATCACATCGGGATTGACCTGCCCTCGCGTCGAGCAACCGGCGGCTGACACGCAAACCGCGACCCAAAGCGCGGCTATCAGACCTTTGTTCATAACCCGGATTCCTCCCTCACCCATGTCGGAGCGGCGAAGCGTTGCGTTATACAGGCTTGGACCGCGACGTTGCCGACGCGTTTCATACCGCGCGCATGAAGTCAGAGCGACGTTCGGGCACCGCGAGATCTATTGCAGCAATTTCCGTCCCCGGCTTGCGCACCATGAAAAAGGGCAGCACGAAGCTGCCCTCATCAGATGCGAGTCGCGGACGCGATGGCGTACCAGACTAAACGCTGAAGCGGTTCAACGTATAAGCGCGATACGCGGCAACGAACGCGTCGAATGAACCCACTTCTTCGCGCTCCAGCTTGGCCTGTTCGGCGAGCGATTGCGTTGCGAGCGCAGCGAACTCCTGCGTTTGCGCTGCATCCAGCGGACGCGCGCGGAAATGCTCCGCGTGCGCGACGCTCTGCGCGAGACCGAAGTCGAGGAAGCTCTGCTGCTTGTCGCGCATGATCTGCAGCACGCGGGCCGACGGCGTCAACGACGCGTCCGCGAGCTTCGCGCGTTGTGTCGCGACCGAGCGCGCGTGGCTGTCGTCGCCGCGAATCGAATCGAGCACGGCGGCTGCGTGATCGATTTTCGCGAGCAATTCATTGGCCCAGTCGAGCATCTTGACGGGTTGTCCGTCGCGCACCAGTTCGAGGCCGGGCTTGCGCCCTTCCATCGTCACGCGGCCGAAGTTCTGGTTTGCTTCCGTATAGGCCGGCGGCGGCAGCGGCGCGCTTTCGTCGAGCGCGCACACGAGCAGATAGGCGTCGAGAAAACGCGCGGCTTCGAGCGAAATACCCGTCGGTTCGAACGGATCGATATCCATGCAGCGCACTTCGACATACTGGACGCCGCGCGCCGCAAGCGCATGCAACGGACGCTCGCCCGGATACGTGACGCGCTTCGGGCGGATCGTCGAGTAGAACTCGTTTTCGATCTGCAGCACGTTGGTGTTGATCTGCACCCATTCGCCGTCGCGCTGCGTGCCGATCGCCTCGTACTGCGGATACGGCTGGCTGACGGCTTTAGCGAGCGCGTCGAGGTAGCCGGGCAGCGTGTCGTAGTCGGCGTGCAGCGCGGCTTGCGCCGTCGTATTTGAATAGCCAAGATCGCTCATGCGCAGGCTCGTCGCGTACGGCCGATACAGCGTGTCGGCGTCGAACGTGTCGAGCGTGTGCGCACGGCCGCGCAGAAAGCGCCTGTCGAGCGCCGGCGACGCGCCGAACAGATACATCAGCAGCCAGCTCGTGCGGCGGAAATTACGGATCAGCGCGAGATAGCGGTCCGACTGGAAATCGACGGCATTGGCCGTGGATTGCTGGTCGGCATGCAGCAGCCGCCACACTTCTTCGTTCAACGAATAGTTGTAGTGGATGCCCGCGATACATTGCATCGTGCGTCCGTAGCGCAGCGCGAGTCCGACGCGGTACACGTACTTCAGCTTGCCGATATTCGACGTGCCATAGTCCGCGATCGGAATCTGATCGTCTTCGGGCAGAACGCCGGGCATCGAGTTGTTCCACAGCACCTCATCGCCGATGGCCGAATAAACGAAGCGATGCAGCGTGTCGAGACGCTCGAGCGTGGTCGCCGCGTCGTGCTCGGCGGACGTGATCAGTTCGAGAAGTGCTTCCGAATAGTCCGTGGTCAGCGAAGGATGGGTGAGCGCCGAGCCGAGCGCGCGCGGATGCGGCGCCATCGCGAGATGGCCGTCGGGCATGACGCGCAGGCTTTCCTTTTCGATGCCGCGCAAACCGGTCGTCAGCGCGTCGCGCTGCGGGCCGGATGTCAGCACGGACAGGCGGTGCAGCAGCGCGTCGGTCGTGCGGGAGGGTGTCGTGTTTGGCATTGATGCGGGTCGAACAGGGTCGGCCGCCGTGCGCCGCACGGTGCTGCTCGGCGCGGTCGACCGTGTTCGGCGGAATTTTCAGTAGCGGGCACTTTAACATCTCGCCAGAACGGCTGCTTGGCGTTGCCTCAGGCCGCTCCCGCGCCGCTTGCAAGCGGGCTTCGGGCGCCTGCTGCGCGTCTTCTCACTCTACGCCGCGCAGGGCCGCGAAGTCGATCGACGACGTTCGCCGATATGTGCGGAAGGCCGCTAGCCGCCGCGTGCGGCGCCCGCCCGATCGGCGACTTCATTCCACAGATGCATCGCCGCATAGGCACGCCACGGCCGCCACGCGTCAGTGCGCGCGCGCTGCTGGTTGGGACGCACGAGCGCCGGATCGCGCGCTGCGATGGCCTGCATCAGCACGAGGTCCCACGCGGGCCACGCGTCGGCGTCCCGCCAGGCGCGCATCGCGACGTATTCGACGGTCCAGGGACCGATTCCGGGCAGCGCGAGCAACGACGCGCGCAACTGCGCAAGATCGAAGGACGCGCTGCCGATGCTGTCGATCGGCACGTCTCCGTCCGCCACGGCTCGCGCGAAGCCTTGCAAAGCGTCGATACGCTTGCCGGGCATGCCGATCTGCGCGAGATCGACGGCGGCGAGCGCGGCGGGCGTCGGGAAACGCCACGCTGTGCTCTCGTGCGGATGACCGTCGATACGCTCGCCAGCGCGTTGCACGATCCGTCCGATGATCGTCGTCGCGGCCTTCACGCTGACCTGCTGGCCAACGATGGCCCGCACGACGAGCTCGAACCCGGACCACGCACCGGGCACGCGCAGGCCTGGCGCCGCGGCCACCAGCGGCGCGAGCCAGGGATCGCCGGCGAGGCTTGCGCCGATCGCCTTTGGATCCGCTTGCAAATCGAACATGCGCGCGATCGGCGCAGCGAGGGCGTCCGCGTGACGGCTCGCTGCGCCGTCGATGGTCGCGACGATGCAATGTCTGCGCGGATGCTTGCGGACGTTGAGCGTGCCGCTGTCGCCGTTCCAGCCGATCGCGCGACGCCATAGGCCGTCTTCGACGGCTTCGACGCCCGGCGTCGCGCGTCCTCCGAAGAAGCGGAGGACGCGCGGCCAGTCATAGGGAGCTTTGAACGGGAGTTCGAGTGTTGCGGTCGGCGTGGGGCTCAAGCGGCGTGATCCATGTCGGCGGTGGGATGAGTGGCCTCGGCGGCGTCGCGCGATTCACGGTGTGTCTCGGTATCGAGCAGCACGGCCTTGCGCGCGACACCCCAGCGATAGCCCGCCAGCGCGCCGTCCTTGTGCACAACGCGGTGGCAAGGTATCGCGAGCGCGACAGGGTTCGATCCGCATGCATTGGCGACGGCCCGCACTGCGCGCGGCGAACCGACGGCTTCGGCAATCTGCGAATAGCTGCGCGTCTCGCCGTACGGGATGCGGCGCAGCGCTTCCCACACGCGCTGCTGGAACGCCGTGGCGGCGATATCGAGCGGCAGATCGAAACGCTGACGCGTGCCGCGCAAATAACCGTCGATCTGCTCGATGAAAGGCGCGAGCCGTTTCGGATCGTCGATCAGTTCCGCGCTCGCGAATTCGTTGCGCAGATCATCGACGAGCAACGCTTCATCGTCGCCGAAGGCGATCTTGCAGATGCCCTTGTCGGTCGTCGCGACCAGCACGAGGCCGAGCGAAGTCTGCGCGCTCGCGTAGCGGACGCGCAGCCCCGCGCCTTTGCGCCGATATTCGGACGGCGCCATGCCCAGCTCTGCGGCGGCCGTATCGTACATCCGGGACGGCGAGCCGAAGCCCGCGTCGACGGTGGCGCGGGTCACGTCCGCGCCCCGTTGCAGCGCGTCGCGCAATGCCGCGCCGCGCTGGGCCGCCTGATATTGCCGCGGCGACACGCCGACTACGCGCTTGAAAAGCCGCTGCAGGTGAAACGGGCTGACATGCACCGCGTCGCTCAGTTGCGCGAGCGTGAGGCGTTGCTGCGGGTCTGCGTCGAGCGCGGCGCATGCGCGGTTCACGATCTCGAGTTCGCGCGGCAGGCCGCCCGGCTGGCAGCGCTTGCATTCTCGATAGCCGGCAGCGCGCGCTTCGTCGGTTGAAGCGAAGAAGTCGACATTCTCGCGGCGCGGCAGGCGTGAGGCGCACGACGGACGGCAGAACACACCCGTCGTCCGGACGCCGTAGAAGAAGGCACCGTCGGCGGACATGTCGCGTTTCAGGACGGCTGTCCAGCGCTCGTCGTCGTTGACGAACGTGGCGGGCGTTGCTTGGGAGATGGCTGTGTTCATCGTTTGCCCCGGGGACGGTTTTGATGCTTACCACTTTAGCGGGCAGGTTCTCACAGTACGCTCCGCTTCTTGCGGTGTCATTTGGGCCGCGCGGCGAGGTAGATTTTCCCAAATATCGGGAGAATCTGCCCCTTTAAAAAGTTGGGGTTTTCCCTTAAAAAGTTATTGCGTCGCATCAAGTCGGCGTGTATAGTGATTCTTGTCTCCTCCATGTCTCCTCCTGATATGGATTCAGCCCGCTCCAATCGAGCGGGCTTTTTTTTTGCCTCATCGCTTTGGTCTCCAGGCTGACTGGCCGCCATCTTCGCGCGCAATTCCTTCTACACTGGGCTCTTCACCGGAACCTCAGAGACGGGACGCCGCGCCATGAAATTCCAGATTCTCGATATCGATCACGTTGTCATCCGCGCTGCTAACCTCGACGCGATGACGCGCTTTTATCAGGACGTGCTCGGCTGCACGGTAGACAGGGAACAACTCGAAATCGGCCTGATCCAGTTGCGCGCGGGACGCTCGTTGATCGATCTGTTGCAGGTTGGCGGAAAGATCGACCGGCCGGAAAGTGGTGCGCCCGGCGCGGGGCGAAACATGGATCACGTTTGCCTGCGCGTCGAACCCTTCGACGCCGACGCGCTGAAGACATGGTTCGCCGCGCATGACGTGCGCATCGGTGAAGAGGCGCAACGTTACGGTGCGGATGGTTATGGACCGTCGCTGTATCTGTTCGATCCGGAGGGCAATATGGTCGAACTCAAAGGCCCACCGGCTGGTAAGCCATAATTGCCAGGCTCATTTTTTGGTACACAGAGCGTGCAATCACCACCGGTCAGCGGCCACCGTGCGCCGCGGGACGCGCGTTCGCTGGAGCTTTGAGCACCGTCCATTCGACGGGAACGGCGTCGGCGGTTTCGCTGCCTAGCCACGCCGCGTGATCCTGAACCGTGCATTGCAGGCGCATCGTCCGTTCGGCCAGCGCGGCTAGCGCCGGCGCGACGTTTTCACCGAGCGACCAGACGGTCACGTTGCGCAGACGTTCGACCTTGCTGCGCACGCCTTGCCACCAGATGTCGGAAGTCCGGCCGCCATACGCGATCACGATCACTTGATTTGCGCGCCCGCTCGCCTTTGCGATGCGGCGTTCGTCCGGTTGACCGACGTCGATCCACGTGTCGATGGCGCCTGTCAGATCCTTGGCCCACAGATCGGGTTCGTCGATGTCCGACAGACCCTTGCAGAATTCGAGGCGCTCTTGCGCGAACATCGCGAACGCGGCGACGCGGACCATCATCCGCTCGTTGGTTTCCGACGGGTGCAGCGCGATCGTCAGCGAATGGTCCGCGTAGTAGTGCCGGTCCATGTCGGCGATCTGGAGGTCAGCCTTATAGATTGTCGATTTCAGAGCCATGCTACAACCTGGTCCCGCAAATGCGGACCGGAGAGTGAATAGAGAGTCGGCGTACCTTGCCATGGTCATCCCCTGCCTTGAAGCGGTGGCGCCTCGGTCGCGCGTCTCGCCGATGAAACACATTTGCCGGATTGCCGCGACGTCGGGCCGTAAAGCCCTGTCGCATCAACCTTCCTGCTTTCGATTGTCTTGAAAGCAGCAACATATGTGCCGAGTCCTCGCTATCGAGCCATCACGCGCGTTTCGCGTCTGGCTGCAAGGTGGGACCGTGATGATACCGAATATGCGGGTGCGGCATGACAGCCTGATGAGGCCGCCGGGCGCGGGTGATGAGCAGATGGAATCAGTGGACAGGTTTCGCGCGACCGATCGGCGCGCTGACGTCGGACCAAAGGTCAGCTGAAAAACGATGATGGCCAGGTTAGAACCTGGCCATGCCGAGACGCGAAAGGAATGCTTTCGTTGGGATGTTTGTATTCACCCGACATTTGCTGTCGGGTGCAATCCAACTTTAAATGCTTATTGCTTGATGAATCGGTCGGTGGTCCAAAGGCCTTGTGTATCGCTATTGCCGGCATTGACGAATTCGACGTCATGCCCAACCACGCGGACTACGCGGAAATCCGAATGCTCCGGCGTGGAAATGCACTGATAACCGGAGAAGAACTCCTGCATTTGTTGTTGCTCGCCGGCCTGCGCGTGTTGCGTGACGGCGTCGAGTTTGTCCTTCGACAGGCAGCCATATGAATTCGCCTTGAACTGCACCGTTTGCTGGGGCTTGATCACGACGTCCTGCGCCTGCGCGCCTGCTGCTGCGAATAGACCCGTCAGCGCAAAAAGAATGGCGACTCGCTTGTTCATGGTTACCTCCTTGCGGGGTACGTCTCAGGTTAGCTATGTGTTTAACTGCCGGAAAACAAGCACATCTTTAAATCTAGATGAAACGTTTTGAACGGCAAGCACATCTTGTGTGCGCTTGCAACAGCGGCTAAATGTCGCACCGCGTTACAGTACGAATTGATGCCGCCCTAATGACGTAATACCGCGATTATTAGGCGGATTGCGAATTGCGATTGAAGGCGTGAAGGCATAGTGGATGATCGTTTGAGGACGAGATCAGCGTTTACGCTTAAACGGTTTTTAAACCGTTTGCGATCAATGGCTAAGCCATTGATGCGTTGCACACAAAGTCATTCGTGCGACTCATGAAAAACCGTCACGAGCTGAAGCGAACGCAGAATAAAAAAGATGCCTGAGGGCGGTGCGCTCTGTGTTTCTGAA
Organism: Paraburkholderia sp. SIMBA_054; assembly: GCF_046534875.1. Lineage (NCBI taxonomy): Bacteria > Pseudomonadati > Pseudomonadota > Betaproteobacteria > Burkholderiales > Burkholderiaceae > Paraburkholderia > Paraburkholderia sp. SIMBA_054. The sequence continues at coordinate 155,544 of NZ_JAWRXV010000006.1, read as the reverse complement.
CAAACTTAAACGGGCGCTTGCACGAACGCCGTGTTCGTGGATAAATCGATCGGCCCAAAAAACACGAACGGGAGCGACGCGCCGAAGCGCCGGGCCCGGTCCCAGGAGACTTTCATGACACTTGCACACTGGCTTCCTTTTGCCATCGCCTCCGCGATCCTCGTCGCGATTCCCGGACCTACCGTGCTGCTTGTAATTTCTTATGCGCTCGGACACGGCCGTCGATTTGCCATGGTGACGACCGCGGGGGTCGCACTCGGCGACCTCACGTCGATGACGGCGTCAATGCTCGGGCTTGGCGTGATCCTCGCCGCGTCCGCGACGCTGTTTACCGCGCTCAAGTGGCTCGGCGCAGCGTATCTGATCTATCTCGGCATCAAGCTGTGGCGTGCTCCCGTGTCGACGGCCGACGCGCCGGCCACAGGCGAGACCCGCCCGAGCCGGATATTCGCGCACGCATATGCGGTGACAGCACTCAATCCGAAAAGCATCGTGTTCTTCGTGGCGTTCGTGCCGCAGTTCATCGATACGCAAGTCGCCACGTGGTCGCAGATTGCGATTTTCGAAGCCACCTTCGTCGCGCTCGGGACTTTGAATGCGTTGGGATATGCCGTGCTTGCTTCGGCCGCGCGGCGCGCGATCCGCAGCCCGCGCGTGCAGCGTGGGGTCAACTGCACAGGAGGCACGCTGCTGATCGGCGCGGGACTTCTGGCCGCGGCATGGAGGAAGTCGACGGCATAAGCGCATTCTGATCGGCGGAACGCGACGCACCGGGCGCGCTACTTGCTTCACTCGAATAGCGCACATGGTGTGCGCGGTGGATCACACGCAGTGACTTGCAACACGCCTACAATGAAATTGTCGCTGTTCCATCGATCAGGAGGTTACTGTGATCGAGCATCTGATTCTGGGCGCGTTTCTGATCGTGCCACTAATCATCGTCGCGTTTCTGTTTTCCGACGAACTCTGGCAGGAACATCGCCAGGCCTTGCACGATGACGACCATCACAGGCGGATGGACTGGCGGCATCCGATTCGCAGCCTGCTGCATCATTAGGCGGGTTGACAGTATCCGGAGCGAACGGAGGCTAACGTGCTGGCCTTCTCTTTCTCGTGGGACGGAATACTGGCTATTCATGTTGGCGCTGATCGTGGTCAGCGTGGCATTGACCTCGCTTTGCGGTTCGGTGCCGCGCGCCCGAGCCGCCGGCGGATGACGCTTAGCTCTTTGCGCCCTCTGTTTTTTGTATCCCTCACTTGAATTTCCGGTGTTGCGCAGCGCGTCGCCTTGCGGATGTGCTGCATCTCACTCGCCCTTATGCGTCACGTCGTCAAACTGACGTCCAAACATCATTCTGTTCCCCCGATTGTCATGCGACGTGCATGCGTACGCTTGAGGCCATGCGATGTCGTTAGTTTGTGGCCCGACATCGCCGGGATACCTATTTGTTTGCATAGGTAGTGACTGGCTAAAATCCGGCTAAAGTTAATCATCAGATGTAAAAAACTTTGGCCTTGTCGAGACGTCACGGGGGACGACATGAACCGATTGATCGATCAGGAAATCGCGCACATTTCGCGCGTCATGTGGCCATCGCTGCTTGGGGATATGGGCGGCACGATCCTTACTTCGGAGTACTGGCGCATGAGGTTGCACGCGCTCCTTGATGCTCCTTCTCTCACCAAAATTCAACTGTGCGCCCTCGACAGTCTGCTGCTCCGGCTCGATCACTATGACCGGCACGGCTCAGATGTCTACTCGGCGCCTGTCGCCGCGGAATCCGGCGAGCATGACGTTGAGCAGGTAGCTTTGCACGGGTGATGGTTTGGCGGGCCGGATTCCGGACCGTAACCTCGGTTCTATCGCACAAAGATTTGTAGAACGGGAGTTGCAGGAACATGAAACGAATCCTGTGTACCTTAAAAGTACATCCCGGGCGGCCCGCATAGTGAATCGCCGGAAACCTCGTTTAATAGGGCGACTCTCGTGTCAAACGGGCCTATACGCGCTGGCGATCCGACACTGTGTACCAATAAGTTGGCAGCCAAGGTCAGCGCATCCCCATCGGCGAACTTGCTTGCTCTCCAACCTGCGCGTCGACGTAATCGGCCCAGAGCTGCATCTCGCGCACAGCGACCGTGTCCTTGGCTTCTGCAAACGCATCCTTGCCGTCTACTGATTGCAACACATCGCGCAGATGACTCAACCCCGTGCGGCGGAAATCGTGGAGTACGAAATGTTCGCCCTCCAGCCCAAGCGTTTTGGCCGCCTGATTCAGCGTGCCCTTTGCAATCGTGCGATCTTCGCTGCCTCGCGTCGACGGGAAGACATAGTTGCGACTGCTTCTGATGTCGCGTAACTCACGCAACATCGCCAGCGCCTGACTCGACAGAAAGACACGACGATCGCGGCCGTTGCTCGCACGCGCGGCGGGAATCGTCCAGACACCTGCTTCGAGATCGAATTCGCGCCACGCCGCTTCGATCAACTCGGATTTATTGACCATCGTGAGCACGAGTAGATGGAGAGCGAGCTTCAGAGGCCGTCGAATGCTCGACGTATGGATCGTACGCAGCAACGTGCCGATTTCGCTTCCCGTCAGCACGCGCGTGCGGCTGTCCTGCGTCGCGATCGTGCGCGCGACGATGGCATCGGCGGGATTGATGCTCGCGAGCTGCCGCGCGATCAGAAACGCGAACAGCCGCCTTGCGACATTGCGCGTGTGGAGCGCCATCTGCGGCGCGCCCCGACTCTTGATTGCGTCGCAGATCGACTGGATATCTTCCGTCGTGACCTGCGCGATGGGTTTGTGCCCGATCGCGGGGAGGATGTCCTTGTCGAGCGCGCGCTGCGTCGTGCGTCGATACTCGTCGGATTTACGGGCCATTGCCGACATCACGTAGAGCTCGGCGCCGTCGCGCAGCACATCGACGCGCTTTTCGGCGCCCCGGTCCTGTCTAGCTATGGACACGGGCGACAAGCCCTGCCCGACGATTTCCGCATACTTCTGCGCCCTGGCTCGAGCGACGCGCAATGACATCAGCTGATAGTCGCCGATCGTGACCATCGGTTGCCGACGCCCGTTGAGCGTATAGCGGAAGCGCCAGACCTTCTTTCCGGTCGGCATGACTTCGAGGATGAGACCGTTGCCGTCGGCGACGCTGTAGCGCGTGGCGCGCGGCTGCAAGGTGCGGATTTGAGATTCGCTGAGCGGCGTCGCGAGTTTTGGCATGCTGGCGGGTTCGGTACACAGGGGGCGTCAAATACAGAGTGTACAGAGTTGTGTACCGAAAAACAGCTTCGATAGAGGCGCTAAAAAGCCATGTATATGGGCTGTCCGCAAGTACTTACTTGCCGATACAAAACCTGCTGAAAATTACACCAAGAAGGTCGTCAGAAGTGAATTCGCCGGTGATCGAATTGAGTTGATCCTGAGCCAGTCGCAACTCTTCAGCGAACAGATCCAGAGCTTGCGCATTCTGATCAGCGTGTGCTGCGGCGAGTCCCAAATGTTCTTGCGCGGCTCGAAGTGCAATCAGATGCCGCTCGCGCGCCAGATAGACGGTTTCCGCGCCGGCTTGCCAACCCGCGATGCGCAGTAGTTCGCCCCGGAGCAAGTCGATCCCGTCGCCCCTTTTTGCGGACAGGCGAACCTCGCACGAATCGCCCTCGTCCGTCCCGTTCAAGCCGGTAACGCTCGGTGCGATTCCCGTCAGATCTGTCTTGTTCAGCACGCGAACAACGGGCACGCCCATCGGAAACCGCGCGGCGATCGCATCGTCGTCGGCGGTCATGCCCGAACGGGCGTCGAGCAGATGTAGCACGACATCGGCGCGCTGGATCTCACCCCAGGTTCGCTCGATACCGATCTTCTCGACCTCGTCTTCCGTCTCACGCAGCCCCGCCGTGTCGATCACATGCAGCGGGATGCCTTCGATCTGTATCGTCTGCGCGACCTTGTCGCGGGTCGTGCCCGCAATCGGCGTGACGATTGCGAGTTCCGCGCCCGCGAGCGCGTTCAGCAGCGACGATTTGCCGACGTTTGGCTGCCCGGCCAGCACGACGGACAAGCCCTCGCGCAGCAGCGCGCCCTGCCGGGCTTCGCTCAGCACCAGCGCGAGACGCTCGCGGATGCGCGCAAGCTTGCCGCGTGCGTCGGCGGCTTCGAGAAAATCGATTTCTTCTTCGGGGAAATCGAGCGTCGCCTCGACGAGCATCCGCAACGTGATCACCTCTTCAACCAAAGAATGGATATCACGCGAAAACGCGCCTTCCAGCGAGCGGCCGGCCGAGCGCGCGGCCGCTTCCGTACTGGCTTCGATCAGATCGGCGACGGCCTCGGCCTGCGCGAGATCGAGCTTGTCGTTGAGAAACGCGCGACGCGTGAACTCGCCCGGTTCCGCAAGCCGCAGACCGAACGCACGTCCGGCATCGATGCAGCGCTGCAGAACCAGCTGGAGCACGATCGGGCCGCCGTGCCCCTGCAACTCGAGCACATGTTCGCCGGTGTAGGAATGCGGAGCCGGAAAATACAGCGCGATGCCGCGATCGAGCGCGTTTCCGCCGCCGTCAAGAAACGGGACGTAGCTCGCGTGGCGCGGCGTCAGCGGTTGCCCGGTGAGCGCCTGCATCATCGGCTGCGCCGCCGCTTCGCCGGCGCGCCCGAACGAAATCCGCACCACACCTATCCCGCCGCGGCCGGGCGCGGTGGCAATGGCGACGATCGGATCGAAATCGGTTGCGAGCATGTCGGAAGCGGCAGAGAGGAGTAAGAAAGCAGCGCACTAGCCGTGCGCTGAACGCCTGGCATTGTAACGCGGGCCTTTCGGGTGTTAGCGCGTGGACCTCGTCGCCGCGGGCGAACGAGATGTTTCAGATTTATCTCAATCGGGCTAAGAGATTCCTGGGTCCACAGATAGAGGAATTCGGACCCTTCGTGTAGTCTAAGCCCTACAGATCAACGTAAAGCGGACTCTGGAATCTTTGGGAGAGCGCTTCCGATGGGTTGCTGTAACGAGATAGGCAAATCTCAGACACGCGAAATGTAGCGTGTACAGTTGTCTACCTGCGATGCGACGGACTGCACAATCTGCCGATGCCAACCGTCGAAGAAAAAGCGGCTTTTGCCGAGCGACTCAAGTTCGCGATGAGACGCGCCCCGGAAAAACTCAAGGGCGGGACCGATCTCGCATTGCATTTCAATCTACGCCATCGCGGCGATCAGCCCGTGTCACCGCAAACGGTGCACAAGTGGCTGAGCGGCCGCACGATCCCCACTGACGACAAGTTGCTCACGCTCGCGGCTTGGCTCGAAGTGGATGTCCATTGGCTGCATTACGGGCCTTCGCCGGGAGGATCGACGCGGAATGTTCCGAAGCCGTTGGCGCGTGGCGAGAAATATCCGCTTTCGCCCGAGACGCTCGAGCTCGCGTCGAAAATCGAATCATTGACGCCGCATCATCGCTATCTGGTTCAGGAACTGATCTCGCAGTTTTACGGCGACGCTTATAACGCTTAGAAAATCGCAGACGTAAAAAAAACCGCCCGGCAGAAACCGGGCGGTTTTTTATGTTGCTTCGTATCGGATCGGACGATTCCTCTCCGATCCGAGCGCTCGATCAGGCGGCCTTCTTCCTCTGCCCCATCATGCGCGTGATGTAGTACTGCTGCGCGATCGACAGCACGTTGTTCACGACGTAGTACAGCACGAGACCCGCCGGGAAGAAGAAGAACATGACCGAGAACGCGATCGGCATGAACATCATCATCTTGGCCTGGACGGGATCCGGCGGCGTCGGGTTGAGCTTCGTCTGAATGAACATCGAGACGGCCATCAGCACCGGCAGGATGAAGTACGGATCTTGTTGCGACAGATCGTGAATCCAGAGAATCCACGGCGCGCCGCGCATTTCCACTGACGACAGCAGCACCCAGTACAGCGAGATAAACACCGGAATCTGAATCACGACGGGCAGACAGCCGCCGAACGGATTCACTTTCTCAGTCTTGTACAGCTCCATCAGAGCCGCGTTCATCTTCTGCGGATCGCCCTTGAAACGCTCGCGCAGCGCCTGCATACGCGGCGTGATTTCCTTCATGCGGGCCATCGACTTGTAGCTCGCGGCCGACAGCGGGAAGAACACCGCCTTGATCAGCAGCGTCAGCAGCACGATCGCCCAGCCCCAGTTGCCGACATAGCTGTGGATCTTCTCGAGCAGCCAGAACAGCGGCTTCGCGATGATCGTCACCCAGCCGTAGTCCTTCACCAGTTCCAGACCCGGCGCGATGCCTTCGAGCATGCGCTCTTCTTCCGGACCGGCGAACAGACGCGCATTCACGTCGACCGTCTTACCCGGTTCGATCGTCTGCAGCGGCTGCTTGACGCCCACGCGATACAGCGACGGGTCGATCTTCTCGACGTAGATATCGCGCTTGACGCCCTGCTGCGGAATCCACGCCGACGCGAAATAGTGCTGCACCATCGCGACCCAGCCATTGTCGGCGGAGGTTGCGTAGTCTTCCTTGTTCTTGTCGATGTCGCCGAACGTCAACTTCTGGAAGTGATGCTGCTCCGTGTACACAGCCGGCCCGATGAACGTATGCGAGAAGCGCGGCGTCTCGACAGGCTGGCTGTCGCGCACGAGTTCCATGTACGCGGTCGGCTTGACGGGCGTCGTGCCGACGTTCTGGATCTTCGTGTCGACGTCGATCACGTAGCTGCCGCGCGTGAACGTGTAGGTCTTCACGACCTTCAGTCCGCCCTTTTCCGGCGACTCGAACGACAGCTTCAGCGTGTTGCCCGTCATGTCGGTCGCCTGACCGGGAACGGGCGTGAACACGTCAGTGTGGTTCGGGAAGTCGCCGCCGAGCAGGCCCGTGCGCGCGAGATACGTGTGATCGGCCGTGTGGTCGAACAGCGTGATCACCTGATCGGGCTGCTTGCCCTCGCCCGGCTTGATCAGCGTGAGCTTGGACAGCGTGCCGCCACGCGTGTCGATCTGGCCGCGGTAGACGTCAGTGCTGAACGAAACCAGCTGCGCCTGCTGCGTAGCGGGTGCCGTCGAGCCGGGCGCCGCGGCGCTCGTCTGCGGCAAATCGGCCGGTTGGCTTCCCGCCGCCGCCGAACCCGGCGCAGCTGGAGCTGCCGTCTTGGTCTGCGTCGCGCTCGGGAAGAACATCGACGGGCGTCCATGGTCGCGCTGCCAGTTGTCGAACAGCATGACAGCTGACATGAAGAAGATGACCCATAGGACGGTGCGTTTGATATCCATGCGTTGTCTCAGTGTCGATGGCACAGCGCGTCAGCGCTTCTTAGGAGTTGGAGGCGGGACAAGATCGATGCCGCCCGCCGAAAACGGGTGACAGCGGCACAGGCGCCTGGCGGCGAGGTAAGTACCACGCGCGGCGCCATGATACTGGATTGCTTCGCGCGCGTAATCCGAACAGGAGGGATAAAAACGGCACCGATTGCCGAGCATGGGACTCACGGCAATCTTGTAGAAACGCAGCAAGGCGAATAATACCGTTTGCATGACTAGTGCGGCCCAACCGCGCCGCCCGATAAGAAGCGCCGCAAAACAGCCGCGCATGTGGACTGCGCGGGCCTCATGGTGCGGCTGGCGGCGTGTCGGCCGCCTGTCCTGCCGATGCTGCCGGCGCTTCGCGACGGGCGATTTCGCGCGCCGCCTTGTCGAGCAGCACGTCGATTTCGCCACGGCACAGCGCTTTCAACGGCGGCGACGATCCGCTGGGCATCGCCTTCCTGTCGAATTTGGCGTGCAGGCGCAGCAACACGTCCCAGCCGCCGAACTCCGCGCGACGCAAGCGAAACGCTTCGCGCGCGAGGCGCTTCACCAGATTGCGCGTGACCGCGCGCGGCGCAAACTTCTTGCCGATCACGAGGCCGAGCCGCGCTTCATTGCCCGTGGGCCGCGCGTACACGACGAAGTGAGCCGTTCGGCGCCACGGGCGCAAACGAAAAACGGATGAAAATTCATCCGTTTTTAGCAGCCTTGCGGCTTTGGGAAAGGCTGCGGACGCCTGCACCGGAACGACGTTCTGATGCGGCGCGTCTGCCGTTCCCGCAGCGTCACGGGTGTCGGACACAGCGCGCACTCGGCTTGACCGCGTATCAGCCTGCCTTAGATGGCGAGGCGTTTGCGGCCCTTCGCGCGGCGTGCGTTGATGACTTTGCGGCCACCAGCGGTCTTCATGCGAACGCGGAAGCCATGGGTGCGCTTACGGCGCGTCACGGAAGGTTGGTAGGTACGTTTCATGTTGCTCTCACTTGTTGAGAAATAACCGCGCGAGCATCGCTGAAAGTGCAATGGCCGGAGGTTCGAAAATTGGTTTTCGCGGAACCCGCTATTTAAACCGGTTTTCTCTGAGTCGTCAATAGTTTAGGGCGATGATCCACAGGCGGCGATTGTCGGCGGTGTTTGATCGGGCCCTGTGGATAACTCACTTTACGCACCGTTTTGGCGGTAGAATCTCGCCTTACTTCCCAAAAATCACGCACGCCGCCCCGGCCCGCTTGACCCCGCAAACCCTTGTGGCACAAGCGTCTGGGGCTTTTCCGCCTGGCTGCTTCGGGCCTCGTCGCGTATTCCGCGATCAGAGCGCCGGCGGGACGCGTCGCAAACATAACGATAGCAACTTGATGAACGAATTCTGGCAACACTGTTCCGCATTGCTGGAGCGTGAATTGACGCCCCAGCAGTACGTGACGTGGATCAAACCGTTGGCCCCGGTCGCCTTCGACGCCGATGCGAATACCCTGAGCATCGCAGCGCCGAACCGTTTCAAGCTGGATTGGGTCAAGAGCCAGTTTTCCGGCCGCATCACCGATCTCGCGCGTGACTTCTGGCATTCGCCCGTCGACGTCCAGTTCGTCCTCGATCCCAAAGCCGGCGTGCGTTCGGCGCCTGCCGCGCCGTCGCGGCCATCGTCGGTGGGCGCGCGCAGTGCCGCCGCAGCCGTCGACGCGGCAGTCGGCGCCGTACAGGCGGCTCACGCGACGCGCGCGGGCCTCGGCGCGCACACGCACGCCGCGCAACTGACCGACGATGCCGCCGACCTCGATCTCCCCAGCCTCGACGCGAACGAAGCCGCGGCCGCGCGCCGCACGTGGCGTCCAGGCGCGGCCGCGAACGGCGAAAGCGACTCGATGTACGAGCGTTCGAAGCTGAACCCCGTGCTCACCTTCGACAATTTCGTGACCGGCAAGGCGAATCAGCTGGCGCGCGCGGCCGCGATTCAGGTCGCCGACAATCCCGGCATCTCGTACAACCCGTTGTTCCTGTACGGCGGCGTGGGCCTTGGCAAGACCCACCTGATTCACGCGATCGGCAACCAGCTGCTGATGGATAAGGCGGGCGCGCGCATCCGCTACATCCATGCGGAACAGTACGTGTCCGATGTCGTGAAGGCGTATCAACGCAAGGCATTCGACGACTTCAAGCGCTACTACCATTCGCTCGACCTGCTGCTGATCGACGATATTCAGTTCTTCTCGGGCAAATCCCGTACGCAGGAAGAATTCTTCTACGCGTTCGAAGCGCTGGTTGCGAACAAGGCACAGGTGATCATCACCAGCGATACCTATCCGAAAGAAATCTCAGGTATCGACGACCGTCTGATTTCGCGCTTCGATTCCGGCCTTACTGTCGCAATCGAACCGCCCGAGCTTGAGATGCGCGTCGCGATTCTGATGCGCAAGGCGCAATCGGAAGGCGTGAATTTGAACGAGGATGTCGCGTTTTTCGTTGCGAAGCATCTGCGGTCGAACGTTCGCGAACTGGAAGGCGCGCTGCGCAAGATTCTCGCGTACTCGAAGTTCCACGGCCGCGAAATCACGATCGAGCTGACCAAGGAAGCGCTGAAAGACCTGTTGACGGTGCAGAACCGGCAGATTTCGGTGGAAAACATCCAGAAAACGGTCGCCGACTTCTACAGCATCAAGGTCGCCGACATGTATTCGAAGAAGCGCCCGGCCAATATCGCGCGTCCGCGCCAGATTGCGATGTACCTGGCCAAGGAGCTGACGCAGAAGAGCCTGCCCGAAATCGGCGAGCTGTTCGGCGGGCGCGACCACACCACAGTGCTGCACGCGGTGCGCAAGATTGCCGACGAGCGCGGCAAGGACGCGCAGCTCAATCACGAGCTTCACGTGCTGGAGCAGACGCTGAAGGGTTGACACTGGGTTAGGGGGCCGGATCAGATCGAAGGTTTCCTCGAACTGGTCGGAAAATTCGATCTGTTTATTGCGCAAGCCACCCCCAATTTAGGGAAGTGCTTCCATTTTCAGGCACAATACAGGTTTAACCGTCCGGCAAAAGCGGACGGGATTCACATGCCGTGACTGGCGCAGTACCGCGCCGGCGGGGGGCCGGGGCCGCGCGCTTCAATACTGCCGGGCAAGGCGCGCAGGCCGTCACATCAACGAAGGAACTCTATGCAACTGGTCAAGACCGAACGCGATAACCTCCTCAGGCCGCTGCAAACCGTGAGCGGCATTGTCGAACGCCGTCATACGTTGCCGATCCTCGCCAATTTGCTGATTACCAAGAACGGCCCGGACGTCTCGTTCCTGTCCACCGACCTCGAACTACAAATCACCACGCGTGCCGACTTCGGCGTCGGCGGTGACTCGGTGGCCACGACGGTAGCGGCACGCAAGCTGCTCGACATTCTGCGCGCGATGCCCGACGGGCAAGTCACGCTGACCCTGAACGACAAACGCTTGACGGTCCAGTCCGGCAAAAGCCGTTTCGCCTTGCAGACGCTGGCGGCCGATGAGTTCCCGACCGTCGCTCAAGCTAAAGACTTTGGCGCAAACCTCGCGGTTCCCCAAAAGACATTCCGCCAGTTGCTCGGCATGGTCCACTTCGCGATGGCGCAGCAGGACATCCGTTACTACCTGAATGGCATGCTGCTGGTGGTCGATGGCGATCAATTGATGGCTGTCGCGACGGACGGTCACCGCCTCGCGTTTTCGTCGATGAAGATCGAAGGCTCGTTCGCGCGCCAGGAAGTCATCATCCCGCGTAAGACGATTCTCGAACTGCAACGTCTGCTCGAAGACATCGACGATGTCCTCAAGATCGACATCGCGCCCACGCAGGTCAAGTTCACGTTCGGCGGCGTCGAGCTGGTATCGAAGCTGGTCGAAGGCAAGTTCCCCGACTTCCAGCGCGTGATTCCGAAGTCGCACAAGAACACCTTCGTGATCGGCCGCGAAGAGTTGCAACGTTCGCTGCAACGCGCGGCCATTCTGACCTCGGACAAGTTCAAGGGCGTGCGCTGCATCGTCGAGCCGGGCCAGTTGAAGATCATGTCCACCAACGCGGACCAGGAAGAAGCCCAGGAAGAACTCGAAATCCCGTACCAGGGCGACAGCATCGACATCGGTTTCAACGTCACGTACCTGCTCGACGTGCTCGCGAACCTGAAGGTTGACCTGCTGGAAATCAGCCTCGGCGACGCGAGTTCGAGCGCGCTGATCACCATTCCCGAGAACGACGAGTTCAAATACGTGGTGATGCCGATGCGCATCTGACGCGTCCAACACGAAGAACACACCAAGGGGCGCAGCGCCCCTTTGGTGTTTTTATGGTGTTTTGAAAAGCTCCGAGCAGTAACGAAGCAGTAACGCAGATCCGGAAGAAATCCATGACTGAAACGAACAATTCGCAACCCGATAACAGCTACGGCGCCTCGTCCATTCAGATCCTCGAAGGTCTGGAGGCCGTGCGCAAGCGACCGGGTATGTACATCGGCGATACGTCGGACGGGACCGGTCTGCATCACCTCGTGTTCGAGGTGCTCGACAATTCGATCGACGAGGCACTCGCCGGTCATTGCGACGACATTCAGGTCATCATCCACGCCGACAACTCGATTTCCGTGACCGACAACGGCCGCGGCATCCCGACGGGCATCAAGCGCGACGACAAGCACGATCCGAAGCGCAGCGCCGCTGAAATCGTCATGACCGAGTTGCACGCGGGCGGCAAGTTCGACCAGAACAGCTACAAGGTGTCGGGCGGCCTGCACGGCGTGGGCGTGTCGTGCGTGAATGCGCTGTCGTCGTGGCTGCGCCTGACCGTGCGTCGTGACGGCAAGAAGCACTTCATGGAGTTCCACCGTGGCGTGCCGCAAAACCGCGTCATCGAAGAAGTGGACGGTGAACGCCTGTCGCCGATCGCTGTTGTCGGCGATACGGAAAACCGTGGCACCGAAGTGCACTTCATGGCCGATCTGGAAATCTTCGGCAATGTCGAATATCACTACGACATTCTCGCGAAGCGTATTCGCGAACTCTCGTTCCTGAACAACGGCGTGCGGATTCGTCTCACCGATCAGCGTTCGGGCAAGGAAGACGATTTCGCGTTTGTCGGCGGCGTGAAGGGCTTCGTCGAGTACATCAACAAGACGAAGACCGTGCTGCATCCGACCATTTTTCATATCGTCGGCGAGAAGGACGGTGTGGGCGTCGAAGTGGCGATGCAATGGAACGACAGCTACAACGAGAACGTACTGACCTTCACGAACAACATTCCGCAGCGCGACGGCGGTAGCCATTTGACGGGTCTGCGCGCGGCCATGACGCGCGTGATCAACAAGTACATCGTCGACCACGAAATCGCGAAGAAGGCGAAGGTCGAAACGTCGGGCGACGACATGCGCGAAGGGCTGTCGTGTGTGCTGTCGGTGAAGGTGCCCGAGCCGAAGTTCAGTTCGCAGACGAAGGACAAGCTGGTGTCGTCGGAAGTGCGCGCGCCGGTCGAAGAAGTGGTCGCGAAGGCGCTCGAAGAGTTCCTGCTCGAAACACCGAACGACGCGAAGATCATTTGCGGCAAGATCGTCGATGCCGCGCGTGCTCGCGACGCAGCGCGCAAGGCGCGTGAAATGACGCGACGCAAAGGCGTGCTGGACGGCGTCGGACTGCCGGGCAAGCTGGCGGACTGCCAGGAGAAAGATCCTGCGAAGTCTGAGATTTACATCGTCGAGGGCGATTCGGCAGGCGGTTCGGCAAAGCAGGGCCGCGACAGAAAATTCCAGGCCATTCTGCCGCTGCGCGGCAAGGTGCTGAACGTCGAGAAGGCGCGTTACGACAAGCTGCTGTCGTCGGAACAGATCGTCACGCTGATTACGGCGCTGGGCTGCGGCATTGGCAAGGAAGACTACAACCTCGACAAGCTGCGCTATCACCGCATCATCATCATGACCGACGCGGACGTCGACGGTGCGCACATCCGTACGCTGCTGCTGACGTTCTTCTATCGTCAGATGCCGGAGATGATCGAGCGCGGCTATATCTATATCGCGCAACCGCCGCTGTACAAGGTGAAGGCGGGCAAGGACGAGCGTTATCTTAAGGACACCGCGGAGTTGAACGCGCATATGCTGCGTCTGGCTCTGAACGGGTCTGAACTGATGCCGTCGGAAGGCGGGACGCCGATTGCGGGCGATGCGCTGGGCGAGCTGGCTCGTTCTTATTTGCTGGCGCAGGGAGTCGTCGATCGTCTGAGCCGGTTGTACGACGAAGCGGCGCTCGGCGCGGTGATGGACGGCGTGACGATCGATCTGTCGAGCGAGCAGTCGACGCAAGTATCGGCCGCTTCACTTCAGGCCAAGCTGCGCGACGATCCGCTCAAGCCCGAGGTCAATGTGATCCCGATGTACGACCCGGTGCGCGAACTGCGTTCGCTGCGCGTCGAGCGTCGTCATCACGGCAACGTGAAGGTCTCGGTCATCGACGAAGAGTTCCAGCTTACGGCGGACTATCAGCAACTCGTGAACACGGCGAACACGTTCAAGGGGCTGATCGGCGAGGGCGCTGTCATAAAGCGCGGTGAGCGGAGCGTGGCTGTCGGCGACTTCAAGAGTGCGATGAAATGGCTGATCGCCGATGCCGAGCGGAACGTTTCGAAGCAGCGCTATAAGGGTCTCGGTGAGATGAATCCTGGACAGCTCTGGGAAACGACGATGGATCCGAGCGTACGTCGCTTGCTGCGCGTGCAGATCGAAGATGCGATCGCGGCGGATGGGATCTTTACGACGCTGATGGGCGATGAAGTCGAGCCGCGTCGCGCGTTCATCGAGAGCAATGCGTTGCGGGCGGGGAATATCGACGTTTGAGTAAGCGTCCCGAGCCAAATCAGCTAAGCACCAACAAAAACTCCAACCGTCACTGGTTGGAGTTTTTTTATCGCCTAAGAAATCTCAAGACCATTTGCGCGCATACCGATCCTTCACGACCCGCGAGATAAAAGTCGACAAACCTTGCCCTGCGACGGCCAGCCGCTTCATCTCCTCGACTTCCCGCCGTCCCGCCGTCCCGCCGTCGCATAGTCGTACAGATACACGTCACCGTCACGAAACTTCACGGTGATCGCGTCATCCGATATCTCGTAAGCAACGACACCCGACTGGCCGCTCAAATCCCGATACCGCTTCATGCTTTCACCCACTTCCGACAGCAACAGAACATCGGCAGCGAGCACGAACCATTCCTAAACCACTGGCAAGCAGATATCCGTCAGCAAGTTCGCCGGCGCGGTTTCCTTAGGATTATTCAAATACTCCTCGAACACCGGCGCGTCGGCGGCCTCATGTTCCGAATTGACCAGCCACTCGCCGTAAAGCCACTGATAAGCCGACGCCATATCCGCGTAAGGCCCCTTATGCCGCAACACCGCGTACCTGCCGCCCGTGATCGACGTGACGCTTACCAGACCATCACCCGACACATCGACGGTACGCGGCAGCCATACGCCCGCCTTCGACCGCAACTCACCCTCGGCCACCGCCGTCGGATCATCGTAGTAAATGCCGATCATCCGCATCTCGTTCGACAGCAGGCCACGGGAAGCCAGCCATCCCATCAGCGTATCGAACGCCTTGCCGATCTGCATATACGGCCCGACGTGATCGACGCTCAGCACGTCGAAGCCCTCGATATCGCGTATCACCACGTCTCTCATCGTCATTTCGCACCCTCCTGAATCCGCTAGAGACGGCCGGAACCGGCTGTGCGTCCCGGCCTTCCGATACAGCGCGGGCGGCATGCCGAAGACGGCGCTGAACGTCCGCGTGAACGACTGCAAACTGCTATAGCCGGACCGCTCGGCGATCTCGGCAATCGGCATCGACCCATTCGCGAGATAGCCGGCCGCGCGATGCAAACGCAGCCGGCGTACCGTCGTCGCGACCGTTTCGCCGTACATTGCCTGATAGATCCGGTGCCAGTGATACGTCGACAGACACGCAATCCCGGCAAGCCGTTCGATATCGAGCGGCTCGTCGAGGTGATCGTAGATATTGTCGAGCACGCGGGCGAGCCGTGCGGCGTAGCGCGCGCGATGGCCGATATCGTTCATGGCAAGCATTGGAAAAGGATCGATGAAAACACGATAGCACGCGGCGATTTACCAAATCCTGCGGATTTTTCGCTGCTGCGGCCCGTCAGTCGTCGCGCATATTCAGCATTTTCTTAATCGCGACCTAACGAAACAAGATAAAACAACCCAAGCTAACTTTTGCCGATTTTCGATAACACCTCGATTAATGGCTTCCTACCATCGCCAGATGCCACCGCCAAAAGGACCGCTCCGTGGGCCCACCACGCGGGCCGATCAGCCGGCAACTTCAACAAAAGGGAGCCTCAGATGAAATCAGAGTCGACAACCCAGCACAAAGGCGCCGTTACGCATCACGAACTGAAGCAGACGCTCGGCACCTGGCAGCTTTGGGGCATCGCCGTCGGCCTTGTGATCTCCGGCGAGTATTTCGGCTGGAGCTACGGCTGGGCGAGCGCCGGCACGCTCGGTTTCGTGATCACTGCGCTGTTCATTGCCGCGATGTACACGACATTCATTTTCAGCTTCACCGAGCTCACCACGTCGATTCCGCACGCGGGCGGCCCGTTCGCCTATGCGCGCCACGCGTTCGGTCCGACGGGCGGCTACATCGCGGGCGCTGCGACGCTCGTCGAGTTCGTGTTTGCGCCACCCGCGATCGCGCTCGCGATCGGCGCGTATCTGCATGTGCAGTTTCCCGGCCTCGAACCCAAGCACGCGGCAATGGGCGCGTATCTGGTGTTCATGGCGCTGAATATCGTCGGCGTGCAGATCGCGGCGGCGTTCGAGTTGTGCGTGACGCTGCTCGCGATCTTTGAACTGCTCGTGTTCATGGGCGTCGTGTCGCCGGGCTTCCAGTGGTCGAACTTCACAAAGGGCGGCTGGGCCGGCGCCAATACGTTCAGCATGGGCTCGTTCCACGGCATGTTCGCTGCGATTCCGTTCGCGATCTGGTTCTTCCTCGCGATCGAAGGCGTCGCGATGGCCGCCGAAGAAGCGAAAAACCCGAAGCGCTCCATCCCGATCGCCTACGTGGCGGGCATCCTGACCCTCGTCGTGCTGGCCATCGGCGTGATGGTGTTCGCGGGCGCGGCGGGCGACTGGACCAAGCTCTCCAACATCAACGACCCGCTGCCGCAAGCGATGAAATACATCGTCGGTGAAAACAGCGGCTGGATGCACATGCTGGTCTGGCTGGGACTGTTCGGCCTCGTCGCGTCGTTCCACGGCATCATCCTTGGCTACTCGCGGCAAATCTTCGCGCTGGCGCGCGCGGGCTACCTGCCCGAATGGCTGTCGAAAGTGCATCCGCGCTTCAAGACCCCGCATCGCGCGATTCTCGCGGGCGGCGTGGTCGGCATTGCCGCGATCTATAGCGACGAGCTGATTCAGTTCGGCGGCCAGACGCTGACGGCGAACATCGTGACGATGTCGGTATTTGGCGCTATCGTGATGTACATCATCAGCATGCTTTCGCTCTTCAAGCTGCGCCGCAGCGACCCGGACATGGAGCGCCCGTTCCGCGCGCCGCTGTTTCCGTACTTCCCGGCGTTCGCGCTGGTGGCCGCGGTGATTTCGCTGGCGACGATGATCTACTTCAATCTGCTCGTCGCGCTGGTGTTCGCCGCGTTCATCGCGCTCGGCTACGGCTACTTCCTGATGACGCGTCATCAACGCGAAGTCGCGCCCGCCGATGCGTTGCTCGAAGAATGACCACGCTGTAGAAGCACTGGCGTACCTGCAACAAGCCGCGCAGTAGCTGCGGCGATGGAGTACACGACATGAGCTACACGGAGACAATCGGCAGCCGCACGTACCGTTTTGCCGATCTGAAGACGCTAATGGCGAAGGCGAGCCCGCTGCGTTCCGGCGACCAGCTCGCCGGTATCGCGGCGGCCAGCGAGGAGGAGCGCGTCGCCGCGAAGATGGCGCTCGCGGACGTGCCGCTGCGCACGTTCCTCAACGAAGCGCTGGTTCCTTACGAGAGCGACGAAGTCACGCGCCTCGTCGTCGATACGCATTCGCCCGAAGCGTTCGCCGAGATTTCGCATCTGACGGTGGGCGAGTTTCGCAACTGGCTGCTCTCGAGTTCGACGGATACGGCCGCGCTCACGCGCATCACGAAAGGGCTCACGCCCGAGATGGTTGCGGCCGTGTCGAAGCTGATGCGCAATCAGGATCTGATCCTCGCGGCGCGCAAGCGGCCCGTCGTCACGCGCTTTCGCAACACGGTCGGCTTGCCGGGTCACATGTCGGTGCGTCTGCAGCCGAATCATCCGACGGATGACGTGAAGGGCATCGCTGCATCGATGATCGACGGCTTGATGTACGGTTGCGGCGATGCGATGGTCGGCATCAACCCCGCGTCCGACAGTCTTTCGGCGATCACGAAGTTGCTCATGATGATCGACGACTTCCGCACGCGCTATCAGGTGCCGACGCAATCATGCGTGCTCACGCACGTCACCAACACGATTGCGGCGATAGAAAAGGGTGCACCCGTCGATCTCGTGTTCCAGTCGATCGCAGGCACCGAGAAAGCGAATGCGGGTTTCGGTATCTCGCTTGCGCTGTTGCAGGAAGCGTATGAAGCGGCGTTGTCGCTCGAGCGCGGCACGGTCGGCAACAACGTGATGTACTTCGAGACCGGGCAGGGCAGTGCGCTCTCGGCGGACGCGCATCATGGCGTCGATCAGCAGACCTGCGAGGTGCGCGCGTACGCCGTCGCGCGTCAGTTCAATCCGTTTCTGGTGAATACCGTAGTCGGATTTATCGGCCCCGAATATCTGTACGACGGCAAGCAGATCACGCGCGCGGGCCTCGAAGATCACTTCTGCGGCAAGCTGCTCGGCGTGCCGATGGGCTGCGACATCTGCTACACGAATCACGCGGAAGCCGATCAGGACGACATGGACAATCTGCTGACGCTGCTTGGCGTGGCGGGCATCAACTTCATCATGGGCATTCCCGGCGCGGATGACGTGATGCTGAACTACCAGAGCACGTCGTTCCATGACGCGCTGTATGTGCGCGACGTGCTCGGCTTGCGTCGCGCGCCCGAGTTCGAAGAATGGCTGGAGTCGATGCAGATCACCGATCCGCGCGGTGCGCTGCTCAATGCGCCGACGCGTCAGCCGTTGCTCGAAGGCGCGAGCGAATGGATGGGCATCGCATGAGCGATTCGATCGAAAAGAATGCGTGGCAGGCGCTGCGTGCGTTCACGAATGCGCGCATCGCATTGGGCCGCGCGGGCAACAGTCTGCCGACCGCGCCGTTGCTCGCGTTCAATCTCTCGCATGCGCAGGCGCGCGATGCCGTGCATCATCCGCTCGATGCTGATGTCTTGCATGAACAATTGCGCGCGCACGGCTTTGTGTCGCTCGACGTGCATAGCGCCGCGCCGGATCGCGCGCATTATTTGCGTCGACCTGATATGGGGCGACGCCTGTCCGATGAGAGCCGCGACGCGCTAAGCCAGGCGGCGACCAATGATACGCCCGATGTTGTATTCGTCATCGCCGATGGACTATCTGCATTCGCCGCGTCGAAACAATCGATTCCGTTCCTGCAAGCGATCACGAAGCGTCTCACCGACTGGAAGATCGGACCTGTCGTGGTCGCGCGTCAATCGCGTGTCGCGTTGGGCGATGAGATCGGCGAGTTGTTGAAGACGAAGCTCGTCGTGATGTTGATCGGCGAAAGGCCGGGGCTGAGTTCGCCGGATAGCCTCGGCATCTATCTGACGTACGCGCCGAAAGTGGGGTGCAGCGACGCGCAGCGCAATTGCATTTCAAATGTGCGGCCGGAAGGACTCGATTACGAAGCCGCGGCGCACAAGCTGCACTATCTGCTGACGCATGCGCGTCGTCTGGGGTTGACGGGCGTCGGCTTGAAGGACGACAGCGACGCGCTGCTTCACGCTGAAGAAGCTGCGTCCGCTATTCCTGACGCCTCGAAGAAATAGAAAAGTGCCCAGACGCACGCAGCGTTTGGGCACTCGAAACATCGACATCAAACAGCGTCGGCTTTGCTCACCGGATGCTTTTCGAGCCACGCATTCTCTACATCGTCGAACAGGCGCGAGCGCGTCAGGAACCGCAGACCCGTAGGCCGCTCCAGTGAAAACATGCCGCCGTTGCCCGGCACGGCATCGATGATCAACTGCGTGTGCTGCCAGTACTCGAATTGCGATTCGCTCATATAGAACGGCACGCCTGCAATCTCGCCGAGCCTCACATCCGATCCGCCGACCATGAATTCATTCGACGGAAAGCACATCGGCGCGCTGCCGTCGCAACATCCGCCCGACTGATGAAAAATAATCGGGCCGTGCTCGGCGCTCAACTGCTGAATCAGCTTGACCGCCGCATCCGTTGCCACGACACGCGCAACGCCTTCTTCGCTCATCGCGCTTCCTCTTTTGGCTTGATCCGCGGGGAAAAAAGGGCGAACCGCATCGCGCGATCCGCCCAACAGGAGCACTACGCTCAGAAGAAGCCCAACGGTTTGTCGCTATAGCTGACCAGCAGATTCTTCGTTTGCTGGTAGTGATCGAGCATCATCTTGTGATTCTCGCGTCCGATACCCGACTGCTTGTAGCCGCCGAACGCCGCATGCGCCGGGTACGCGTGGTAGCAATTCGTCCACACGCGGCCCGCCTGGATCTCGCGGCCGAAGCGATAGGCGCGCGTGCCGTCGCGCGTCCAGACGCCGGCGCCGAGGCCATACAGCGTGTCATTGGCGATCTCCAGCGCTTCTTCTTCGTTCTTGAACGTCGTGACGGAAACGACCGGTCCGAAGATTTCTTCCTGGAAGATGCGCATCTTGTTGTGACCGCGGAACACGGTCGGCTTCACGTAATAGCCCTTCGAGAGTTCGCCGTCGAGCTTGTTCTGCTCGCCGCCGATCAGGCATTGCGCGCCTTCCTGCTTGCCGAGATCGATGTACGACAGGATCTTTTCCAGTTGCTCCCGCGAAGCCTGTGCGCCGATCATCGTCTTCGAGTCGAGCGGGTGTCCCTGCTGGATGGCGGCGACGCGCTTCACCGCGCGCTCCATGAAGCGGTCGTAAATCGATTCTTCGACCAGCACGCGCGACGGGCAGGTGCAGACTTCGCCCTGATTCAGCGCGAACATCGCGAAGCCTTCGAGCGCCTTGTCGAAGAAGCTGTCGTCCTTGTCGAGCACGTCGGCGAAGAAGATGTTCGGGCTCTTGCCGCCGAGCTCCAGCGTCACGGGAATGATGTTCTGGCTCGCGTACTGCATGATCAGGCGGCCTGTCGTCGTTTCGCCTGTGAAGGCAATCTTCGCGATGCGCTTGTTCGACGCGAGCGGCTTGCCCGCTTCGAGACCGAAACCATTGACGACGTTCAGCACGCCAGCCGGCAGCAGATCCTGAATCAGTTCGAGCAGCACGAGGATGGAAGCGGGCGTCTGTTCAGCGGGCTTCAGCACGACGCAATTGCCTGCCGCGAGCGCGGGCGCGAGCTTCCATGTCGCCATCAGGATCGGGAAGTTCCACGGAATGATCTGACCGACCACGCCGAGCGGCTCATGAAAGTGATACGCGACCGTGTCGTGATCGATCTCCGAAATGCCGCCTTCCTGCGCGCGCACGGTGCCCGCGAAATAGCGGAAGTGATCGATTGCGAGGGGAATGTCGGCTGCCATCGTTTCGCGCAGCGGCTTGCCGTTGTCGATCGTCTCCGCGACGGCGAGGCGCTGCAGGTTTGCCTCCATGCGGTCGGCGATCTTGTTGAGGATGTTGGCGCGCTCGGTGGTCGATGTCTTGCCCCAGGCCGCCTTCGCGCGATGCGCGGCGTCCAGCGCGAGTTCGATGTCGGCTTCGCGCGAACGCGGAATCGACGTGAACGGTTCGCCCGTAATCGGCGAGATGTTGTCGAAGTACTCGCCGCCAACCGGCTTGACCCATTCTCCGCCGATGAAATTCGCGTACTCCTTCTTGAACGGGAACTCGGTTGTCAGAAACTTCATCTCTGCGTGATTCATCTGTGTGCTCCTCACATGATCGGACGTCGATGTATTCGATTGGATATATCACCCGGCTTGGCGCTATTCCGCTGCCGCGTGTGCTTATCGCCAGAAGCGTGCCAACGTGCGTGCGAGCTTGGACAATGCCGGTGCACGCAGCACTGTCGCGAGGCACGTCGTTTTTTGAGCGGGGGTGAGCATCTGGATGACGTTGCATCCATGAGCAGTTCGAAACGCGAGTGTTCACCGAATGAACAGGGCGGCGTGCTACACCGGCGCACTGTGTGGTGATCCGATCGGCATGGGACTTGCGTCGCTTTGCGCTCGTTAGTTCAATGTCACATGCAGGTGCATGTTCATCATCGACGCCCCATATGACGACCGATCTTTCTTCTCCGCTGCCGCGAGCGACTGCCTGTCGATTCGAAACGAGCGTCGCACACGACGCCGATGAGCAGGCGCGCAATCTTCACGGCTGGACGCAGACCTACGACCAGCTCACGGCGGGCAGCTTCGTCGGGAGGCTGACGGGCCTGCACCTCGACGACATGCACGTGTTCTGCGAGACGACCAGCCAGACGCTGCGGCAGACGTGCGAAGTGCCGCCTGACGCCTGCTGGTTCGGCATTCCCGCCGACGATCAGCCTGTCGGCCGCATCGGCCCGCAACCGATCGGCGGCGACTCGCTCGCCTTTCAGCGCGGCGGCGTCGAGTTCGAACTGCTGACGCCCGGCGGCTACGCGATCTTCGGCGTGGTCGTGCGCGGCGAGGTGCTGCATCGGCATGCGGAATTCGTCGAGCACGCCGATCTGATCGGCCGGGCCGCGATCGGCCAGGCTGCGCACGCAGGCATCATTCCCATCGATACGCGAAGCAAGGCGCGCTTCTGCGCGCTCCTCGCCGGCATGCTCGACGACGCGGCCAACGCCGCGCTGTCGGATCGCGCGCGGCACAATCTGCAAGCGTCGGTGCTTTCTTCGCTGTTCGATCTGTGCGCGACGGCGTCGCTTGAACCCGTCGCGATCCCCGCGCGTCCGCGCAGGCAGTGGATCGTGTCCGAGGCGCGCGATTACGTGCTCGCGAATCGCGACCGTCCCATCGGCGTGCCGGAACTGTGCGAGCATCTGCACGTCAGCCGCCGCACCCTGCAATACTGCTTTCAGGACGTGCTGGGCCTTGCGCCCGCGAGCTATCTGCGCGCGATCCGCCTGAACGGCGCGCGCCGTGACCTGTGCGGCGCGGCGCCCGGCGAGCGCACAGTGCAGGACGTCGCGGCTGCGTGGGGCTTCTGGCATTTGAGCCAGTTCGCCACCGACTATCGCAAGCTTTTCGGCGTGCGTCCCTCTGAAACGCTGAAAACCGTCCACTCTCCGGCCAGCGCGCTGCTGGCTCACTAACGCCTCATTGGCTGGCCGCTGTTGCGCATCCGCTAGAATTGCGGCATGCGCGGCCCCGTCTCGCCGCCCGACCCACCATCCTCATCGACGAAACGACACGCGCACCGGCCTGTCTGAAGGTGTCCACAGCGACCTGTGGATAACCGGAAGGACAGCGGGGCGGAACTCGTGTGGAATCGATGTGGACGTAAACGGGGTAACTCGACGCTCGCGCACGAGCGGAAAAAGTTGTTCGTCGAACGTCATCCGGTACGCACACCAACCACATGTGGTTATGCGTCCGGCAAAACGCTGATTCGTTTCGGTAAACCTGTGTTATCCACAGAAAAGCAGTTCGCTTGTTAACTGTTACTACGTATACATACAGGTAAACCTATTATCAAGAGGCCTTCGCGCGCACGCAGACGTCGCGCGGATGACTCAAGCTGGAGATCACCGTGTTTACTTGCATCAACCAGAGCTGCGGCGCGCAGTGGGAACTGTCCGACGTCGTCATCAAGAACGAAGGGCAAGGTTTGCTGTTTCGCTGCCCGATGTGCGGCGCGCGCAACTATGTCGAACGATTCGATGCCGACGACGGCACGATCGTCTACGAGCAGATCGAAGGTCGCCCGTACAACTAAGCCCACATCGACATCGACATGACAAACAAGGCTCGTCCTTTTAGCGAACTGCCGCTTTCCGAAGCGGTGCTCGCGAATCTCACGCAACTCGGCTACGTCGAGATGACGCCCATTCAGGCCGCCAGCTTGCCGATCGCGCTTGCCGGCCAGGATCTGATCGCGCAGGCGAAAACGGGCAGCGGCAAGACCGCCGCGTTTTCGCTCGCATTGCTGGCGCGGCTCGACGCGCGCAGCTACGCGGTGCAAGCGATGGTGCTGTGCCCGACGCGCGAACTCGCCGATCAGGTGACGCAGGAAATCCGGCGCCTCGCGCGCGCCGAAGAGAACATCAAGGTGCTAACGCTGTGCGGCGGCACGCCGATGCGTCCGCAAACCGCCAGTCTCGAGCATGGCGCGCATATCGTCGTCGGCACGCCGGGGCGCATCATGGACCATCTGGAGCGCGGCAGCCTGTCGCTCGACGCGCTCAACACGCTAGTGCTCGACGAAGCGGACCGCATGCTCGACATGGGCTTCTTCGACGATATCGCGAAGGTCGCGCGTCAATGTCCGAAAGAGCGGCAGACGCTGCTGTTCTCGGCGACGTATCCCGAGGGCATCGCGAAGCTGAGCCAGCAATTCTTGCGCAACCCGAAGGACGTCAAGCTCGAAGAACGGCACGACGACAGCAAGATCCGCCAGCGCTTCTACGAAGTGACGGAAGACGAGCGTCTGCATGCCGTCGGTCTGTTGCTGAATCACTACCGTCCCGTGAGCACGATCGCGTTCTGCAACACGAAGAACCAGTGCCGCGATCTGCTCGACGTCTTGCGCGCACAAGGTTTCCACGCGCTCGCACTGCATGGCGAGCTCGATCAGCGTGAGCGCGATCAGGTGCTGATCCAGTTTGCGAATCGCAGCTGCTCCGTGCTCGTCGCAACCGATGTCGCCGCGCGCGGCCTCGACATCGCGCAGCTCGAAGCTGTGATCAACGTCGACGTGACGCCGGACCCGGAAGTACACGTGCACCGGATCGGCCGCACGGGTCGCGCGGATCAGGAGGGCTGGGCGCTGAGCCTCGCGAGCATGAACGAGATGGGACGCGTGGGCGGTGTCGAAGAGGCGCAAGGGCGCGATGTCGAATGGCATCCGCTGGCCGAGCTGAAGGCGGCGAGCAACGAGCCGCTGCTGCCGCCCATGGAGACGCTGCAGATTCTCGGCGGCCGCAAG
Organism: Paraburkholderia sp. SIMBA_054; assembly: GCF_046534875.1. NCBI lineage: Bacteria > Pseudomonadati > Pseudomonadota > Betaproteobacteria > Burkholderiales > Burkholderiaceae > Paraburkholderia > Paraburkholderia sp. SIMBA_054. The sequence continues at coordinate 130,962 of NZ_JAWRXV010000006.1, read as the reverse complement.
GAAAAGATCCGTCCCGGCGATGTGCTGGGCGCGCTGACGGGCGAAGCCGGTTTCAACGGTACGCAGATCGGCAAGATCAATGTGACGGAGTTTTCGACTTATGTCGCCGTCGAGCGCGGCATCGCCCGTGATGCGTTGCGCAAACTCAGTGCGGGCAAGGTTAAAGGCAAGAAGGTGAAAGTGCGTTTGATGGACGAGTGAGCCTTGCCTTCGCCTTTTGCGAGTAAAACGTCAGACGAATAAGCGGAAGACGAAGGCATCACTCCTTTTCATGGCGGCGGGATTGCCTCGCCGTCATTTGCATGCCGCATTGCCGCAGAAGGGCACGCACGTTTGTGCCAATCTTCAAGTCGCCTCCGATCGCCGCGTGCATGAGCGAAACGCATACCGCGCATGACAAAGTTTCGATTGTTCTCGTGCACGCGTTGTTGCCTAATCGTTCAAACTGAACGGGACCGACGCGTGATGCGTGGCCCGCCGATTTGCAGCGAGGAGGAGGAATCTCATGCAGAGCGCTTTGCAAGCCCGCTCGAAGTTGCCGGACGTCGGCACGACGATTTTCACGGTGATCGGTCAACTGGCCGCCGAACACAATGCGCTGAACCTGTCACAGGGCGCGCCGAATTTTTCGCCCGACGAAGCGCTCGTCGATGGCGTGACCAAAGCCATGCGCGCCGGTCACAACCAGTACGCGCCGATGGCGGGCATCGGCGCATTGCGCGCGGCGCTCGCCGCGAAGGTCGAAACGCTGTATGGCGTGCACTACGATCCGTCGACGGAAGTGACCGTGATCGCCAGTGCCAGCGAAGGCCTGTATTCGACGATCAGCGCGCTCGTACATCCCGGCGACGAAGTGATCTACTTCGAGCCGTCGTTCGACAGCTATGCGCCCATCGTGCGCCTGCAAGGCGCGACGCCCATTCCGATCAAGCTGTCTTCCACGGATTTCCGCGTGAACTGGGACGAAGTGTCCGCGGCGATCACGCCGAAAACGCGGATGATCATCGTCAACACGCCGCACAATCCGACCGCGACGATTTTCAGCGATGCCGATATCGAGCGCCTGAAGGCCGTCACGCGCAACACGGATATCGTGATTCTTTCCGACGAAGTGTATGAGCACGTCGTGTTCGACGGCGCGAAGCACCACAGCATGGCGTGTCATCGCGAGCTGGCGGAACGCAGCGTGATCGTGTCGTCGTTCGGCAAGTCGTATCACGTGACGGGCTGGCGCGTCGGTTATTGCCTCGCGCCCGCCGCGCTGATGGACGAGATCCGCAAGGTCCATCAGTTCATGGTGTTTTCCGCCGATACGCCGATGCAGTACGCGTTCGTCGAAGCGCTGTCGAATCCGCAAAGCTACCTGGGCCTGTCCGCGTTCTATCAGCACAAGCGCGATCTGCTGGCGCGCGAGCTGAGCGAGTCGCGCTTCGAGCTGTTGCCGAGCGAGGGCAGCTTCTTCATGCTCGCGCGTTTTCGCGGCTTCTCGGATGAAAGCGACAGCGACTTCGTGCTGCGCCTGATCCGCGATGCGAAGGTTGCGACCATTCCGCTGTCCGCGTTCTATACGGACGGCACGGATTCCGGCCTGATTCGCCTGAGCTTTTCGAAGGACGACGAGACGCTGATCGAAGGCGCGCGCCGTTTGCGTTCAATCTGAGGGACACGCAATGATGCAGGAATCGATCAAGGCAGCCGTGGTGCAGATGAGCAGCAGCGCGGACGTCCAGCAGAATCTCGGCGAAGCGCGTCGCTGGGTGCATCAGGCCGCGCGCGACGGCGCCACGCTCATCTGCCTGCCCGAATACTTTTGCTGGATCGGCGACGACGAAATGCAGCGCGTGGCCCTTGCCGAAGCATTCGGCGACGGTCCGATCCAACAGGCGCTTTCCGAACTCGCGCGCGAGACGGGCGCGTGGCTGATCGGCGGCACGGTGCCGATCCGGCCGTCGCATGGGCCGCAGGCCGGCACGCATGCGTACAACACGTCGCTTGTGTTCGATCCGTCGGGACAAAGCGCGGCGCGCTACGACAAGATCCATCTGTTCAGCTTCAATCAGGGCACGGAGCAGCACGCGGAAGGCGACACGATGGTCGGCGGCGACAGCATCGGCACGGTGCAGGGTCCGTTCGGCACGCTGCGTCTTTCGGTGTGCTACGACTTGCGCTTTCCCGAACTGTATCGCGCGGGACCCAGCGCTGATGTGATTGCCGTGCCCGCCGCTTTCACGTACACCACAGGCCTCGCGCATTGGGAACTGCTATTGCGCGCGCGAGCCGTCGAGAACCAGGCTTTCGTGCTCGCGTCCGGCCAGTGCGGCACGCATTCGAACGGCTGGCGGACTTTTGGCCACAGTATGATCATCGGGCCGTGGGGCGAAGTGCTCGCGCGGCATGACGACGAACCCGGCATCGCGCTCGCGACGCTGACACAAAGCGCGCTCGATGAAGCGCGCAACCGCCTGCCGGTGCTCACGCACCGGCGCATCGCCACGCCGTCTGACGTGCGTTGAACCGCATTGAACATAAGGGGAAGGAGATCGATATGAAGCTAGTGAAGAATCTGCTGATGCTGGCGTGCGCGTTCGCATCGGTGGCGACGGCGTCGGCGATGGCTGCCGATGCGACGTCGCTGCGCTATGGCCTCGAGGCGCAATATCCGCCGTTTGAGTCGAAGGGCTCGAATGGCGAGTTGCAGGGCTTCGATATCGATGTCGGCAATGCGGTCTGCAAGACGGCGAACCTGAAATGCAGCTGGGTCGAAACGTCGTTCGACGGTTTGATCCCCGCGCTGCAGGGCCGCAAGTTCGACGCGATCAACTCGGCGATGAACGCGACGGAAAAGCGCCGTCAGGCAATCGACTTCACCAACGTGATCTACCGCGTGCCGACGCAACTGATCGCGCGCAAGGACAGCGGGCTGCAACCGACGCCCGAGTCTCTCAAAGGCAAACGCGTCGGCGTGTTGCAGGCGTCGATCCAGGAAACGTATGCGAAGGCGCATTGGGAAAGCGCTGGCGTCACCGTCGTGCCGTATCAGGATCAGAATCAGGTCTATGCGGATCTCGTCGCTGGTCGACTCGATGCGACGCTAGTGCTCGCGCCGGCGGGTCAGACGGGCTTCCTGTCGCGTCCTGACGGCAAGGACTTCGCGTTCGTCGGTCAGGCGGTGCGCGACGACAAGATTCTCGGCAGCGGCGTGGCGTTCGGCATTCGCAAGGGTGACACGGCGCTGCGCAATCAGTTGAACGCGGCCATCTCCAAGGTGCAGGCGGACGGCACGGTCAAGACGCTCGCGGAGAAATACTTCGGCAATATCGACGTTTCGGCCAAGTAAGCACCTTCGCTGCATCGCGCAACGCGCCGCATGACTCACGTCATGCGGCGCGTTTCTTTTTGCCTAACGTCTGACGAATGAATCGTCGAAAGCGGATGGAATAAAGGCTGCAACGATCCTGTTAGCGCAACAAGAGCCCGATATTTGCACGATCGACGACCATGTCCCCCACCCATCCACCGTCCGACAAGCCGCTTACCGAAGCGGACATGCAGGCATTCGCCGACGGCAATCTGCCGCCGGATCGGGCGGCGCGCGTGCGGAAATATCTCGGCGCGCGACCCGGCGAGGCCGAACGGATCGCGTTCTATCGGCAGTTGAACATGCAGATGCGCAGCGCATTTGAAGGCGCGTTTCCGCAACCCGTTCAGGCGCCAGGTGGTGATCGAAAGCGGACGGTCCAGATCCCGTCGGCGATGCGCAGGTTCTTTGTGCGGCGCATCGGCGTCGCGCTGCTCGGCATGGTGCTGGTGGTTCTGTCCGCGAGCGGCTGGTTTTTTGCGTCGCGTGTGTCGCCGGAGATGCTCGACGCCGCGGCCGTCATGGCGCTGATGCGCGATTCGGGGCAGCGAACCGGCGCTGCGCCCGAGGCTGCACTTTTCGATCCGCACTCGGTCGATCTGGCGCCTTTAGGGCTAAAGCTGGTTGCGACAAAGACGCGTCATCCGAACGCGGTTGCGAGCGTCGATATACTCGATTACCGCAATGCCGACGGTGAAGCTGTCGTGCTGCTTTCGAGCGCAGCGCCATTCGCGACCGACCAGCCGCACTGGGCGGCGCAGCGCATCGGCGAGGTGCGGCTACTGTCGTGGACGGTGAAAGGCCGCCGCTACGTGCTCGCCGGAAAGGCAACGACACACGGTCTGATGCGCGCCGCTGACGCGCTGACGACCCGCTAACAAATGCACGGCTTGTCGATTCGAACGTGCTTTTGCAGTTTCCGCGAAACAAGCGGAATAAAATGCAGCAGGTTGTGTTCTCTGCTTCAAGAGGCGACGCGCGCGGCGGAATGCGCGCCAAGCGATATTTGATGGGTAGAGCAAATGGACATCCGTAACGAGTTGATGGACCACGTGCCGCGATTGCGCCGCTATGCACGCGCGCTGATCAGCAATCGCGATCTCGCGGACGATCTCGTGCAGGACACGCTCGAACGCGCGCTCACGCGCACGAAGATGTTCGAGGCGGGAACCGATCTGCGCGCATGGCTTTTCACGATCATGCACAACGTGTTCGTCAATCAGGTGCGCAAGTCGTCGTCGCGTGCTGTTCACGTTTCGGTAGACGACGAGAGCATTGTCGAAAGCGAATTTGCGGTCTCGGGCGAGCAGACGCGTTCGCTCGAAGTGCGCGATCTCGACTACGCGTTGCAGCGTCTGCCCGCGGATCAGCGCGAAGTCGTCTTGCTGGTTGGGCTAGAGGAAATGAGTTACGCCGAAGTTGCGATTGCACTCGACATCCCCGTCGGTACCGTGATGTCGAGGCTCTCGCGTGGACGCGAGCGCTTGCGCGCATTGATGGCGGGCGCACAGCCCGGCGCGAAACTGAAGGTGGTGCGATGAGCGATCAACAGACTCCCATCAGCGAAGAAGAGATTCATGCGTACGTGGACGGCACGCTGTCCGACGAGCGCCGTGAAGAGGTAGAGCGCGCGATCGAACTGAATCCCGCGCTGGCGGCGCGCGTGAGCGATTACTTTTCGCTGAACAACATGTTCCATGAGCGCTATGACCGCGTGCTGAACGAGCCTGTGCCTGCGCGTCTGCGTATGCCGGAGAAGCGTCGCTGGCTCAGCGCGGCGAACTGGCCGCAGTTTGCGGGCATGGCGGCGGCGCTGGTGCTGGGCATCGGCATTGGTGTCGGCACGAACATGGGCAAGGATGTGGCTGCGCCGTGGGCGAGTGCGCCGTCGGCAACGTCGAATACGCGGCCCGTGAGTGCGGATGCTTCGGAAGTGTTCGCGCAGAAGGCGGCGTTGGCGCACGTCGTGTACATGCCTACCGTTAGTCGTCCCGCGCAGATCGGCGAGGATCATGAGCAGGATTTCGTGCAGTACCTCGCGAACAAGCTTGGTACCGAAGTGCATCCGCCGATGCTCACGAAAAGCGGATTCGAGCTCGCGGGCGGCCGAATATTGCCCGGCGACGACGGGCCCGTTGCGCAGTTCATGTATCACAACGCGAACGGCGAGCGCGTGACGCTTTGTATTTCTCATCGAAAGGTGAATGCGAATACGACGGCGTTCAAGCTTTATCAGGAAGGGCCGGTGAATGTTTTTTATTGGGTCGATGGCGATTTTGGCTATGCGGTGTCGGGTGGTATCGATCGCAAGGTGATGTTGCAGATTGCGCACGATGTGTATGCGCAGTTGACTGGGGCGACGCCGGGTTGATGTTGGTGATGCTTTTGACGTTGAGCGGCTGCATCTTCGGGTGTGGCCGCTTTTGTTTTTTTCCTAGATAGTTAGATATCCATATTTATTTTTTAGTGTGGCGAGTGGGAATAGATTGCAGCGTCGCGTGGTTCGTCATTGTGCGTACCGCACGTTTTCAAAGGAGTTGGAAATGAAGATGCTCGCATTGCTGGCTGTCGCCGTCGCTGCACTTGGTTCGACGAATGTCTTCGCGCAAGGCAAGACGCGCGCAGAGGTGTATCAGGAATTGATCGAGGCGCAGCAGAATGGATTGAACTTCGTCACGGATGCTTCGTATCCCGACGTCAGCCCGGCGTTTCAAGGCACGGTCGAATATCTGAAGAAGCAGGCCCTTGCTAAAGCGGAAAGGGCGAACAAGATGGCCAAGGCGGCTTCGGATGCGGCCGTGCCGGGGAATTGAAGTTGTTGGGCGCGCGGCGGGGAAAACAAAAAGGCCGGTCAGCTTTCGCTTGACCGGCCTTCCTAATTCTTGGTGGGGCGTGAGTGACTCGAACACTCGACCTACGGATTAAGAGTCCGCTGCTCTACCAACTGAGCTAACGCCCCCAACAGAAGCGAAATTATGCAGGAGTTTTTCTTGCTTGGCAAGTGCATCTCGCAAATTTCTTAAAAAAAGATCTCGCGGCAGGCCCTGCCAAGAAGGACGGGACCGCCAGCATCCACCGAAAGCACTATCGAAGCGCACGGGCGTTCGTCCCGGTATCATGTCGCGACACCATGCCGTGCAGCCTTCCGCGCGGCCCCAACGGGAAATCATGATGGACGAAACCGAAGTCCGGGAATTGCTCGACCGTGTGCTCGCGCCGTGGGTGCGCGCGCTGTCGCTCACGCCCATCAAGGTCGACGATGAAAGCGCGACGCTGCGCTTGCCGTTTTCCGGCGAACTGAGGCACAGCGGCGGCGTGATCTGCGGCCAGGTCTTCATGGCAGCCGCCGATACGGCGATGGTTGTCGCGATTTCAGCGGCGCTCGGCGGGTTCAAACCGATGACCACCGTTTCGCTGAACATCAGCTTCATGCGCGCCGTTCGCAAAGGCGACGTGGTTATCACGGCGCGCGTGCTGCGCATGGGCCGCAATCTCGTGTTCGGCGAAGTCGAGCTGACCGACGACGACGGCAAGATGGCCGTCCACGCCACCACCACTTACGCGCTGCTCAACTGAGCGCGCCTGTCGACAGCGCGAACCGGCGCCGCGGCAATCGAAGGAAGCAACGGATGTTCGATCAGGTCGTATTCGCTGGCGGCGGCAATCGCTGTTGGTGGCAAGCAGGATTCTGGGACGTGGTTCAGCCGGAACTGGCTATCAAGCCGCGCGTGATCACGGGCATTTCCGCGGGCGCGGCCACGGCCTGCATGCTCTACACGCGCGACGCCGATTGGGTGATGCGCTATTACGAGAGCGCGCTGCGCAACAACACGAAGAACGCGTACTGGGGCAATCTGCTGCGCGGCGAATCGGTGTTTCCGCACTACCGGATCTACCGGCAGGCGCTGCTCGATATCTACGGCGAAAAGTTTGCGCAACTGGCGAAGGCGCCGGAAATCCGCATCGGCGTGTCGCACGTGCCGCGCTGGCTGGGCGCGCGCAGCGCCGTCGCCGCGGGATTGATCGCCTATAACATCGAAAAATACATCCGCAAGACGCTGCATCCGACGCTCGGCCAGTCGCTCGGTTTTCATCCGGAATTCGTTCGCGCGCAGGATTGCACGAGCGTAGAAGAACTCGCGGACCTGATTCTCCAGTCGTCGTGTACGCCGCCGTTCACGCCTGTTCTGCGGCGCAATGGGCGTCCCGTGCTGGATGGGGGGATGGTCGACAATGTGCCCGTCGGCGCGCTCGATCCGTCGCCCGGCAATGTGCTGGTGATGGTGACGCGGATCTATCCGCGTCCGCAGATGTTCGTCGTGCCGCATGGCACGCAACAGAGGCTGTACGTGCAGCCGTCGCGCAAAGTGCCGATTTCGAGCTGGGACTACACGAGTCCGTCGCAGATGCAGCACGCATACAATCTCGGACGCGTGGACGGCGAGCAGTTTCTACAACGCGTGCCTGAACTGGTCGACGCCGCCGCGCACGACTGAAACGCGTACTTAAAGGCGCTGCGGCCCGCGCGGGGCCGCATGCATTCACTTACCGACGGCGTCCGCCCTGCAGCGCTTCCGGATTCGCGACGCTCGACGTATCGCCCTGATCGAACGCGAGAATGTTCTTGAACGCCGCGCTGAAATAAAGCTCGTAGCTTTCCTTCTCGACGTAGCCGATGTGCGGCGAGCAAATCACGTTTTCCATTCGCAGCAGGCTGTAGCCCTGCAGGATCGGCTCGCTTTCGTAGACGTCGATCGCGACCATGCCCGGACGGTTGTGCGACAGCGCGCCAATCAACGCATTCTCTTCGAGCAGCTCGGCGCGGCTCGTGTTGACGAAGAGCGCGGTCGGCTTCATGCGCATCAGATCGTCCTGCTTGACGATGCCGCGCGTGTCGTCGTGCATGCGCAGATGCAGCGACAACACGTCGCTCTGCTCGAACAGCGCCTCGCGGCTTTCCGCGACCTGATAGCCGTCGGCGAGCGCCGCTTCGCGGGTGTGATCGCGGCCCCAGATCAACACGTTCATCCCGAACGCCTTGCCGTAACCCGCCACCAGCCGGCCGATCTTGCCATAGCCCCAGATGCCGAGCGTCTGTCCGCGCAGCACCTGGCCGAGACCGAAGTTCGGTGGCAGCGCCGAGGTTTTCAGACCGGACTGTTGCCAGGCACCTTGCTTAAGGTTTGCCACGTATTGCGGAATGCGCCGTTGCGCGGCCATGATTAGGGCCCACGTCAGTTCGGCGGGTGCGATCGGCGAGCCGACGCCTTCGAGCACGGCAATGCCGCGCTCGGTACAGGCGGCGATGTCGATATGGCTTCCTGCACGGCCTGTCTGGCTGATCATGCGCAGATGCGGCAGCTTGTCGAGCAGTTGCGAGCTGATGCGGGTGCGTTCGCGAATCAGGACCAGCGCGTCGACTTCCGACAGGCGGCTGGCGAGCTGGCCCAGACCGCGAACGGTGTTGTTAAAGACCTTGACCTCGTGGTCGGCGAGCATTTGGAAACAGTCGAGCTTGCGGACGGCGTCTTGATAATCGTCAAGGATGGCAATCTTCATGGCGTATATGTTTTGCGACGCACCATGCGGGTGCGGAACGGAAAGTCTTATTCGGGTGTCCCATCATGTGACCTGGACCACATGATGCTTATTGTGAATGCCTTACCGTGCAAGGAGCCGCTATGACGGAGCCACGACGGCGAGGCAAGTTCCCTCGTTTTTAACAGTTTGTTGCATGTCCGCGCAAGCCGCTTTACAGACGGTTTCAACGTGTCGGCGACAGGCTGGAAGGCCCTTACGACTGCTGGATCGCGCGCACCTTAAAACACTTCGCGCCGATTATCGCCTCTCGCATGCAGCGTCGCTGGGCTAGGACCGTTTTTCTTTTTCTACCAAAACGGAGACAGCTCGATGAATCATCCCGCATTTGCAGGCCATTCGACCCTCGAAGCGCCTGCCTGGGTCAAACATCAAAAACTGATCGAGTGGGTGCAGCGCGTGGCCGCGCTGGCAAAACCAGAGCGGATCGTCTGGTGCGATGGTTCGCAGGAGGAATACGACCGTCTGAGTGCGCAGATGGTCGCAGCGGGCACCCTCAAGAAGCTCAACGTGGCCAAACGGCCCAATTCGTATCTCGCGTGGTCCGATCCGTCCGATGTCGCGCGTGTCGAGGATCGCACGTTCATCTGCTCCCAACATCGCGAGGACGCCGGCCCGACCAACAACTGGATCGCGCCCGCTGAGATGCGCGCGACGCTCGACGGTCTCTTCGATGGCGCAATGCGCGGCCGCACGATGTACGTCGTGCCGTTCTCGATGGGCCCGCTCGGTTCGCCGATCGCGCATATCGGCGTCGAGCTGAGCGATAGCCCGTACGTCGTCACGAACATGCGGATCATGACGCGCATGGGCCGCAAGGTGTACGACGTGCTCGGCGAGGACGGCGAATTCGTGCCGTGCGTGCATTCCGTTGGCGCGCCGCTCGCGGCGGGCCAGAAAGACGTCGCGTGGCCGTGCAATGACACGAAGTACATCGTCCATTTCCCCGAATCGCGCGAAATCTGGAGCTACGGCTCGGGCTACGGCGGCAACGCGCTGCTCGGCAAGAAGTGTTTCGCGTTGCGCATCGCATCGACGATGGGCCGCGACGAAGGCTGGCTCGCCGAGCACATGCTGGTGCTCGGCGTTACGTCGCCGGAAGGCAAGAAGCATCACGTCGCGGCCGCGTTCCCGTCGGCGTGCGGCAAGACCAACTTCGCGATGCTGATCCCGCCGCAAGGCATGAACGGCTGGAAGATCACGACGATCGGCGACGACATCGCGTGGATCAAGCCAGGCAAGGACGGGCGTCTCTACGCGATCAACCCGGAGGCTGGCTATTTCGGCGTGGCACCGGGCACGAGCGAAAAGACCAACTTCAACGCGATGGCGACGCTGAAGGAAAACGTGATCTTCACGAACGTCGCGTTAACTGACGACGGCGATGTCTGGTGGGAAGGCATGACGGACGAGCCGCCCGCGCATCTGATCGACTGGCAGGGCAAGGACTGGACGCCCGCAATCGCGAAGGAAACGGGGCGCAAGGCCGCGCACCCGAACGCGCGCTTCACGGCGCCCGCTTCGCAATGTCCGTCGATCGACGCCGATTGGGAGAATCCGGCTGGCGTGCCGATCGACGCGTTCGTCTTTGGCGGTCGCCGCTCGACGACCGTGCCGCTGGTAACGGAAGCGCGCGACTGGGTCGAGGGCGTCTACATGGCCGCAACAATGGGCTCGGAAACGACGGCCGCCGCAGCCGGCCAGCAGGGCGTCGTGCGGCGCGATCCATTCGCGATGCTGCCGTTCTGCGGCTACAACATGAGCGACTACTTCGGCCACTGGCTAAAGACGGGCGCGAAACTGGAGCAGATGAGCGCGCGCACGCCGAACATTTTCTGCGTCAACTGGTTCCGCAAGGGCGACGACGGCAAGTTCGTGTGGCCGGGTTTCGGTGAAAACATGCGCGTGTTGCGCTGGATGATCGGCCGGGTCGAAGGCAAGGCGCAGGGCCAGGAACACGCATTTGGCGTCTCGCCGCGCTATGAAGATATCGACTGGAGCGGGCTCGACTTCACCCGCGAGCAGTTCGAGCAGGTGATTTCCGTCGATGATGCCGCGTGGCGCAAGGAACTCGCATTGCACAGCGAATTGTTCGACACGCTGAAACAGGGCCTGCCTGCCGCACTGCAAGATACGCGGAACGCGCTGGAGAAGAAGCTGGCCACGTGATGTCGTGAGCGTTCACTAACGAACGACGAAGCCGCCTCCGGGCGGCTTTTTCGTCATTTCGGCCATTTTGGCGTCACCTTTCGACCCCATTTCTACCACCGACGCGTCGCTTTCGCTGTTCGAGCTACCGACGCGATTCCGACGCGATGCAGCAAATTGTTTCAACAATGGGAACAATAGGCCATGTGCTATTCCGTCCCTTAAGATATTGACTCAAATTTTCATAAAATTTCTGCTTTCTTAGGCAACTTCTGCAGGATTTCCCTAGTCGTAGGAAAATCCCAAATGTGCTTCCTGTTCGCGGGGGAGCGGTAATACGGCAGGAGTTGTCCATGGATCATTTGCAGTCGATGCGAGTTTTCGTCAAAGTGGCGGATCTCGGAAGTTTCGCCCGCGCGGCTAGCGCGATGGATATTTCAAACGCAGTCGCCACCCGTCATGTTGCCGATCTGGAAGGTCGCCTCGGTACCCGACTGCTCAACCGCACCACACGTAGTCTCTCGCTGACTGAATCCGGTCAGGTTTATCTGGAACGCGCCCGCCAGATTCTCGACGAGCTCGAAGACGTCGAGCAGATGGTCGTCGCGCGCAATCACGAGCCCGTTGGCACGCTACGCATCGTCGCGCCCGTCGTGTTCGGTCTGCATAACCTTGCGCCCGTGCTTCAGACTTACGCTGAGCGCTATCCGAAGGTGATTCCCGATGTGACGCTGGTCGACCGGCAGGTCGATCTCGTCGAAGAAGGATTTGACGTCGGTGTCGTGATCGCGCGGCATATGCGCAGCGCGAGCATCGTCACGCGGCGGCTCACGACGGGCTGTATGACCGTCTGCGCGACTCCTGCGTATCTGGAGAAGCACGGCACGCCGACGCGGCCTGAGCAGCTTCTGGAGCATCCTTGCCTGTCGCTGCCGTCCGAATACTGGGGCGACGAGCGCGTGTTCACCGGCCCGGACGGCGAAGTGCGCGTGCGTCCGACGAACGTGATCGTCGCGAACAATACGGAAATGCTGCGTCAGTTCGCGTTGCTCGGCATGGGCATCGCGATCCTGCCGAGCTATCTGATCGGGCGCGACACGACGCGCGGCAAGCTGGTGCGGCTCCTGAGCGACTACCGTCTGCCGCAGGTCGAGATCAACATCGCGTACCCGAGCCGGCGGCATTTGCCCGCAAAGGTCCGCACGTTTATCGATCACCTCGTCGAGCATTTCAACCAGACGCCGAACAGCAAGCTTGGCGAACAATGGGTGAAGGACGGCGTGGAGCGCGCGCCGTCGATGCTCGAATCGACGGCCGTGTCGATGCCGCCGGAAGCGTTCGACGGCGCCGAGCCTCTGTCGAGCCTGCTGGATGGCGAGATCCCGGCCAAGCCGGCGACGCGCACGCTGAACCGGTCACGCGGCATCGTTTCGCCGACGCATTGAGGCGCACTCGGCGTCGTTCCGGATAGACGATAAAAAAAGCGCAGTCACCGTCAAAGGTGACTGCGCTTTTTGCTGCGCGCTTGCTCTCGCTCGCGTGCGCTGTGGGTAGGCGCGTCAGGCGGCGACGCGCCGTCGGACAACAGGCTTTAAGAGCCCGTCTTGCGCGCCGCGGTTTTCGCCGCCGTCGTCTTGGTAGCGGCCTTCTTTGCAGGCGCTTTCTTGGCAGCAGCCGTCTTCGCTGCAACCTTCTTCGCCGGTGCTTCGTTCGCTGCCTCGTCGTTTGCCGATTCGGGCGCCGCCTTGGCCGCAGACTTCGCGGCCGTCTTCTTCGCTGCGCCTTCCTTCGGTTCCTTCTTTTCGAACTCGAAGCCGATCTTGCCGTCGCTCTGCTTGACGAGGAATGCCTTGAAGTTGCGGCCCGTGCGCGACGACTTGAAGTTCGTCAGCAGGTCGGTGCGCCCATTCTCCAGCAGCTTCGCCATCTGCTCGCGCGCGATTTCCTGCTGCAGGATCACCTTGCCCGAACGGAAGTCGCACGTCTTCGGATTCGCGACCGAGTTCTCGCAGACATAGCTCATGCCGTGCTCGAACACCTTGCCGCCGCACTTCGGACATGCGCCGACCGGCGTTTGCTCGGAGAAGTCCGGCGCCTCGCCGTCTTCGCCGCCCTGATCCTGGCCGAAGTCGAACTCGAGCTTATAGTTCTTCGTCTCGTCGTCGAACGAAAGCTTGAGGATCGCCGAAAACGGACGGCCCATCTTGCTGCGGAAACCGGAAAGCGGACCGATTTGCTTCTTCTGCATAAGCTCTTCGACTTCCTCGATTTCGAACTGCCGGCCGCCCGGAATCTTCGAGATCGAGAACTCGCACTTCGTGCAGGCGAAGCGCCGGTAGTTTTCCTTCACCTGGCCGCCGCAATTGGGGCAGGGCGTTTGCAGCGTCGCGTAGTCACCGGGAATCGTGTCGGAGTCGTACTCCTTCGCGCGCTTCACGATGGTCTGCGTCATGCGGGCGATTTCCTGCATGAACGCGTCGCGCTGCAGCTTGCCGCGCTCCATCTGCGACAGCTTGTATTCCCATTCGCCCGTCAGTTCCGGCGCGGTCAGTTCCTTCACGTCGAGGCCGCGCAGCAGCGTCATCAGCTGGAAAGCCTTCGCGGTCGGAATCAGTTCGCGGCCTTCGCGGACCAGATACTTTTCACCCAGCAGACCTTCGATGATGGCCGCGCGCGTTGCCGGCGTGCCCAGACCCTTTGCGGCCATTGCCTCGCGCAGTTCGTCGTCTTCGACGAGCTTGCCCGCGCCTTCCATCGCCGACAGCAGCGTTGCTTCGTTGTAGCGTGCGGGCGGTTTCGTCACGAGTTGCTGCGCGGCGATCTTGTCCGTCTTGACCTTCTCGCCCTTCTGAACGGGGACGAGATTCGCGTCCTCGCCGGCCGTCTCGCGGCCATAGATCTGCAGCCAGCCCGGCTCGACGAGCACCTTGCCTTCGGTCTTGAAATGATGGCCGACGACTTCCGTAATACGCGTGGTCACGCGGAACTCGGCAGCCGGGAAGAACACCGCGAGGAAGCGCTTGACGACGAGGTCGTACAGCTTCTGCTCGGGCTCGGAGAGCGCCTTTGGCGCCTGCAGCGTCGGGATGATGGCGAAGTGATCAGTGATCTTCGAATTGTCGAAGATGCGCTTGTTCGGCTTCACCCAGCCCTTGTCGAGCACCTGCTTCGCATACGGCAGATAGTTGTTGCTCTCCTTGAGCATCTCCAAGGTGTGCGCGACCGTCTCCAGGTAGTCTTCCGGCAGCGCGCGCGCGTCGGTACGGGGATAGGTCAGCACCTTGTGCTTTTCGTACAGCGCCTGGGCGAGCCCGAGCGTGTTCTTGGCCGAAAAGCCGAAACGTCCGTTGGCTTCGCGCTGCAGACTGGTGAGGTCGAAGAGCGCCGGCGACAGTTGCGTCGACGGCTTCGACTCTTCCGTCACGATGCCCGTCTGGCCGCGGCAGGCGGCGACGATCGTTTCGGCAGCGGGCAGGCTCCAGAGACGCGAATCGCGCTTTTCCGGATCGAACTCGTCCTTCTTGAACTTCGGGTCGTACCAGCGGCCTTCATAGAAGCCCGCCGCGCAGACGAATTCCGCCTTCACTTCCCAATAGTCGCGCGGCACGAAGCGGCGAATCTTTTCTTCGCGCTCGACGACGATCGACAGCGTCGGTGTCTGCACGCGGCCGACGGTGGTCAGGAAAAAGCCGCCGCCCTTGCTGTTGAACGCGGTCATCGCGCGCGTGCCGTTGATGCCGACCAGCCAGTCCGCTTCCGAACGGCAGCGCGCAGCGTCCGCGAGTGGCTGCATGTCGTTGTCGCTGCGCAGTTGCGCGAAGCCGTCGCGGATCGCGGCGGGCGTCATCGACTGCAGCCACAGGCGCTGCACCGGCTGCTTCGCTTTTGCGTGCTGCGCGATCAGGCGGAAAATGAGTTCACCCTCGCGCCCCGCGTCACATGCGTTGATCAGGCGATCGACGTCTTTGCGCTTGATCAGCCTGTTCAGGACCTTCAGCCGCGACTCGCTTTTCGCGATTGGATGCAGATCGAAATGCGGCGGAATAACGGGGAGATTGGCGAAACTCCATTTTCCCCGTTTGACTTCATATTCTTCCGGCGCAGCGATCTCCACGAGATGGCCAACCGCCGACGAAAGGACGAAATCGTCGTTTTCGAAGTACTCGTCATGCTTGGTAAAACCGCCCAAAGCCCGTGCGATGTCGTTCGCGACGGATGGCTTTTCGGCGATGATCAGTGCTTTGGACATGACTGAAAATAAATTGGTGGGTTCGGGCTGGGACCTCGGGTTTTCCAACCCGGGTTTGGCACCCATTAACGACCGCTTTATAGCACACGCCGCCGCAACGGCAACCGGTGGGCCCAAAAAAGCGGGTCATCTTAATTGCGCCCAGATCAATTGGGCAAGCGCGTGACAGGCGCTACAGAAGGCGGTTTCGCGTCCGTCCCGAGCCGTTTTCCCGTATCGCGCAACGATTTTTGCAAATGCCGTACCGTACTCGCCCGCAAGTTTGAAAACGGGGCCGGGACAATCCCGGCGTTTCGCGGACGTTTCAGGCTTCGAGCAGAGCGGGGCGCATTTTCGGTGCGCCCTTAACGCCGGGCAGCGCGGTCAGATCGACCAGCATCCGCTCGACAATCGCCGCCTGCGGCAAGACCGTTCCAAAAAAACGGGTAGTCACGCTGTCTTCTATAAGAATTGTGGGGAAATTCTCAACGTCAAGGTCGTCGAAACGGTCGGCGTGAGTCTCGATATCGATCCATGCGAAGCAAATATCCGGATGCCTGTCCGCGAGCGTGTCGAACGCGGTGCGGTATTCGCGGCAGGTCCCGCACCATTCCGCACACAAACACGCAACGAAAAGCGTCTCGCTGTCATTCACGAGCTCGGCGATCCGTTTCGCGTCGGTGTCCAGGTTCAGCGCGGGCATGGCGGTTTCCTTCGGTATTGCATGGGTTATTTGGCGCGAATGTAGCACGAGGCGTCACCCGCTGCGCGCTGCGCGGACGTACCGGCCGCCGGGCAGCGCACAGAGTTCGCCCGCCAGTTCGAGCCGCAGCAGCGTGCTTTGCAGCAGCGTGTCGTCCATGTCGGTGCGTTCGGCCAGGATTTCAAGCGTGGCGGGCGCGTGGCCGAGCGCATCGAGCAGGCGTCTGGCCTCCGCCGGCACTGGCGTCCCGCTTTCTGGCAGGGTGCCGTCCTCGGCGTGAGACGGCTTCGCGACTGCCCGGAGCCGCGGCGCTTGCGCGGGCGCATGCGGCGGCGGAGCGGCAAACCCAAGCTCTTCGAGCACCTCTTCCGGCGTTTCGACGAGTTTCGCGCCCTGTTTGATCATCCGGTGGCAGCCGCGCGCGAGCGGCGCGTGGATGGAACCCGGAATCGCGAAGACGTCGCGCCCCATCTCGTTCGCGAACCGTGCCGTAATCAGCGAGCCGGAGCGCATCGCCGCCTCGACGACCAGCACGCCGCCGACGAGCCCCGCGATCAGCCGGTTACGCTGCGGAAAATTTGCGGACCGGGCGGGCGTGCCGAGCGGCCATTCCGACACGATCGCGCCGTGTGCGGCAATCTGGTGCGCCAGCGCGTGATGCGAGCCGGGGTAGACGAGATCCGCGCCCGTGCCGATGACCGCGACCGTGCTGCCACGCCCTTGAAGCGCGCCGCGATGCGCCGCGCCATCGACGCCCGACGCAAGCCCTGACACCACGGTCAATCCCGAGTCCGAAAAGGCGCGGGCGAAGCGGGTCGCGTCTTCGATACCCTGCGGCGTCGCGCTGCGGCTGCCGACTACGGCGATGCTGCGCGCGTGCATCAGTTCGACCCGTCCCTTTACATATAGCAGCGGCGGCGGATCGGGCATGGTCAGCAAAAGAGGCGGATAAGCGGGGTCGTCGAGCGTGACGAGCACGTTGCCGGGCGATTCGCGCCACGCCCGCACCGCGTCGAGCTGCGCGGGAAAGTCCGCGGGCGGCGGCGCCAGCGCGGCCCGGGCGGTGGCTTCATCGGTGACCTCTGCGAGTGCCGCGAATGTCTGCGATAACACGGCTTCGGGTAGCCCGAAGGCCGCGAGCAAGCGGCGCAGGGCGGCCGGGTTCAGACCCGGCGCCGTCGAAAGCCGCAACCAGGCGGCGAGTTCCTGGTCTGTCAAGGGAAGCGTCTGCATGGCGGGCGTCCTCGTGCACGGCAACCGGCCTTTCAGTCGCCATGCTAAAATTTTCATCATCCGAAATATTCCGAAACCACTGCTGCGCCGCGCCCGCGCGAGCCTGCGGACATGCGCTCGAACGTCGAACTGGCGTTGAATCAACACGGTTCGGCCACTATCTATCCTGTGCGTGTCGCGCCTGGCGAACAACCTGGCCGAATGGCCAATCGCGCGACCTGTTCAACCGCGGCGGCGCCCAATCAATTTCAGGACCATGGCTTTACTCAACATCCTCAACTACCCGGACAAGCGTCTGCACAAGGTCGCGAAGCCGGTCGAAAAGGTCAATGACCGTATCCGCAAGCTCGTCGCCGACATGGCCGAGACGATGTACGCCGCGCCCGGCGTAGGGCTCGCCGCGACGCAGGTGGACGTGCACGAGCGCGTGATCGTGATCGACATATCCGATGCGCACGACGAACTGCGCGCGTTCATCAACCCGGAAATCATCTGGTCGAGCGACGAGAGGAAGATTCACGAAGAAGGCTGTCTCTCCGTGCCGGGCATCTACGACAACGTCGAGCGCGCCGAGCAGGTGCGCGTGCGCGCGCTGAACGAGAAGGGCGAAACGTTCGAGCTGGATTGCGAAGGGCTGCTCGCGGTCTGCATCCAGCATGAAATGGATCACCTGATGGGCAAGGTGTTCGTCGAGTACCTGTCGCCGCTCAAGCAGACGCGCATCAAGAGCAAGATGAAAAAGCTCGCGCACGCGATGTGACGCGTTTTCCGACCGCTTCCGCTATCAGCACATGAGTCATTCGTTGCGCGTCATCTTCGCCGGCACGCCGGAATTCGCCGCTGCGGCGCTCGCCGCGATCCACGCGGCCGGCTTCCCGGTGCCGCTCGTCCTGACCCAGCCGGACCGCCCGGCGGGCCGCGGCATGAAATTGCAGGCAAGCCCGGTCAAGCGTTACGCGCAGGAGCACGGCATCGAGGTCGCGCAGCCGCCTTCGCTGCGCCGTAACGGCAAATTCCCGGCCGAAGCCACGGCCGCCATCGACCAGCTGCGCGCCACCCCGCACGATGTCATGGTGGTGGCCGCCTACGGCCTGCTGTTGCCGCAGGAAGTGCTCGACATCGCGCCGCATGGGTGCATCAACATTCACGCTTCGTTGCTGCCGCGCTGGCGCGGCGCGGCGCCGATTCACCGCGCAATCGAAGCGGGCGACGCCGAAACGGGCATCACGCTGATGCAGATGGACGCGGGCCTCGACACGGGCGCGATGATTTCCGAAGTGCGTACGCCGATCCACGACAGCGACACGACGGCGACGCTGCATGACCGTCTCGCCGAAGCGGGCGCGAAGCTGATCGTCGACGCGCTGATCGAACTGGAGCGCAGCGGCAAGCTCGCCGCGACGCCTCAGCCTGCCGACGGTGCAACGTACGCCGAGAAGATCGGCAAACACGAAGCGGCGCTCGACTGGCGGCGCCCGGCGGTCGAACTCGCCCGCCAGGTTCGCGCGTTCGACCCGTTCCCCGGCGGCGCGGCGACGCTCGACGGCACGGTGCTGAAAATCTGGTCCGCTGCGCCGATCGACGCCCCGAGCCGGGCCGAACCCGGCACGATCGTCGATGTATCGCCCGACGGGGTCGTCGTGGCATGCGGCGACGGCGCGTTGCGCATCACGCAACTGCAGAAACCCGGCGGCAAACGCCTGCCGGTGCGCGATTTCCTTGCCGGCTCGACGCTTGCCACGGGCCAGCGGTTCGACCTCGCGCAATCACAATAACGGCGCGCGTTCCGTCGCACCATCTGCCGTTCGGCCAGGGCGCGCCGCGTTCGTGCGGCGCGTTAAAATCTTCGGTGCAACTCCGCCTGAAGAGGATTCCATGTTCGGCATCACCCATTTTGAGTTCTTCGTCGTCGCTGTCTTTCTGCTCAACGTCACGCCCGGTCCCGACACCGCTTATATCGTCGGCCGAAGCGTCGCGCAGGGGCGCGGCGCTGGGCTGATGTCGGCGCTCGGCATCTCGGCCGGGTGCTGCGTGCACTCGCTCGCGTGCGCGTTCGGACTGACCGCGCTGCTGGCTGCATCGGCCACGGCGTTCACGGTGATCAAGTTCGTCGGCGCGATCTATCTCGTGTATCTCGGCGTGCGCCTCATTCTGGTGAAGCCGGAAGCCGGCCAGGCCACGGGCGAAACGCGCGCGCCCGGCGCGCCGAAATCGTTGCGCCAGCTCTTCATGCAAGGTTTCTGGACCAATGTGCTGAATCCGAAGGTCGTGCTGTTCTTCGTGTCGTTTTTTCCGCAGTTCGTGACCGCGGACAGCACCAACAAGATCCTGGCGTTTCTCACCCTCGGCGTCGTGTTCGTCGTGATGAGCATGGCGTGGAACAGCTTTGTCGCGTGGATTGCTGGCAGCGTCACGCGCCGGTTCTCCGGCAAGCCCGGCGTCAAGAAATGGCTGGACCGCACCGTCGGCAGCGCATTCGTCGGACTGGGAATCAGGCTCGCCACGGCAACGCGGTGATTGAATTTTTCGCGCTCGCCCATATCTAACAAATTGCTTACAATCATTCGCCGCGAACAGGCGGCACGGATATAGAACCGCGTGGCGGGCAAGGAGTGTTTGAAATGTTCAACTGGGTGAAAACCGCGATGCTGATGGCCGCGATCACGGCACTCTTCGTCGTAATTGGCGGCATGATTGGCGGCCAGCGCGGCATGATGCTCGCGTTGCTGATCGCGCTCGGGATGAATTTCTTCTCGTACTGGTTTTCCGACAAGATGGTTCTGCGCATGTACAACGCGCAGGAAGTCGACGAAACGAGTGCGCCGCAGTTCTACCGGATGGTGCGCGAACTCTCGACGCGTGCCAATCTGCCGATGCCGCGCGTCTACCTGATCGACGAAGACCAGCCGAATGCCTTCGCAACGGGCCGCAATCCGGAACACGCGGCCGTCGCCGCGACGACAGGCATTCTGCGCGTGCTGTCCGAGCGCGAAATGCGCGGCGTGATGGCGCACGAACTGGCGCATGTAAAGCACCGCGACATTCTGATCTCGACCATTTCGGCGACGATGGCGGGCGCGATCTCGGCGCTCGCGAACTTCGCGATGTTCTTCGGCGGACGCGACGAGAATGGCCGTCCGTCGAATCCGATCGCGAGCATCGCCGTCGCGCTGCTTGCGCCTATCGCGGGCGCGCTGATCCAGATGGCGATTTCCCGCGCACGTGAATTCGAAGCGGATCGTGGCGGCGCGCAGATTTCGGGCGATCCGCAAGCACTCGCGTCGGCGCTGGACAAGATTCATCGGTACGCGAACGGCATCCCGTTCCCGACGGCCGAGGCGCACCCGGCCACCGCACAGATGATGATCATGAATCCGCTGTCGGGCGGCGGCATCGCGAAGCTTTTCTCGACGCACCCGGCCACCGAGGAGCGCATTGCGCGTCTGATGGAAATGGCGCGTACGGGACGTTTCGACTAAGCGGACTGGCCGGGCTCGGCCGGACTTTCGCGGCAGCAGTGCAAAGGGGCGAGTTCAACTCGCCCCTTTTTCCTTTCAAATTCGCATTGCACGGCCTTATGCCACCGGCCCGTGACCCGCGTCACGCTACAATGTGGCGTTTGCGCGACACTTTCCATGCGCGCCCGTTTTCCGCCTCTTCATGATCCGAAAGCCTTCCAAGCCTGCTTCGCCGCAGCGTTCGCGCGACTCCCGTCTGCCGGCGCTGCATCTAGCGCCCGAATCCCTCGGCTTCGCGCTCGACTGCGCGGCGCAAGCCATTGGCGCCGTTCGCCAGGGCGCGGCGTTGCCGGCCGCGTTGCAGTCCATCTTCATGTCGTTGCCGGAGGGCGCCGCGACGACATCGCGCGGCGCCGTGCAGGACATCGCATACCGGACCATGCGCCGGCTCGGCACAGCCGAGTGGCTGGTCGCGAAACTCGTGCGCAAGGCACCGCCCCCGCATATCGCGCATGTGCTCGCGTGCGCGCTCGCATTGCTGACCGATGAAGAGAGCAACGCAGCCTATGCGCCGTTCACAGTCGTCGATCAGGCTGTGGACGCGATTGGCGCGCGGCGCGAGTTCGCGTTTGCGAAAGGGCTGGTCAACGCAGTGCTGCGCAACTTCTTGCGCGAGCGCGAGGCGTTGCTAGCCGATGCACAGAACGACGCCGTCGCTCACTGGAACTACCCCGTCTGGTGGATCGACGCCGTACGCAACGCATGGCCCGATACATGGCAGGACATGCTTGCCGTGGGCAACAGCCAGGGTCCGCTGACGCTGCGCGTGAACGCGCGCCGCTCCACTGTCGAGGCCTATCTGCAAACGTTGCGCGAGCATCAGATTGCCGCGATTCAGGCAGGCGACCATGCTGTGCGTCTCGACACGCCGATGCCCGTCGACCGCATTCCCGGTTTCAGCGAAGGCGTTGTCTCGGTGCAGGACGCAGGCGCGCAACTTGCCGCGCAGTGGCTGGGCGTGCGCGACGGCATGCGCGTGCTGGATGCATGCGCGGCGCCCGGCGGCAAGACGGGACATCTGCTCGAACTCGCCGACGTCGATCTGATCGCGCTCGAAAGCGACGCGACGCGCGCGCGACGCATCGGCGAAAACCTGCAGCGTTTGGGTTTGCACGCGCATGTGCGAGTCGGCGATGCGGGCAATCCGGCGCAATGGCACGACGCCGCCGATCTGCCCTTCGATCGCATTCTCGCCGACGTGCCGTGCTCGGCTTCGGGCATCGTGCGCCGTCATCCGGATATCCGCTGGCTGCGTCGCGCGTCGGACATTCCCGCGCTCGTCGAAGAACAGCGCCGCATTCTCGAAGCGCTGTGGCCGCTCGTCAAAACGGGCGGCGAGTTGCTGTACGTTACGTGCTCGATCTTTCCCGAAGAAGGCGAGTTGCAGGCTCAGTGGTTTGGAAACCAGCACGCGGATGCGGTACGATTGGACGCGCCGGGGCAACTGCTCCCAGCAGTCGCCCGCGCGCCCGCCGACGTATCGGCTGGTTCCCGCGCCGGACAAAGCACTGGTTCGAGCTTAGACCACGACGGATTCTTCTACGCGCGCTTTCAGAAACGGTGATCATCAAACGCTTTCTTCCGCTTCGGCTCGTGGCCGCGCTCTGGATTGCGCTGGCCCTTTGCCTCACGGCAGCCGGGCCGGCGCGAGCCGAATCGATCGCCGTGCAGCGCGCGTCGCTGCAATCCGACGGCAGCGGCTGGAGCCTCGATGCGCGTTTCGAGTTCGAGCTAAACAGCAATCTCGAAGACGCCGTCAACAAGGGCATACCGGTTTACTTCACAACGGACTTCGAACTGAGCCGGCCCCGCTGGTACTGGTTCGACGAACAGCCGGTGAGCGTCTCGCAAAGCATTCGGCTTTCTTTCCAGCCGCTCACGCGCGAGTACCGCGTGTCGACAGGCGGTTTGCAGCTCGGCTTCGCTTCGCTGAACGAGGCGCTGTCCGTTATCAAGCATGTCACGTCATGGCATGTGATCGATCGCAATCAGGTTCATCCGGGAGAAACGTACACTGCATCGGTGCGCATGCAGCTCGATATCGCACTGATGCCCAAGCCGTTCCAGATCGACGCGGTCAACAACCGCGACTGGAATCTCGCTTCCGACTGGAAGCGCTTTACCTTCACGGTGACCGAACGTGCTAAATAAAGTACGCCGCGCCACCAGTGTCGGCAGCCTCGTCCTGCGGGTGCTGGTGTCGACGGTGGCCGTCACGGCCGTCCTGCTGCTCGTGCTGCTCGCAGCCGCGAGCGCGAATACCGAGTTCTTCGATCGCTACTACGGCTGGCTCTATGCGGCCAACGTCGTCGTCGCGCTGATCTTCATGCTGATCGTCGCGGTGCTCGTCGTCATCATCGTCACGCGATTACGCAAGGGCAAGTTCGGCACGCGGCTGCTGGCGAAGCTCGCGTTCTTCTTCGCGCTGGTCGGCGTGGTGCCGGGTGGCATCATCTACATCGTGTCGTATCAGTTCGTGTCGCGCAGTATCGAGTCGTGGTTCGACGTGAATGTCGAAACGGCGTTGACCTCCGGGCTGAATCTCGGACGCGGCATGCTCGACGCGTCGCTGTCTGATCTGCAAACCAAAGGCCGCCTGATGGCCGAGCAGCTCGCGAGCGCGGATTCCGCTGGCACGACACTCACGCTCTTGCGTTTGCGCGATCAGTTCGGCGTGCAGGATGCGACGATCGTCGAGCCGTCGCGCAGTATGTCGGGCCCGACGCCGGATATGCACGTGGTCGCGCAGGCGACCAGCAACTACGCGTCGCTGGTGCCTAGCGATCTACCCACGCCGATCATGATCGAGCAGGCGCGTGGTCGCGGCTTTGCGTCGATCGAAGGTGAAGTGGACGGCGATCCGACGGCGCGCGGCGCGAAGGGCGCATTACGTCTGCGCATCGTGCAGCGCATTCCGGACGCCAACGCCTCGCAGTTGCAGCCGACCGAGCGCTTCCTGCAACTCACGCAGCCCGTGTCGCAATCATTGGCGCGCAACGCGGATGCCGTGCAGCGCGCGTATCGCGAGTATCAGGAGAAAGCGATCGGGCGCACGGGCTTGCGCAAGATGTATATCGGCACGCTGACGCTCGCGCTGTTCCTCGCGACCTTCATCGCGATGATGCTGGCGCTCGCGCTCGGCAATCAGCTCGCGCGGCCGCTGTTCCTGCTCGCGCAGGGCACGAAGGAAGTGACGGAAGGCGACTACACGCCAAAGCGCGAGATAAAGTCGCGCGATGAGCTCGGCTTCCTCACGCAGTCGTTCAACGCGATGACACGGCAGCTGTCGGAAGCTCGCGCAGCCGTCGAAGCGAACCGCATCGCGCTCGAACATTCGAAGGCCTACCTCGAAAGCATTCTTGCGAACCTGACAGCGGGCGTGTTCGTGTTCGACCGGCAGTTTCGCCTGACGACGGCCAATCGCGGCGCGGAGCGTATCTTCGGTCAACCGTTCGCGTCGCTGTTCGGTTCGTCGCTGGATCGCATCAGCGTGTTGAGCGAATTCGGCGCGATGGTGCGCAAGGCGTTCGCGGATCTCGAAGCGGCAGGTGGCGGCGATCAGGACGACACCGGACACTGGCAGCAGCAGATGTCGCTGCAGGTTCCGGGCGAAGCCGATCCGCTGACGTTGTTGGTGCGCGGCGCGCGGCTGGTGTCGGCGGCGGGCAGCGACAGCGACGACGAAGAGACGTCCGGTTACGTCGTCGTGTTTGACGATATCTCCGACGTGATCTCCGCGCAGCGTTCGATCGCATGGGGCGAAGTCGCGCGGCGTCTCGCGCACGAGATCAAGAATCCTCTTACGCCGATCCAGCTTTCGGCGGAGCGCTTGCAGATGAAGCTTACTGACAAGCTCTCGCCATCGGATGCAGACGTATTGAAACGCGGTGCCACTACAATCGTGAATCAGGTCGCCGCGATGAAGCAGATGGTCGACGATTTCCGCGACTATGCGCGCACGCCGCCTGCCGTGCTTTCGAATCTGCAATTGAACGAACTGGTCAGCGAAGTGCTGACGCTGTATGGAATCGAAGAAGGCAAGACGCCGATTGTCGTCGAATTGGCGGACTTGCCCGTTATACGAGGTGACGCGACGCAATTGCGTCAGGTGATTCATAACCTGCTGCAGAACGCACAGGACGCTGTCGCCGATATCGGGCAACCGCGTGTGTTGCTCGAGACGAGGACAGTAGAATATGGCGATCCCGACGCAGAGGGCAAAGTGAGCGTCGCGGTGCGATTGACCGTGTCGGACAACGGTCCGGGCTTCCCCGCGCGCATCCTCACGCGCGCGTTCGAACCTTACGTGACGACCAAGGCCAAAGGAACAGGTCTTGGGCTCGCCATGGTCAAGAAGATCGTCGATGAACACGGTGCACGAATCGATATTCGCAACCGCCTGAAGGCGGGCGATGTGATCGAAGGCGCGCAAATTTCGATCCTCTTCCTACAACTCGCAGACAACAAGGCTGCGGCGCCTGGAAGCGGGCCGCAGGCGGTGCACGGCAGTGGCGGTGCATCGCAGGGAAAGACAAAAGCAACAGTGCAGACAAGGGCAGCTTAAATGGCAACCATCCTGGTGGTAGATGATGAAATGGGCATCCGGGAATTGCTCTCGGAGATCCTGAGCGACGAAGGGCATGTCGTGGAGGTCGCGGAGAACGCGCAGGAGGCGCGCGACTACCGGCAACGCCTGGCACCCGATCTGGTGCTGCTCGACATCTGGATGCCCGATACCGATGGCGTCACGTTGCTCAAGGAATGGGCCGCGCAAGCGCTACTCACGATGCCCGTCATCATGATGTCGGGTCACGCGACCATCGATACGGCGGTCGAAGCGACCAAGATCGGAGCGCTCAACTTCCTTGAAAAGCCGATCGCGCTGCAGAAGCTGCTGAAGGCCGTCGAGCAGGGACTCGCGCGCGGCAGCGCGGCGCCCGCGGCGGGCGGCATGGCAGCGAAGCCGGCGATAGCGACGAATGCTTCGGCGGTGGCATCGGCGGCTGCGCTGCCGATGATGTCGGCGGACAGTCTGAGCGGCGGCATGCTGTCCGCGCAGACGGCGTCGATCTCATTCGACATTCCGCTGCGCGACGCCCGCGATGCATTCGAGCGTGCGTACTTCGAGTATCACCTCGCGCGCGAGAACGGCAGCATGACGCGCGTTGCTGAAAAGACGGGGCTCGAGCGGACGCATCTGTATCGCAAGCTCAAGCAGCTGGGCGTCGATCTCGGCAAGAACAAGGGCGAATAAACGCGGTTCAAGTTTTTTTCGGGAGGGGCTTGAGAAAGCCAAAAGTGCTTGCTATACTCTCGCTTCTTCGTTGGCCCGGTAGCTCAGTTGGTAGAGCAGCGGATTGAAAATCCGCGTGTCGGTGGTTCGATTCCGCCCCAGGCCACCAGGATTCAGCCCCAGGAAATCGCAAGATTCCTGGGGCTTTTCCTATTTGCGGGCAAGATGTCGTTCGCTGCGTGGGATGAGCGGTGCAGCGGCCGCGAGCGAGCCTCGGCTGCGCATGATAAAATCCCGCAGTATCAAGGACTTGCCACGTGTTCTTCGCAAGTCCTTTTTCGTTTCAGGTCCAAGGCATCGTGTAGCGTGAAACGCTCTGGCGGACGATCAGCGGTATAAGCCACAGCAGATTGGCGCGCGAAAGCCGCCGCCTATACTGCTTGAGCCAACGTCCGTGCCGGCCAGCGCCGAAGGGTCTCAAACAGGTCGCGAGGCCGGCCGCGAGTCGCCGCTCGCGCGCGGCCGCTGGCGCACGCAATCAACCTACACGGAGTTTCACGGTGACCCGCAAAGACGCCAAGAGTAGCGCGCTCGTGCTGTTTTCCGGTGGCCAGGATTCGGCCACGTGTCTCGCCTGGGCGCTGGATCGATATGAAACGGTCGAAACGCTGGGTTTCGACTACGGCCAGCGACATCGCGTCGAACTCGAATGCCGCGAGGGATTTCGCAGCGCAGTTGCGCGTACGTTCCCCGAGTGGGGCGAGCGGCTCGGCGACGATCACATGATCGATCTGTCAGTGCTCGGCTCGATCAGCGATACCGCGATGACGCGCGAGATCGAAATCCACGCAGCGTCGAACGGTCTGCCGAATACATTCGTACCAGGCCGCAACCTGATGTTCATGACGATCGCGGCGGCCATTGGGTATCGGCGCGGATTGCGTGTGCTGGTCGGCGGCATGTGCGAGACGGATTTCTCCGGCTACCCGGATTGCCGCGACGACACGATGAAAGCGCTGCAAGTCGCGCTGAACCTCGGCATGGACAGCCGCTTCGTGCTGGAGACGCCGCTGATGTGGATCGACAAGGCCGACACGTGGCGCCTCGCGCATGAGCTGGGCGGCGAAGAACTGGTCGAGCTGATTCGCGTCGAGACGCACACGTGTTATCTCGGCGAGCGAGCGGAACTGCATGCGTGGGGCTTCGGTTGTGGCGAGTGCCCTGCATGCCGTTTGCGCAAGCGCGGTTACGAGGCATATCTGAACGGCGAACAGGTCACGGAACCCGCTTGAACGGCGGTCGCAAGCAACAGCACGCGGCACAAGCGCACATCAACAGAGCTTCACGGAGCATCGGGCAGAAAGCAGCATGACGTACGCGGTCAAGGAAATCTTCTACACGTTGCAGGGCGAGGGCGCGAACGCCGGACGTCCGGCCGTGTTTTGCCGGTTCGCCGGATGCAACCTGTGGTCGGGCCGCGAAGAAGATCGCGCCGACGCGGTGTGCCAGTTCTGCGATACCGACTTCGTCGGCACCGACGGCGAGAACGGCGGCAAATTCCGCACGCCTGAAGAGCTCGCGGCGAAGATCGCTTCGTTGTGGCCCGAAGGCGAAGGCCAGCGTTTTGTGGTGTGCACGGGCGGCGAGCCGATGCTGCAGATCGACCAGCCGCTCGTCGATGCATTGCACGCACAAGGCTTTGAAATCGCGATCGAAACGAACGGTTCGCTGCCGGTGCTCGACACGATCGACTGGATCTGCGTGAGCCCGAAGGCCAACGCGCCGCTCGTGCAGACCAAGGGCAACGAACTGAAAGTAGTCGTGCCGCAAGAAAACCAGCATCTCGCCGACTATGCGAAGCTCGACTTCGACTATTTTCTCGTCCAGCCGATGGACGGCCCGTCGCGCGATATCAACACGAAGCTCGCCATCGACTGGTGTAAGCGTCATCCGCAATGGCGGCTGTCGATGCAGACTCACAAGTACCTGAACATTCCCTGATTTGCCGTGCTGACGATTACACGAAAACTCGAATTCGACGCGGGTCACCGCATTCCCGATCACCGCAGCCAGTGCCGCAACCTGCACGGCCATCGCTACGTGCTCGAAATCACGCTGCTAGGCGACCTCGTCGAAACGGAAGGCGCGCCGGATCGCGGCATGGTGATGGATTTCGCCGACGTGAAAGCGCTCGCGAACGAACATCTCGTCGACAAGTGGGATCACGCGTTTCTCGTCTATGAAGGCGATACGCAGGTGCGCGGCTTTCTCGAATCGATGGCGGGCCACAAGACGATCGTGCTCGACCGCATCCCCACCGTCGAAAACCTCGCCGCCGTCGCGTTCGACATTCTCGCGAACGTCTACGACGCGCACTATGGCGTCAATCTGCGGCTGCACAAAGTGCGTCTGTATGAGACGCCGAATTGCTGGGCCGACGTCGTCCGCGACTAAACCGGTTATTGTCACGGTATGATCGTTTCGATAACCACACGGAGCGAGACATGCCGGTCACCGCGCTACGCTGCGGGCTCGACGCCCGCCACCATCTTCTAGTTGTTGACGTCGGCCTTTCGGGCCGCGTCGTCTTTTGCTCCAGCCTGATTGCGGCCACGCCTCACATCGACGGAGACGCGCGATGAGCACGTTCACGAATCCACTCAAGCTGCGTCTCAAGGACCCGGACCCGCTGTTCGGCCTATGGCTGTCGCTGGGCAGCGATAGCGCTGCGGAAGCGCTCGCGCACGCCGGTTTCGACTGGCTGCTGATCGACATGGAGCACGCGCCCAACGACAGCAGCGACGTCACCGGGCAATTGCGCGCGATTGCTGCGGCGCATCTGCCGACCGAGCCCGTCGTGCGTCTGCCCGCCGTCGAGCCGTGGCTCGTCAAGCGCGTGCTCGATGCGGGCGCGCGTACGCTGATGTTTCCGAACATCGAGACGGCCGACGAAGCGGCTCATGCCGTGCGCCTGACGCAATACGCGACAGCCGATGCACCCGATGGTCTACGCGGCGTCGCCGGCGCTGTGCGCGCTGCGGCTTATGGCATGCGGCGCGATTATCTGCAGAACGCGAACGCGCAGATCGCGAACATCGTGCAGATCGAATCGCAACGCGCGCTCGCAAATCTTGAGCAGATCGCGGCGACGCAGGGCATCGATTGCCTGTTCGTCGGACCGGCGGATCTCGCGGCGAGCCTCGGTCATCTCGGCGATTCGAAACACCCTGAAGTGCAGGACGCGATGAAGCATATTCTGGACGTCGCGCATCGTGCGCGTGTCGCGACGGGCATCTTCGCGATGGACGTCGCGAGCGCGCGGCAATACCGGTCGGAAGGCTTTCGCTTCATCGCGCTGGCCGCCGATGTGATGTGGCTGTTGCGTACCACGCGACAGGCACTGCAGGAGGCTCGGTCATGAAGCTGTTGTCGTTACGCGCGATGCGCATTGCAAGCCGTGCCATCGTGCTGACCGCTCTGACGGCGGGCGCGGCGGCACAGGCGCAGAGCAAGACGCCACCCGCGTCGGATATGGAAACGCAAACGGCCGTTGCCGATTACAACGCGGGCAATTTCACCTCCGCGCTCGCCGAGTTTCGCAAGGCCGCGCAGCGCGGCAGCCGCCTCGCCGAGTTCAACTACGCGATGATGCTGCTCAACGGCGAGGGCGCCCCTGCGAATGTCGAAGAAGGCAAGAAGTGGCTGCGCAAAGCCGCCGACGCGAACATGTCGCACGCGCAATACGTGTACGGCAAGATGTACGACGATGGCGAATTCGTCGGGCGCGATCCTGCGGAAGCGCATCAATGGTTTCTGAAGGCTGCGCAGCAAGGGCATATCCAGGCCGAGCTGGCGCTGGCGAACCAGTTTCTCGATGGGCGCGGCACCGCACGTGACAACCAGCAGGCGTTCTTCTGGTACAAGAAGGCGGCCGAGGGCGGCGACATGACCGCGCAGTACGTGACGGGCTCGTTCTACGAGCGCGGCGGCGATGGCGTGACGCAGAACCTGAACGTCGCGCGAGCCTATTACGCCGCAGCGGCCGCGCAGGGCGACCCGGCGGCGCGGCTCAAGTATCAGCAGCTCAGCACCCAGTTACGCGAATCGCACGAAGCGAAGCCGCAATGAAAAACGGCGCCTGAAAACTTCAGGCGCCGTTTTGTTTTGCATGTCCGTGTCGTTGGTGCTGTCGGGTCAGCTTTGCATCAAACGCTTCTGTCGCGCGACGCTCATGATGAGCCCGATCGCGAAACCGAGCGTCGTCAGCGCGGTGCCGCCGTAGCTCATGAACGGCAACGGCACGCCGACCACGGGAAGAATCCCGCTCACCATGCCGATGTTCACGAACGCGTAGGTGAAGAACGCCATCGTCAGCGAGCCGGCCAGTAATCGGCCGAATAGCGTCGCGCCGTTCGCCGCGATGTACAACCCGCGCGCGATCAGCGCCATATAGAGCGTCAGCAACACGATGCCGCCTGCCAGTCCGAACTCCTCGGAGAACACCGCGAAGATGAAGTCGGTGTGCTTCTCGGGAATGAACTCGAGGTGCGCCTGCGTGCCCTTCAACCAGCCCTTGCCGAGCGGGCCGCCCGAGCCGATCGCGATGACGGCCTGAATGGTGTGGAAGCCTTTGCCCAACGGGTCGGATGTCGGATCGAGCAGCGTGCAGATGCGGTGCTTCTGGTAGTCATGCATCAGCGGCCATTGCACTTCGGGCTGACAGATCTTGTCCTGGAACGTCGCGATTGCGCCGACGGCAATCACGCCTGCAATCAGCACTGGGACGATCAGCTTGAAGCTCAGCCCCGCGAAATAGATGACGAAGAAGCCCGCTGCGAACACGAGCACGGCCGTGCCGAGGTCGGGCTGCTTCGCGATCAGCCCGACGGGCACCGCAAGAATCAGAACGCCCACGATGTAATCCCACCAGCGGATGTTGCCTTCGCGGCGCTGGTAGTACCACGCGAGCATCAGCGGCGTCGCGATCTTGAGAATCTCCGATGGCTGGATCACCACGCCGACGTTGATCCAGCGCTTGGCGCCCTTGCGCGTGAGGCCGAATAGCGCCACGGCAATCAGTAACGCGACCCCGAATGTATAGAGCGGGACGGCGAAGCGCATCAGCGTCGTAGGCGGGATATTAGCCAGCACCCACATCAGCGCGAATGTCAGGATGATGTTGCGCAGCTGATCTTCGACGCGGCCGGGCACGTCGAGGCTCGCGCTGTACAGCGTCACGATGCCGACGCACAGCAGCAGAAACACGATCAGTGCGAGCGGGCGATCGAAGCCCGCGAACATCTTCTTGAAGCGTTCGAGCCAGGCGCGCTTGTCGATTTGCATGCCTTTCTCCTTACTCGTCGATGCCGCCGGAAACGGGACCGCGCGGCACGGCCTGCGATTCCTCGTTACGCGACGGCGCGGCGGCGACCGGCCGCGATTCGCTGGCCGGACGGGGTTTGCGTGGGGACTTGCGGGCGTCGGACGCCTTGACGGGTGCCGCAGCCGTGGTTGCTGCCGTGTCAGATGCAGCGGGCGACGGCGCGACTGTGGCCGACGCGACGCGCGGCGCCTTGGCCGGCTTCGATGCCGAAGCGGTTCGCGGCGCTGCGGCTGACGCAGCGACAGGCGCCGAAGCCGAGGCTGCGCCCGACGCCGCGACGGCGCCAGAAGCATCCGACGCAGGCGCCGCATGCGGCGTCGGTGCGCCCGCGGGCAACGGCAATGGCTTGAAGCCAGCCGCGACGGCGACAGGCTGAATGTCGCCGGTGGGCGCTACCGGCGCGCTACCGATGACGGGCGCCGACGTTTCCTCCGTCGCCGACGCAGCCGCCACGACGGCTGCCTGCTCGACGCCCGGTTTCATGCGGTCGACGAGGTAATAGTCGAGCACCCGCCGCGCGATCGGGCCCGCCGCTTGCGCACCCCAGCCGCCGTTTTCGACGATCAGCGCGACCGCGATTTTCGGATTGTCGGCAGGGGCGAACGCGATGAACAGCGCGTGGTCGCGCAGATGTTCAGCGAGCGCGTGGCCGTGGTACTTCGCGCCTTGCAGCGAGAACACCTGCGCCGTCCCCGTCTTGCCCGCCGAGACATACGCGGCATTGCGGAACACCTGATACGCAGTGCCCGACGGGTTCATCGTCACGTTTTCCATGCCACGCTTCACCACGTCGATATCGGACTGCTTCACGTCGATGCGTCCGTCGTCCTTCGGCACGGTAGCGCGCAGTGCCCGGGTGATCGGATTCTCGATCTCCTTCACAAGGTGCGGCTTCATCACCGTGCCGTTGTTCGCGAGCGTCGCCGTCGCATGCGCGAGTTGAAGAATCGTGTACGAGTTGTAGCCCTGGCCGATGCCGAGGCTGATCGTCTCGCCTTCGTACCAGCGCTGCTGTTCCGGCTTGCGATACGCCTTGCGCTTCCAGTCCGTCGAAGGCAGGATGCCGCGCGCTTCGCCGACGATGTCGATGCCCGTTATCTGGCCGAAGCCCCACGGCTTCATAAAGCCGGCGATCGCATTGACGCCGAGATCGTGCGCGAGCATGTAGAAGTAGGTGTCGTTCGACACCATGATCGCGCGGTTCATGTCGATCCAGCCCTGACCCTGCGGCACGTCGTTGCGGAACGTGTGGCCGCCGAACGTGTACGAGCCCGGATCCTGGAAGCCCCACTGCGGCGTGCGCTTATGCAGCGTCAGTGCTGCGAGCGCCATGAACGGCTTGTACGTCGAGCCGGGCGGATACGTGCCATGCAGCGGACGGTTCAGCAGCGGGTGATCGGGCGAGTTGTTCAGTTCGTCCCAGGTCTGCTGATCGATGCCGTCGACAAACGAATTCGGATCGAAGCTCGGTGCGGACACGAACGCGAGCACGTCGCCTGTCGATGGTTCGATCGCGACGAGCGCGCCGCGGCGGCCAGCGAACGCCTGCTCGGCGACCTGCTGCAAGCCGATATCGAGCGACAGCACGAGGTTATTGCCCGGCGTCGCCTGCGTACGCGACAGCGTGCGCACGGGCCGGCCGCCCGCCGTCACTTCGACTTCTTCGAAGCCTGTCAGCCCGTGCAGCTCCGTCTCGTAGCTCTGCTCGACTCCGATCTTGCCGATGTAGTCGGTGCCCTTGTAGTTGTTCGCATCGAGGCGCGCATCGTAGTGCTCGGGATCGCTGTCGTTCTGATCGCTGGCGTCGTCGATCTTGTCCTGGTCGCGCTGCGAAATGCGCCCGATATAGCCGATCACATGCGCCGCCGTCGGTCCGAGCGGATATTGGCGGAACAGGCGGGCGCGCACTTCGACGCCAGGGAAGCGGAAACGCTGCGCGGTGAAGCGCGCGACTTCGTCGTCGGTCAGGCGAGTGCGGATCGGCAGGCTCTCGAAGTTCTTCGAGTCTTCCTGCAGCTTGCGGAAGCGCCGGCGGTCACGTGCGTCGATACTGATGACGGTCGCGAGATTGTCGATCACGTTGTCGAGCGTGTCGTTCAGCTTCGACGGCGTGAGTTCGAGCGTGTAGGCCGAGTAGTTCTTGGCGAGCACGACGCCGTTGCGGTCGGTGATGATGCCGCGGTTCGGCACGATCGGCGCGACCGAGATGCGGTTTTCGTCGGCTTGCAGCGAGTATTTGCTGTAGTGCCAGACCTGCAGGAACAGGAAGCGGAACACGATCAGCCCGAAGCAGACGAACACGAACAGCCCCGCCGCCGCGACGCGCAGGCGGAATTTCGTGAGCTGCTGCTGGGTGTCCTTGAATTCGGTCATGCGGTTGGGCAGGAACTGCCGGTTATGCGGTTTGATTCAATTCGGCGGCGAGGCGCCGGTGCGCTGCCGGGTTCTGCGCTGCGTCGTCCGGTTGCGCAGCGCATTGCGTCGTCGAACGCTCGTGAAGGCGGCGAAAGCTTGGCGCGTTCATGAGCGGACGGGCGGCGCGGGCGATTAGATTGGCCGCGTATCGTCCGGATCGGCCGGACGGCGCTGCGGCATCAAAAGCAGAATGCTCGCAATGGGCCAGAGCGCCGCTTCGACGAACCCGTCGATCAGATAACCCCAGCCCGGAAACGACGCGCCCGTCAGCAGGCGGATCACGAACGGCACGAGTTGCGCGACGACGAGCAGCGGCATCACAGCGAAAACCTGCACGCCGATCGACATCCAAAGCACGCGGCGGTGGATCGTGATCGCGCCGTACGACAGCAGCGTGTAGGCGAGCGCGTGTTCACCGAGCAGGCTGGCGTTGTGCACGTCCATCAACAGACCGAGCATGAACGCGATGCCCATACCGACCTTCCGCGGTTGATGCACGTTCCAGAACAGCAGCACGAGCGCGACGAAATCGGGCACGCCGACCAGACGGCCCCACGGCATCATGTTCAGCAGGAAAGCGGCGGCCAGGCTGAACGCGATGAAATAAGGATTGACGGGCTGCAGGATGTACTGCGGGCGATTCATTGCTTGGCCCCCTGATTTGCCCCTTGAGCGGCTTGAGGCTTCGCGCCCTTTTCAGTGGCCGGCTTCTTTTCGGTCGATGCCTTGCCGGCAGGCTTGGCCGACGATGCGGCAGCCGGCGCAGCCGGTTTTGCAGCAGCCGCGGCTGCTGCAGGCGCCGACGCGGCGGCTGTCGGAGCAGACTTCACGTCCTTTTCGCCTGGCTTGCCCTTGTCCTGCGTTTTCGCGTTCTTCTTTTTCGCTTCCTTCGCGGCTGCGGCGGGATCGGGTTCGTCGGCGGGGCGCGGCGGCACGTTGTTCTCGTAGTGTAGAACAAGCAGATCGCGAGCACCGCGCACAGGCGCGATGGGCTGGCAGATCACGCGCGCGAACGCCGTGTCCGCCTGTTTATCGACGCGCACCACCTTCGCGACAGGCAGCCCCGGCGGATAGATGCCGTCGAGACCGCTCGTCACGAGTTCGTCGCCGGCCAGCACATCGGCGCTGATCGGCACGAAACGCAGGTCGAGCGCGTCGCCCTTCGGCGTGCCATAGATCACGCTGCGCAGACCCGTGCGGACGATCTGCACGGGGACGGCCTGGTCTTTGTCGGTGAGGAGCGTCACTTCAGACTGCATCGGGAACACGCGGGTCACCTGGCCGATCACGCCGTCTTCGTTGACGACGGGCGAACCGTCCCTGATGCCTTGCTGCGATCCGCGGCCGATCACGACCTTTTGCGTGAACGGATCGCGCGTGTCGTACTGGATTTCGGCGGGGATCGACTGCGTTGTCATCCGTTGCGACAGTTGCAGCAGATTACGCAGATGCGCGTTTTCCGCGTCGAGCTGGGCCGCCTGGTTGGCCTGCTGCGACAACTGCAGATTGCGTGTGCGCAACTTGTCGTTCTCGCCGCGCAGCGACGCGCTGGTGACGGCGAGATCGGCGGCACCCATGAAGATGTCGCGCGGCACCAGCGCCGCGCGCTGCAACGGATACAAGCCCGCGCCGAGCACGCCGCGAACGATCTCGAGCGTGCGGAAACGCGCGTCGGAAATGAGCAGGGCGAGCGCTACCAGCACGAAGAAGATAAGTCGTGCGAGAGCCGAGGGGCCTTGCTTGAATAGGGGCGGCGGACTGTATTCCATGGTCGCCGGGAGCGTGAGCGGTTGGGTGAAACGGCGGCGCGCTAGGCGCGCGCCCAACGCACAAAGGCTGGCGGAGCCAGCCTTTCAGTGCGCGCTGCAGACATGGAGACTGGCAACCTTACTCGTACGAGAAGATGCTGCCGAGCTTGTCCATGCGTTCGAGCGCCATGCCCGAGCCACGCACGACGCACGTCAGCGGATCTTCGGCGACCAGCACGGGCAGGCCCGTTTCTTCCGCCAGCAGGCGGTCGAGGTCGCGCAGCAGTGCGCCACCGCCCGTCAGCATCATGCCGCGCTCGGCGATGTCGGCGCCGAGTTCCGGCGGCGTCTGTTCCAGCGCGATCTTCACCGACGACACGATCTGGTTCAGCGGATCGGTCAATGCTTCGAGAATTTCATTGCTCGAAATGGTGAAGCTGCGTGGAATGCCTTCCGACAGGTTACGGCCCTTCACTTCCATTTCCTTGACTTCCGAGCCCGGGAACGCAGAGCCGATTTCCTTCTTGATGGCTTCGGCCGTCTGTTCGCCGATCAGCATGCCGTAGTTGCGGCGGATGTAGTTGACGATCGCTTCGTCAAACTTGTCGCCGCCGACACGCACCGAACCCTTGTACACGATGCCGCCCAGCGAGATCACGCCGACTTCCGTCGTGCCGCCGCCGATATCGACGACCATCGAGCCCGTTGCTTCCGAAACCGGCAGACCCGCGCCGATTGCTGCTGCCATCGGCTCTTCGATCAGATAGACCTGCGATGCGCCCGCGCCGTGTGCCGCTTCCTTGATGGCACGGCGCTCGACCTGGGTCGAACCGCACGGCACGCAGATGATGATGCGCGGCGACGGCGAGAACATGCGCGATTCGTGAGCCGTCTTGATGAACTGCTTGATCATCTGTTCGGTCACGGTGAAGTCGGCGATCACGCCGTCCTTCATCGGGCGGATCGCCTCGATGTTGCCCGGCACCTTGCCGAGCATCTGCTTTGCTTCCTTGCCGACTGCCTGAATGGTCTTCTTGCCATTCGGGCCGCCTTCCTGGCGAATCGAAACGACGGACGGCTCGTCGAGAACGATACCTTTGCCACGCATGTAGATAAGCGTGTTGGCCGTGCCGAGGTCAATGGCCAGATCGTTGGAGAAATAGCTGCGCAAAAAACCGAACATGCAAAATCCTGTCTCGCTGGGGGCCGGCCCTCGCATTGAAAGCGTAGGGCGGCAGCGGAAAAAAATTAGCAGCCTCATGTCCGGCCAAGTGCGCCGTAAGAAGCATGAAACTGCGAGGGAACGTACCGGAGGCTATCGCAAGGTAGCCGAACTGTCGTTCAGCGATCTCCGAAAATGTCAGAAAGGCCTTGGTAAGACGGTCCGGGTTTGGGTCGAACGCGTAATGATACCTTATAATTTTGCTTGATTTAAAGGAAACGAATGGCACTTTTTGCCGTCGCCGGCCCCAATTTCGAGGGCCTGCTCCAATGACCTAACCCGCTGTCGCAGCATCGTTTTTTCATCGTTGCGGCAGACTGCCACTTTTCCGGTGACTGCATGGCCCTGACTCTGACCGATGTGAAACGCATCGCCCACCTCGCACGGCTCGAATTGCCCGATGCCGACGCCGAGCACACGCTGACCCAGCTCAACGATTTCTTTGGCCTCGTCGAACAGATGCAGGCGGTGGATACAACGGGCATCGCGCCGCTCGCGCATCCCATCGAGCAGATCGAAGACGTGGCGCTGCGTCTGCGCAACGACGCCGTGACCGAAAACGTGAATCGCGATGATTACCAGCGTCCGGCGCCCGCTGTGCAGGACGGCTTGTATCTGGTGCCGAAGGTCATCGAGTAAGCGCCGCTTCACTGATTTAGCACAGGGTTGTGTGTCACGCGTGCGAATGTCGGCCCGCAGCACAACCCGCACTGTTCGGCCCGGCCCGCCGGCGGGCGGCCGGAAGCCTTCACGGCGGCGCAGCGCGCCGTCGCGCTTTCCAGGAAAAACGCAATGCATGAAAAAAGCTTGACCGAACTGCGCGCCGCGCTCGACGCGAAGCAATGCTCCGCGGTCGAACTGGCGCAGACGTATCTGAAACGCATCGACGATCACAAGGCGCTGAACGCCTTCGTTCACGTCGACGCGCAACTGACGCTCGCGCAGGCGCAAGCCGCCGACGCGCTGATCGCCGCCGGCAACGCCGGTCCGCTGACGGGCCTGCCCATCGCGCACAAGGACGTGTTCGTCACGCGCAACTGGCGCTCCACGGCCGGCTCGAAGATGCTCGAAAACTATACGAGCCCGTTCGATGCAACGGTCGTCGAGCGTATCGCGCGCGCGGGCATGGTGTGCGTTGGCAAGACCAATATGGACGAGTTCGCGATGGGTTCGTCGAACGAGAACTCGTACTTCGGCCCGGTGCAGAACCCGTGGGATCGCAAGGCCGTGCCGGGCGGCTCGTCGGGTGGTTCGGCGGCGGCTGTCGCCGCACGCCTCGCGCCCGCCGCGACGGGCACGGACACGGGCGGCTCGATCCGCCAGCCGGCGTCGTTCACGGGCATCACGGGCATCAAGCCGACGTATGGCCGCGTGTCGCGTTACGGGATGATCGCGTTTGCGTCGTCGCTCGATCAGGGCGGTCCGCTGGCGCAGACGGCCGCCGACTGCGCGCTGCTGCTCAACGCAATGGGCGGCTTCGACGAGCGCGACTCGACGAGCCTCACGCACGATCACGAAAACTACACGCGCTATCTCGGCCAGACATGGTCGGGCACAGGCAACGCCGCGGACAAGCCGCTCGCGGGCCTGCGCATCGGCTTGCCGAAGGAATACTTCGGCGCGGGCCTCGCCGACGACGTGCGTGCATCGATCGATGCCGCGTTGAAGCAATACGAAGCGCTCGGCGCGACGCTCGTCGAAGTGTCGCTGCCGAAGACGGAACTGTCGATTCCCGTGTACTACGTGATCGCCCCGGCGGAAGCGTCGTCGAACCTGTCGCGTTTCGATGGCGTGCGTTACGGCCATCGCGCGGCCGAGTATCGCGATCTGCTCGACATGTACAAGAAGTCGCGCGCCGAAGGCTTTGGCCCCGAGGTGAAGCGCCGCATTCTGGTCGGCGCGTACGTGCTGTCGCACGGTTACTACGACGCGTACTACCTGCAGGCGCAGAAGATCCGCCGCATCATCGCGCAGGATTTCCAGGAAGCGTTCAAGCAGTGCGACGTGATCATGGGACCGGTAGCGCCGTCCGTCGCCTGGGATCTTGGCGCGAAGGGCGACGATCCCGTGCAGATGTATCTCGCGGATATCTACACGCTGTCGGTGAGCCTCGCCGGTTTGCCGGGCATGAGCGTGCCGTGCGGCTTCGGCGCGGGCGCGAATGCGCAGCGCCCGGTCGGCTTGCAGATCATCGGCAACTATTTCAACGAAGCACGCATGCTGCAAGTGGCGGACGCGTTCCAGCGCGTCACGGACTGGCATCGCAAGGCGCCGGCGGGAGTTTAAGCATGGCAACACAATGGGAAGTCGTTATCGGTCTCGAGACCCACGCGCAACTGTCGACGGTCTCGAAGATTTTCTCGGGCGCGGCCACGCAGTTCGGCGCCGCGCCGAACACGCAGGCCTGCGCCGTCGATCTGGCATTGCCGGGCGTGCTGCCCGTGATGAACCGGGGCGCTGTCGAGCGCGCGATAAAGTTCGGTCTCGCCATCGACGCGACGATCGCGCCGCGCAGCATCTTCGCGCGCAAGAATTATTTCTACCCTGATCTGCCGAAGGGCTATCAGATCAGCCAGTACGAAATCCCCGTCGTGCAGGGCGGCCAGATCACCATTCAGGTGCCGGCCAACGAAAAGGCCGGCAAGGAAGCGTACGAAAAGACGGTGAACCTGACGCGCGCCCACCTCGAAGAAGATGCGGGCAAGTCGCTGCACGAAGACTTCGCGGGCATGACGGGCATCGACCTGAATCGCGCGGGCACGCCGCTGCTCGAAATCGTCACCGAGCCGGAAATGCGCAGCGCCGCCGAAGCAGTCGCGTATGCGAAGGCGTTGCATGGTCTCGTCGTGTGGCTGGGCATTTGCGACGGCAACATGCAGGAAGGCTCGTTCCGCTGCGACGCGAACGTGTCGGTGCGGCCGGTCGGCCAGAAGGAATTCGGCACGCGCGCCGAGATCAAGAACCTGAACTCGTTCCGCTTCCTCGAAGAAGCGATCCAGTACGAAGTGCGCCGTCAGATCGAACTGATCGAAGACGGCGGCACGGTGGTGCAGGAAACGCGCCTGTACGATCCGGACAAGCGCGAAACGCGTTCGATGCGCAGCAAGGAAGACGCGCACGATTACCGCTATTTCCCCGATCCCGATCTGATGCCGCTCGTGATCGAGTCGTCGTGGGTCGAGCGCGTGAGGAGTGAACTGCCGGAACTGCCGGCAGCGATGCAGACGCGTTTTGTCGAGCAATACGGTCTCACGCCGTACGATGCAGGCGTCGTCACGTCGAGCAAGGCGATGGCCGCGTACTATGAAGCGGTTGTCGTGAAGGTCGGCGCAGCGCAGGCGAAGGTCGCGGCGAACTGGCTGATGGGCGAAGTGTCGTCGCAACTCAACCGCGAAGACCTCGACATCGCTAACAGCCCGGTGTCGGCTGCGCAACTCGCGCTCGTTCTGCAGCGCATCGCCGACGGCACGATCTCGAACAAGATCGCGAAGGAAATCTTCCTCGCGATTTGGGAAGAGAAAGCCACGGATGACACCGCGGCCGACCGCATCATCGAAGCGAAGGGTCTCAAGCAGATTTCGGATACGGGCGCGCTCGAAGCGATCATCGACGAAGTGCTCGCCGCGAACCAGAAGTCGGTCGAGGAATTCCGTGCGGGCAAGGAAAAGGCGTTCAACGCGCTGATCGGCCAGGCGATGAAGGCGACCAAGGGCAAGGCGAATCCGCAGCAGGTCAACGAGCTGTTGAAGAAGAAGCTGGGCTGAGTGTCGTAGTGGTACGGGCTTTCGCGTGTGGCATGTCGCATGCGAGACCATGACGGGCTGTTGTCGCATCGAAAGTCGCGCAACGGCCCGTTTGCTTTTTCATTCGACGTGACTGCCCGGCGCACAGGAGGAACAACGATGGCTAAGAAGAACGATCTCGACGAATATCGTGTGCCCTTTTTCGACGGGAACGAAAAGTCGAAGTTTTCACTCCCCAGCATCGATCCGTCCTCGAAGCCGTTTTCGACGGGATCGAAAGATACCGACCGCGAACGGCTTGCCGAGATCGGCGCGGCGCTGGATGCGCAGCAGGAGCGCCTGCACGCGCAGCGTGTGCAGCGTGTTCTGCTCGTGCTGCAAGGCATGGACACGAGCGGCAAGGACGGCACGATCCGCGCGGTGTTTCATGAAGTCGATCCGCTCGGTCTGCGCATCGTGCCGTTCAAGGCGCCCACGCTCACCGAGCTTGCGCACGACTTCCTGTGGCGCGTCCATTCGCAGGCGCCCGCCGCCGGCGAACTGACGATCTTCAACCGCAGCCATTACGAAGACGTGCTCGTGCCTGTCGTGCTCGGTTCGATGGACAAAGATGCGCGCCTGCGCCGCTACCGGCACATTCGCGATTTCGAGCTGATGCTTGCGGAAAACGGCACGACGATCATCAAATGCATGCTGCACATTTCGAAGGACGAGCAGCGCGAGCGTTTGCAGGCACGCATCGACGATCCGACCAAGCACTGGAAATTCGACGTCTCCGATCTCGACGCGCGCAAGCTGTGGGACAAGTATCAGGACGCATACGAAGAAGCGCTCGCAGCGACGTCGACGGATTACGCGCCGTGGTACGTGATTCCCGCGGACTCGAAGACGCATCGCAACGTGATGGTCGGTGAATTGCTGCTGCGCGCGTTCGAGTCGCTGAAGCTCGAATTCCCGCCAGCGAAAGAATCGCTGAAGGGCGTGATAGTCGAATGATCTTCACCTTGTCGAATAGACGAAAACATAACGAAGGAAATGGAATGGACGCCTCCCCCCGCAAGGGCTGACAGTAGGTGCAGATTGGGGGAGTAACCAGGGATGAAGGGGGTTCTCACAGCCGACGGCATCAGATGTGCCAAAGTGGAAGTTGCGAAACAAACCACTTGAGGAAGGAGAACCCCGAATGAAGCTTACCGCAGTCGGTGTTGATGTTGCAAAGCGAGTGTTTCAGCTGCACTGGGTCGAGCCGGAAACCGGCGAGATCATCAGCAAGCAGGTCAAGCGAGCTGGGTTCCTCGAGCATTTCGCGAATCGCTCGCCCTGCCTCATAGGAATGGAGGCTTGTGGTGGTGCGCAGCATTGGGCACGTCGGTTGATCGAGATGGGGCATCAGGTGCGGCTGATGCCGGGCAAGGCGGTGAAGGCGTTCGTTAGCGGCAACAAGAACGACGTCGCAGATGCGCGGGCGATCTGGACCGCAGTACAGCAGTCGAGTGTGAAGTCGGTAGCGGTGAAGAGCGAAGCACAGCAGGCCGTGCTGGCACTGCACCGGATGCGGCAGCAACTGATCAAGTTTCGAACGATGCAGAGCAATGGTCTGCGCGGACTACTGGTGGAGTACGGCGAGGTGATGGCAGTGGGCCGGGCAGCACTGAACAGGGCGATGACAGATGTGCTGGCGCGGTTGAGCGAGCGATTGCCTGCGGCGCTAGTGAATACGCTTCGCGAGCAGTGGAGTCGGATCGGTGAGCTGGATGGGCAGATCAAGGAAATCGAGCGCCGGCTGTCGGAGTGGATGAAGGAAGACAAGGCCTGCAGGAAGATTGCCGAGATTCCAGGCGTCGGTCTGCTGACCGCGACAGCGGCTGTGGCGACGATGGGGGATCCGAAGGTGTTCAAATCCGGGCGGGAATTTGCGGCCTGGCTCGGGCTGGTGCCAGGCCAGGTCGGCACCGGTGGCAAGGTACGGCTACTCGGGATCAGCAAGAGAGGGGATACGTATCTGCGCACGCTGCTGATACACGGTGCCCGGGCGGTGCTGGCACACGTGAAAGAGCCGGGTCCGTGGGTTGAGCAGATCAGCAAGCGCCGGCCGCAGA
Source organism: Paraburkholderia sp. SIMBA_054 (assembly GCF_046534875.1). NCBI lineage: Bacteria > Pseudomonadati > Pseudomonadota > Betaproteobacteria > Burkholderiales > Burkholderiaceae > Paraburkholderia > Paraburkholderia sp. SIMBA_054. Next base: position 88,333 of record NZ_JAWRXV010000006.1, on the reverse strand, counting down.
ACGTTGTGACGGTCGCGCTGGCGAACAAGATGGCACGAACGATCTGGGCGCTACTTGCGCACGATCGAACGTATGAGGGAAATTATGTGAGCGTCAAGCCGATGTAATCGGTGAGGCGATTCCGATAAACCAGTTTTGCAAAGGATGGGCACGTCAAAAGGTTGCGCAAGGTAATTGAGTGTGATGGCAAACAGGTCAGACCGTGACTCCCGAAACCTGAATGTTTTTCTGGGCTAAAAAGCCCGTTAAGGAAATGAGGCGTGGGTCAGCGGATTCCATCGAGGCCAGCGGGTTCGACCTGCAACAAGGCCGGATATAAAACCGCAGCCTTCCTGTCCACCAGCACACACAATCTCTTGGCAAACGGGAGGCGTCCATATAAAAAACATGTTGCGTGTGATCACCGCCAACCTGAACGGCATCCGTTCGGCGGCCAAGAAAGGTTTTTTCGAGTGGTTCGGCGAGCAGAAGGCCGACGTCGTGTGCGTGCAGGAAATCAAGTGCTCGCAGGACGACATGACGCCTGAATTCCTCGCGCCTCACGGTTTCACCGGCTATTTCCAGCATGCGGTGAAGAAGGGTTACAGCGGCGCCGGTCTCTATACGCGTCACGAGCCGGATGAAGTCGTGATCGGCTTCGGCAGCGAAGAGTTCGATCCCGAAGGCCGCTACGTGGAAGCGCGCTTCGGCAATCTGTCGGTGATTTCGGTGTATGTGCCGTCGGGTTCGAGCGGCGACGAGCGTCAGCAGGCGAAGTACCGCTTCATGGACGAGTTCATGCCGCATCTCACTGAGTTGTCGAAAGAGCGCGAAGTGATCGTGTGCGGCGACGTGAACATCGTGCACAAGGAAATCGACATCAAGAACTGGAAGGGCAACCAGAAGAACTCGGGCTGCCTGCCGGAAGAACGCGCGTGGCTGACGACGCTGTTCGACGATGTCGGCTACGTGGACGTGTTCCGCACGCTCGATCAGCGGCCCGAGCAATACACGTGGTGGAGCAATCGCGGCCAGGCGTATGCGAAGAACGTGGGGTGGCGTATCGATTATCAGATCGCGACGCCGGGCATTGCGGCGACGGCGAAACGCGTCGATGTGTTCCGCGATATCAAGTTCAGCGATCACGCGCCCGTGACCGTCGACTACGCGCACAAGATCGCGAAGAAATAAACGAAAGCGGCGTCAGTCGTTCGCGGTCGTACGACGCGGGCGGCCGATGCCCGCATAGTCGGGCAACGCATCGACGCTTTTGCCGACAGCTTTCGCGTACAGCGGCAGCATGTCGGCCAGCCGCTTCATGATGTCCGCGCGACGTGCCGCGTTATACGGGTGCACGTAGATGAAGCCCTGATCGCGGTTGTTGCGCGTCGCGACGGCGAGCTTGTCCCATAGCGTGATCGCCGCGCGCGGATCGTAACCGGCGCGCGATGCAATGTCGCTGCCGATCACATCGGCTTCCGTCTCATCCGCGCGTTCGTACTTCATTTCCAGCAACTGCGTGCCGATGCCCAGCGGCGCTTCGCCGAGATCGGCGAGACCGAAGAGTTGCGGAATCGTCCCCGATCCGAGTTGCGCGGCCTGCTGTTCGCCGAGACGCTCGCGCGCGTGCTCACGCAGGGCGTGAGCGATTTCATGGCCGAGCAGCATGCCAAGTTCGTTGTCGTTGGGCTTGACCTTGTCGAGCATGCCGCCATACACGACGATCTTGCCGCCTGGCAGACAGTACACACGAATGTCCGGCGAACGCAGTACCGCGATATCCCACTTCCAGTTCTTCGCGCGGTCGTTCCATTTCAGCGAATACGGAACCAGCTTGTCGACGATCGCCTGCACGCGCTTCACGTGCGCGTCCGATGACGGATAGAGCCGGCTCATATGCTCGGCGCCGCGCGCGATCTGATCGAATTCCTCCGCCGATTGCGCTTCGAGCATCGGCGACGGAATCAGATTGCGGAATACCGCGTAGCCGCCATAGCGCAATTGCTGGTTAGGCATGAAAGGCGATGGCGGCGGGGGCGTGGGTGCCGGCGTGCGAGCAGTCACGGGCGTTGGCGGTGTCGCTGAGCCTGCGTTCGACGGCGCGGATGCGCCGGACGTGGCGGACGGCGCTTCTGACTTTGGCGCCGATGGTACGGAAGGTGCCGATGGTGCAGCAGGCGCGTTCGCAGCGGGCGGCGCGCTGACGTTCGACGTCGATTCGGTCGCGTACGCCCGCCACGGCGACGTCACGCCGAACACCGCGCAGGCAGCGAGAACGGCCAGATGCAGCGCACGGGTACCCCCGCGCATGCGATATGCAGGCGATCGACGGAAAGCGGCGCGCGAAGTCGGACCCATGACGGCGCGCCGCGACGCAAACACCATCACGACTGCTTTCTCCAAGGGGCGATCCGGAACAACAGTAGCATGCCCGGTATAGCAAGCGCCGTGCAGACCAAGAAGTAGTTGAACCAGCCGATCTGCGCGACCGCGAAGCCGCTTGCCGCCGACGCCAGCGTGCGCGGCACGGAAGCCAGCGACGTGAAGAGCGCGAACTGCGTCGCCGTATAGCGCGGGTCGGTCGTGCTCGCGATATACGCGGTGAAGGCGGCGAGCGTGAGACCTGTTGTGAATGTCTCGAAGCCATACACGAGCGCGAGCGCCACGGACATCGGATCGAGCTGCACCGTCCAGCCGATGCCGAGCAACGACAGCAGTTTCGTCGTGCCCGTGCTGAGCGCGACGGCGATGTCGTACACGACGGTGAGTCCCGGCGACGTCGGCCCGACATGCGCGAGCCATGCGAAGCCGAGCGTCGACACCATCTGCAGGATGCCGAAGATCCACAAGCCGCGACCGATGCCGATGCGCATCAGCGCAATGCCGCCGATGATGCCGCCCGCCAGACTCGCGCCGAACGCCGTCGTCTTCGCGATCACGCCGATCTGCGTGCGCGAAAAGCCGATGTCGAGAAAGAACGACGTGGACAGCGTGGTCGCCATCGTATCGCCGAGCTTGTACAGGAAGATGAAGCCGAGCACGAACAGCGCGCCGCGCCAGCCGTCGCGCAGAATGAATTCACGGAAGGGCTCGACGATCGCTTCGCGCAGGTTCTTCGGCGGCGTGCCGTGTACTTCGGGCTCGCGCACGACGAGCGTCATCACCATGCCCGGCAGCATGAACGCGGCCGTCACGATGAACACGGTCGCCCATGGCAGATGGTCCGAGAGAATCAGCGCGAGCGAACCGGGCACGAGCGCCGCGATCTTGTACGCGTTCACGTGCACGGCATTGCCGAGGCCCTGCTCGGTGTCATGCAGCAGTTCTCGCCGATACGCGTCGATCACGATATCCGAGCTTGCGCCGAAGAACGCGACGAGCGCGGTCAATGCTGCAACCGTCCAGATCGAATCACGCGGCGAGACGATGCCAAGCGACGCGATCGCGCCGGCAACCAGAATCTGCGTGAAGAGCATCCATCCGCGCCGGCGCCCCGGCCGCCAGCCCGGCAGACGCGGCACGTAACGGTCCATCAGCGGAGCCCAGAGGAATTTCCACGTATAGGGAAACTGGATCAGCGCAAACAGGCCGATTTCCTTCAGGTTCACGCCTTCTGAGCGTAGCCAGGCCTGGACGAGATAGACGAGGGTGAACAGCGGCAACCCCGACGTGAAGCCGAGGAAGACGCAGATCAGCATGCGCGCGTTGAGAAACGCGCGCCAGCCGGGATGTTCTTCGTGAGCGGTTAGTGCAGGCGCCTCGTGTGGCGGGTTCGACATGAGATGAGTGACGTTAGCTTTTCTTGACGCGATAGACCGCAAGACTACCACGCCAGTTCACGCCCCATCGCACCTGCTGGCCGCCATGCAGCACGACTCGATCGAGAATTTCGATGCCGACTTCCGGCGCGAGCGCCTCGAAATCCTTGATGGTCAGCACGCGCACGTTCGGCGTGTTGTGCCACTGATAAGGCAGCGACTTCGACACCGGCATGCGTCCCTGCAAAACGGACAGCCGGTGCGTCCAGAATCCGAAATTTGGGAACGAAACGATGCATTCCTTGCCGACGCGCACCGTCTCGCGCAGGATCGCGGCCGTCTGGTGGATGGTCTGCAGCGTTTGAGAAAGGATCGCAAAATCGAAGCTGCCGTCTTCGAACAGGCGCAAGCCGTCTTCCAGATTTTGCTGGATCACGTTGATGCCGTTCTTCGTCGAAGCGAGGACGCCGGCGTCGTTGATCTCGATGCCGTAGCCCGTCACTTCGAGTTCTTCCATCAGCAGCGACAGCAGCGAGCCGTCGCCGCAGCCGAGATCGAGCACCGTTCCGCGTGGCTCGACCCAGCGGGCGATCGCGCGGAAATCCGGCCGCGTCGCAAGATAATCGAGAGCGCGCTGGTTCATGCGTTGACCTCTGCAGCAATGCGTTCGTAGTAGGCGCGCATCAGGTTGTGATAGCGCGCGTCGTCGAGGAGAAAGGCGTCGTGACCATGCGGTGCATCGATTTCGCCGTACGTGACCTGGCGCTTGTGATCGAGTAGCGCCTTTACCAGCTCGCGCGAGCGCGCGGGCGCGAAACGCCAGTCGGTCGTGAAGCTCGCGATCAGATACTTCGCCTTCGTATGCGCGAGTGCCGCCGTGAGATCGCCGTCATACGCCTTGGCGGGATCGAAGTAATCGAGCGCGCGGGTAATCAGCAGATACGTGTTCGCGTCGAAGTAGTCGGCGAACTTGTCGCCCTGGTAGCGCAGATACGATTCCACTTCGAACTCGACGTCGAAGTTGAAGTTGTAGACGTCTTCCGCGCCTTCCGCGCGACGCAGCGCGCGGCCGAACTTCGCGGCCATGTCGTCGTCGGACAGATACGTGATGTGGCCGATCATCCGCGCGACACGCAAGCCGCGCTTCGGCTTCACGCCGTGCGCGTAGTAGTTGCCGCCGTGAAAGTCCGGGTCCGACAGGATCGACGAGCGCGCCACTTCGTTGAACGCGATGTTCTGCGCCGAGAGCTTCGGCGTCGATGCAACGACGATGCAATGCGCGAGCCGCTCGGGATACATCATGCTCCACGCGAGCGCCTGCATGCCGCCGAGACTGCCGCCCATCACGGCTGCGAATTTCTCGATGCCGAACGTGTCGGCGACGAGCGCCTGCGCGTTCACCCAGTCTTCGACCGTCACGACGGGGAAGCTCGCGCCGTACGGACGGCCCGTCGACGGATCGATGCTCATCGGGCCGGTCGAGCCGAAGCACGAACCGAGGTTGTTCACGCCGATCACGAAGAAGCGGTCGGTGTCGAGCGGCTTGCCGGGGCCGACCATGTTGTCCCACCAGCCGACGTTCTTCGGATCATCCGCATAGACGCCCGCCACGTGATGCGACGCGTTGAGCGCGTGGCACACGAGCACGGCGTTGCTGCGCGCGGCGTTGAGCGTGCCGTACGTTTCGACGACGAGGTCGTAGTTCGCGAGCGAGCTGCCGTTCTGCAGGCGCAGCGGCTCGGAGAAATGCATTGTTTGTGGAGCGACGATCCCGATCGATTCCATTCATTCCGCCTTCTGACATGGGGCGGCTAAATGGTGTCGGCGATGGCGCGGAAGGAGCGTGTGCGCGGCTGACGACCTCTTTAGCCGCATTTATAGTGAACCGGGATGGATGAACTCCATCCGCTGGTTCGCGCGCCCGCAATCGAGTCAGCAAATCGGCGCGTTGTGCAATTCTGGACCGTCAAGAACGGTCAAGCGCAGAGTATAGCGGAAAATGCGCTGCGTCTGCGCTGGCCCGCCCTACTGGAGGATGAGGCGTAATTGCGCGTCGGCCTGTTCGATCGGCGCGCGCGAGAAGCCGCTGCGCACGAAGCGATGCCAGCGTCCGATGATGTAGCTGAGCAAAAGGCTCGCGCGCGCCACGGGATCGTAGTCGGCGGGCAGCGGGATCGCACTGTGTTCGGCGTGGCTCGACGCGTCCATCAATCCGAGCCGCAGACATTGCTTGAGCGACGCCTCGACGCGCTCGAGCAACTGGTTGACCCGCTCGGTCAGCCGCTCGTGTTCGCCGACGAGCGCTTCGCAGGTCAGCACGCGTGTCATGCCGGGATTCTTCGCTGAAAAATTGAGCAGCATCAGTGCGATTGCGCGCGCCTGCAGCACGCCGTTCGGCTCTTTCGCGATGATCTGGTTGATGAGCCCGAAGAGCGTCTGCTCGATGAACTCGATCAGCCCTTCGAACATCTGCGCCTTGCTCGCGAAATGGCGGTACAGCGCCGCTTCCGACACGCCGATACGCGCGGCCAGCGCCGCCGTGGTGATTTTTTCGTTCTTCGGGGCCTCCAGCATCGCGGCCAGCGTCTGGAGGATATGCACGCGCCGCTCGCCCGGTTTCAGGCGCGTCGAGCGCGGTGCGGCTGTTTGGTCTTCGGTTACGTCCTCGTCATGCTTGCGGATAGGCTGCATGTCTGTCGTCCCTGTTATCGCCAGGCCGGATGCTCCGTGAGTGGTTCGATCGGCCTTCCTGGGCGAGTGCCCAGTCTCAACGATTTTAGCGAACGAATGCGGCTGTCGACATAGTGTGGGCGACCCGTGCCCGGCAATCGCGCGAGCGAGCCGTCGGGGCGGGCCGGCCGCGGCAGGTGGCCGACGATCCACACCGTGCGGATGCCGAGCCGCCGGTAGTTCTTCAAATGGCTGCGTGTGTCTTCGACAAGTACCGCGTCCGAGAGACGCACGTGCGCGTCGCGCATCGCACGGCGCAGCATCGCGTGATCCGGTTTTGCGCGCCAGTAGCGGCGGTCGCGCATGTGCTCGATGGCAATCACGCGCTCGAACAGCCGCTCGATGCCGAGCTCTTTCAGCACGTCGAGCGCATAGGCTTCGGGCGCGTTGGTCAGCACGATCTTGCGGCCCGGTAGCGCGTCCACGAGACGTTTCAGTCCGCGCTCGCTGCGCAGCATCGCGCGCAGATCGGGGAACGTGTGGACGACTTTCAGGAAGTCATGCGGATCGACGGGATGGTGACGCGTGAGCCCGAGCAGCGCCGCGCCGTAGCGCTGCGTGTAGCCGGTGCGCAGACGGTTCGCTTCGTCGCGCTCGACTTGCAGCGCGTCGATGATGTACTGCGTCATCGCGGTGTTGATCGCCGGGAAGATCGCGTGCGACGCGTGATGCAGCGTGTTGTCGAGATCGAACAGCCAGACGGGCGTGCCGGCGTGAATCTGCGGCCGACGGCGCTTCGGACGGAAAGTGCGCATGATGTTGCGGCGTGGTAGATATCAAGCGCGCGAGGCGGTCCGCTGCCGTGCAAGACGGGCGGCGCGCGATGCGTGCAAATGGAACAGCTTGAGACAGAGCAGGACATTGCGCGAAAGACCGAAGGCCAGTATGCCTTCTGCGAAGCACGGCGGCCAGCGTGCCGTGCCTCGCGTGATGCGTGATTTTGCGTGATACGTGACGTGACGACCGCGCTCAGTGCGAGCGGATCATCGTGCCGAACGGCTGCTCCGTCAGGATTTCGAGCAGCACAGAATGCTCGATGCGGCCGTCGATGATGTGCACCGAACGCACGCCGCTCTTGGCGGCGTCGAGCGCCGACGAGATCTTCGGCAGCATGCCGCCCGAGATCGTGCCGTCGGCGAACAGCGAGTCGATTTCGCGCGCGGACAGATCGGTCAGCAGCGTGCCTTCCTTGTCCATCACGCCCGGGATGTTCGTCATCATGACGAGCTTCTCGGCGTTCAGCACGACGGCCAGCTTGCCCGCGACGAGGTCCGCGTTGATGTTGTACGACAGGCCGTCTTCGCCGAAGCCGATGGGCGAAATGACAGGGATGAACGCGTCGTCCTGCAGCGCCTTCACGACGGCCGGGTTGATCGCCTCGACTTCGCCGACCTGGCCAATGTCGATGTACTGACCGGGGTTGTCGCGGTCCGGCATCAGCAGCTTGCGCGCGTGGATCAGGCCGCCATCCTTGCCCGTCAGACCGACTGCGTGACCGCCGAAGTGGTTGATCAGCGTGACGATGTCCTGCTGCACTTCGCCGCCCAGCACCCATTCGACGACTTCCATCGTCTCTTCGTCGGTGACGCGCATGCCCTGGATGAACGTGCCCTGTTTGCCGATCTTCTTCAACGCCTGATCGATCTGCGGACCGCCGCCGTGCACGATCACCGGGTTGATGCCGACCAGCTTGAGCAGGATCACGTCGCGCGCGAAGCCTTGTTTCAGGCGCTCTTCCGTCATCGCGTTGCCGCCGTACTTGATGACGACGGTCTTGCCGTGGTACTGGCGGATATAGGGCAGCGCCTCGGCGAGAATTTCAGCCTTCAGCGTGGGGGCGATCTGGGACAGGTCGGGAGTCTCGGACATGGCGGCGGCTCGGACACGGAAACGGTGAAAACAAGGCCGGATTGTACACAACTGGCGCGGTGCAATAGTGAAACTGATGTGTGCCGTCGCGGCGATCGTGGCCGTTGTGCTGCAGTGCGGAAAAGCGGATATCGCGTGCGACGGACGCGTGGTTCACGCTGCAATTTGCAGCGGTGCGACGGAAGGTTTGGGCCATTGCCCGGCTGGTAAGTTCTCTCGCGCAACTGGAAAGGCGGCCACTTTTGCAAACGGGCGAATCGGCGGCGAGCGGGCAGGCGTTTTGCTGGCTCGCCGGAAGTGGCATCATGTTTGAATCCGCTGACCGGTTTTCATCTCGCTGCCATGAACCCGTCCCCATCCGAATCGATTGGATCTTCCGCAACGTCGAGCGCTCGCTGCCCGCGCTGCCGCCGTGTGTTCGACTGCGGCGCGCGCGGCGGCCGTGAAGCGTGCTGGTGCGCATCGATGCCCGCGATGCCCACCGACGCGCTCGACGCCGGCACCGGCTGTCTATGCCCCGAATGCCTCGCCGACGCAATCGCGCGGACGCGCACAATGGAAGGAAGCGCCGCGCCCGCGCCGGACTGAAGCGTCCGGCGAGCGGGCCAGGTGTGGGACTATTTGCGCGAATCCGCCAGCGCCGCGAGATCGCGCGTCAGTTTGTCGAACACCGGCTCCCACTGCGCAAACTGCGGCTGCCGGTACAAGCTCGCGCTCGGATACCACGGGCTGTCGATGCGATCGAGCAGCCAGACCCAATGCGGATTGACATCGAGCAGTACCCACGTGCGCTGCCCGATTGCACCGCTCAGATGCGCGACGGACGTGCACACGGTGATCACCAGATCGAGCGCGCCGAGATAGGCCGCGGTGTCGTCGAAGGTTTTGAACTCGGCCGTGTGGTCGGCGATATCGAGTCCTGCCGTGCGGGCTGCCGCTACTTCGGCTGCGGCGCCGGGCTGCAGCGAATAGAAAGCGACGTCGTCGAGCTCGCGGAAGGCGTCGACATAGCGTTCCAGGCCGACGCGGCGGTACGGATTGCGTTGGTGTCCGTGGCTGCCCGTCCACACGAGTCCGACCTTCAGCCGCTTTTCGCCGGCAAGCCGTTGACGCCATGCGTCGACGGCTAGCGGATCGGCTTGCAGATACGGAACAGTCGACGGGATCGTTTCTTCGCGCGTATCGAACAGCATGGGCAGCGTAAGCAGCGAAACCTCGTAGTCGAACTTCGGCAACTGCTCGACGCCGCCGCCCAGCGTGAACTCGTCGGCATGTTGCGCGAGCGAGCGTCCGAGCAGCGCGCCCATTTGCGGAAACGAGTTCCACGCAAGACGTCCACCTTCGCGATGCACGCGCTCGGCCAGCAACGGAACATAGCGGCAGAATTGCAGCAGATCGCCCATCCCCTGTTCGCCCCAAAGCAGCAGCGTCTTGCCTGCCAGCGATTCGCCGCGCCAGGCGGGCCCTTGCAGCACCGGTCGTTTGCCTGCCAGTTCCTTCGATCCGTCCCAGCGCGCTTCGTGCTCGCGCCAGCCGTCGGCGTAATTGCCGCGCAGCAGGTGGATCATGCTCAGGTTGGACAGGTGCGACGGCGTGTCCGGCGCAGCACGGTGCGTGGCCAACGTGAAGCGCTCGGCGTTTTCCCATTGCTGCGCTTCGCGCAGTGTCTGCCCGTGATTGCCGAGCACGACCGGGTTGTCGGGCTGAAGATCGATCGCATGCCGCTCGGCTTCGAGCGCGCTGTCGAGGTCGAAGCGAGCGAGGTGCGACTTGCCGAGATTGACCCACGCGTTCGAATCGGCGGAATTCTGGTGGAGCGCGGCCGTCAGCAGTTCGGCCGCTTCCGCCGAAGCCGGATTCATCCACATCAATGCGCTTGCCAGATTGTTGCGCAGGCTATGCAGGTCGGGGTCGATGGCGAGCGCGTCACGGTAGGGCGCGACGGCATCGCCGTGCCGGTGCATCAATTGCAGTGTGAGACCCAGGCGAAAGAGCGCTCGAGGATCGTGCGGCGCGAGCGCGGCGAAAGCACGGGCAATCGTCTCCGCCTCGACGCCGCGTCCCCTGGCGACCAGTTGCGGCGTCATTTCATCGAGCGAATCGGGATTGGTTGGAAACAGATGCGAAGCGGCCTGGAGCCAGATGTCGTGGGCTTGCCGTCGCCCTGGTGAAGCGCTGCGACAGCGTGACGCAGGAATGTCTGGAAGGAATCCAAAAGAACTTGATGTGGATCAACTGTTGTTTTAAGCATTTGTGGGTGGAGATTGTCGGCCGCGCCGGAAACGATAAAGACCACTATAGTTCCGATCATTCGCTAGATGAATCAGACCCCTCCCAACAGGTAAACTCGCAGGATGCAGCGCATAACCGTCACCGGCCGGGTCAACCTCGGGCATCTCTTCTGGCTACGCAGTCTTGCCATCATCGGGCAACTCGTGACGATTGCGTTCGTCCAGACCTTTGTCGGCGTCAAGCTGCCGTTGCCGGCGATGCTGCTGATCATTGGGCTCGAAGTGATTTTCAACGCGCTGACGTGGCTGCGCGTCGCGAGCCAGAAGCCCGAGTCGAACCTCGAGCTGTTCGGGCAACTGTGGGTCGATCTCGGCGCGCTGTCCGCGCTGCTGTTTCTGTCGGGCGGCACGACCAATCCTTTCGTCTCGTTGTACCTGCCGTCGCTGGCGATTGCGGCCGCCGTGCTGCCCTGGCATCTGATGGCGTGGCTCGCGGCATTCGCCGTGGCGTGTTATGCCGTGCTCGGCTTCGAATCGGTGCCGCTCAATCTCGACAATCCCGCGAATCTGTTCGACTACTACCGCGCCGGCATGTGGGTGAACTTCATGGTCAGCGTCGGGCTGATCGCGTGGTTCGTGGCGCGCATGTCGCGCGGGCTGCGTCAACGCGACGCGGCACTCGGCGATGCGCAACAGCGTCTGCTGCGCGACGAGCGCGCGGTGGCGCTCGGCGTGCAGGCTGCGACAGTCGCGCATGAAATGGGCACGCCGCTGTCGACGATCGCGATGCTCACGGAAGAACTGCGCGACGCCGCGCGTAGCGACGAAGGTCTGAAGCCGTACACCGCCGACCTCGACATCCTCGACCAGCAGATGACGCTGTGCACGTCGGCGCTCGCGCGCCTGCGCAGTCGTGCATCGACGCAAGGCAGCCGCCAACTGGTCGACGAATGGCTCGATTCGTTCGTTAATCAGTGGCGCTTGCGCCATCCGCACGTCAAGTTCGAGCGCCTCGGCGAGCCGCCCGCGAACGTCAGTGTCGACGACACCGTCGCCGTCAGCCAGATTCTCACCATCCTGCTCGACAACGCCGCGCGCGCGAGCCGCGATCACGTGACGCTTGCCGCGACGCTAGCCGACAACGATTCGATCGACTTCGAAGTCTGCGACGCCGGGCCGGGCGTGCCCGCGCCGCTGCGCGGCTTGCTGGGCGCGGCGCCCGTCGACAGCACGCAGGGTGGACATGGCGTCGGGCTGTATCTGGCGTTTTCGGCGGCGGCGCGGCTCGGCGGATCGATCGAGCTCACCGACGTCAACGAAATCAAGCCGCGCGGCACGCGCGCAGTATTGCGGTTGCCTTTGGCCCGCGAGCAAATGGGCGCGGGCCGGCAGGGCGCCGCGTCGTCCAATACGGAGAAGCAAGCATGAGCGATAAGAATTTTCTGGTCATCGACGACGACGAAGTGTTCTCCGGCATCCTGGCGCGCGGGTTGACGCGTCGCGGCTTCACCGTGTCCGAAGCGCACAACGCCGACGAAGCGATTCGCCTCGCAAATCAGCAGAAGTTCGGGCAGATCACCGTCGATCTGCATCTGGGCAACGACTCCGGGCTGAATCTCGTCGCGCCGCTGCGCGACCTGCAACCGAACGCGCGGATGCTGGTGCTGACGGGCTATGCGAGCATCGCGACGGCCGTTCAGGCGGTGAAGGACGGCGCGGATAACTATCTCGCGAAGCCCGCGAACGTCGAAACGATCCTCTCCGCGCTGCAAACGGAAGCGAGCGCGTTGCAGGCCGAAGAGGCGATCGAGAATCCGACGCCGCTGTCGGTCGCGCGACTGGAGTGGGAGCACATCCAGCGCGTGCTCGCGGAAAATGGCGGCAACATTTCGGCGACGGCGCGCGCGCTGAACATGCACCGCCGCACGTTGCAGCGCAAGCTCGCGAAGCGGCCGGTCAAGCAGTGACCTTGCCGTAGTTTCTTGCGGACGAGGGTGAAAAAAGGGCGGCGCTCCTTGCGGAGCGCCGCCCTTTCGTTTGGCTGTTCGCCAGCGTAACGACGCGCGTTACAGCACGTAGCGCGACAGGTCCTCGTCTTGCGCGACCTCGTTCAGCGCCCGATCGACATACGTCGCGTCGATCATCACGTTCTTGCCGGCATGATTGCCCGCTGAGAACGAGACTTCCTCGAGCAGCTTTTCGATCACCGTATAAAGACGGCGCGCGCCGATGTTTTCCGTCTTCTCGTTCACCGAGTAGGCGATTTCCGCAAGACGGCGGATGCCGTCGTCGGCGAATTCGAGGTGGACGTCTTCCGTTTCGAGCAGCGCTTGGTATTGCTTGACGAGGCTGGCGTCGGTGGCGTCGAGAATCGCTTCGAAGTCCTTCACCGACAGCGAATCCAGTTCGACGCGAATTGGAAAGCGCCCTTGCAGTTCGGGAATCAGATCGCTCGGCTTCGCCAGATGGAACGCGCCGCTCGCGATGAACAGGATGTGATCGGTCTTCACCATCCCGTACTTCGTGTTGATCGTCGTGCCTTCGACGAGCGGCAGCAGATCGCGCTGCACGCCCTGACGCGAGACCTCGCCGCCGCCGGCTTCGCTGCGCGACGCGATCTTGTCGATTTCATCGAGGAACACGATGCCGTTCTGCTCGACGTTCTGCACGGCCTTCGCCTTGACCTCTTCGTCGTTGAGCATCTTCGCGGCTTCTTCGTCGGTGAGGAGCTTCAGCGCTTCCTTCACCTTCACCTTGCGGCGCGTCTTCTTGCCGCCGCCCAGGTTCGCGAACATCGAGCGGATCTGCTCGGTCATGTCTTCCATGCCCGGCGGCCCCATGATGTCCATCGTGGTTTGCGGCATCTCGATGTCGAGCTCGATTTCCTTGTCGTCGAGCAGGCCTTCGCGCAGACGCTTGCGGAACGTCTGACGCGTCGCGTTCGATTCGTCGCCGCCCGACTCTACGCCCGAGCCGAAGCCGACCGTGCGCGCGCCCGGCAGAAGAGTATCGAGGATGCGGTCTTCGGCGAGATCCTCCGCCTTTGTGCGGACCTTGCGCATTTCGGTTTCGCGTGTCTGCTTGACCGAGATTTCGATCAGGTCGCGCACGATGCTGTCGACGTCACGGCCGACATAACCGACTTCGGTGAACTTGGTCGCTTCGATCTTGATGAACGGCGCGTCGGCGAGCTTGGCGAGGCGCCGCGCAATTTCCGTCTTGCCGACGCCCGTCGGCCCGATCATCAGGATGTTCTTCGGCGTGATTTCCTGGCGCAGCGGGTCGGCGACCTGCTGGCGGCGCCAGCGGTTGCGCAACGCAACCGCGACGGCTTTTTTCGCGCGATGCTGGCCGATGATGTGCTTGTCGAGTTCCGAGACGATCTCGGCGGGAGTCATGGTGCTCATCGTGTGTCCTTACTCGATTGTCTCGATGACGCGGTTGTGGTTCGTGTAGATACACATGTCGCCGGCGATCTCCAGCGACTTTTCGACGATCTCACGCGGCGAAAGATCCGTGTTGTCGGCAAGCGCCTTCGCGGCGGCCTGCGCGTACGCGCCGCCCGAGCCGATCGCACAGATCCCGCCTTCCGGGTCGAGCACATCGCCGTTGCCGGTGATGACCAGCGTGGTGGTCGCGTCGGCCGCGATCAGCATGGCTTCCAGACGGCGCAGCATGCGGTCGGTGCGCCAGTCTTTCGCCAGTTCGACGGCGGAGCGTGTGAGATTGCCCTGATGCTTTTCGAGCTTGGCTTCGAAGCGGTCGAGCAGCGAGAACGCGTCGGCCGTGCCGCCGGCGAACCCGACCAGCACCTTGCCGTTATAGATGCGGCGGACCTTCTTCGCGCCGCCCTTCATGACGATGTTGCCCAGCGTGACCTGGCCGTCGCCGCCGAGCGCGACCTTATCGCCGCGGCGCACGGAGACGATCGTCGTGCCGTGAAATTGCTCCATATGCGTTCCTTTTGCAAAACTAGCGAGGACGCGGAGGCGTCAATGCGCCACCACGGAATCCGAGAGCGGCCGGCGCGCGATGCTGGGTGCCGCGCGCGTGCAACGCATGTCGGATTTATTTTAGGGCGGACGCTGCCATATCAAGAGCCGGAGTCGAACGGGCGCGAGAAAAGACGGAGAGTGTGTGGTGACTGGGAAATGCGCTGTCGAGGTTTCGGCAGCGGTAAAAGGTACTGACGGGCCGTCCGCGCTTCAGGTTATGCCGCGCGCATTTACCGATTAGCCCGTGCAAGCCGGCGAGCGGCCCGATAAAAGCGCGGCCTGAAAAGAAAAAAGAGGCGCACGGTTCACCGTGCGCCTCTGACGAAGCGTGTCTGGGGCGCGGACCCCGAAAACCGCGCCGCCCGTCGATCAGTCGCCGAACAGCTTCTGGCGCAGTTCGCGGCGTTCCTGTGCTTCGAGCGACAGGGTGGCGGTCGGACGCGCGAGCAGGCGGGGAATGCCGATTGGCTCACCCGTTTCTTCGCACCAGCCGTAGTCGCCCGATTCGATCCGTGCGATCGATTGCTGCACCTTCTTCAGCAGCTTGCGTTCGCGGTCGCGCGTGCGCAGTTCCAGCGCATGCTCTTCCTCGATCGTCGCGCGGTCGGCCGGGTCCGGCACGATCACGGTTTCGCGGAGGTTCTCGGTGGTCTGGCCGGCATTGCGGAGAATGTCCGCCTGCAGCTGCTCGAGCCGGTTCTTGAAGAAAGCGAGCTGATCCTCATTCATGTAATCCTTGTCGCTCATCTTCAGGATTTCGGCTTCGGTCAAGAGTCGTTTCGTGGTCATCTGGCTTGCTTCGTCAATGTGAGGCAAATCATTGCCCGCACTTTCGTGTTGCCCGCAAAGGCGCCTCGATGACGCTCAAATGAGCGCCGGCGAACACGGACGGTGGGCTGTCGTGACGCCGAAGCGCCGATGCGGGGCCGAACTCCTCTGGAAACCGATTCTTCCAATGCTCCTGAGGCAATGCTTCCCGGCAGCGCGTTATAAGCCGGAGTGTGGCCGGCCGGCATATCGGCGATGTCCCCGGATTAGATTTTCCGGCGCCGTTTTTCGGCCCGGCACGGCTGCGAAGCGACTACGCGCTTTACACCGGGCAAATCGTTCTCTTTCTCCAGTGGGGCCGTATTGTAACTGAATCACAATACGAAACCGCAAGCAGGGGAAATCCCTGCCGCAAACTCCACTTATCGTGAAAATATAACGCGCTGTTCACTAAAAAGCGATGGTCGTACACGTATTCTCGTAACAGGGTTTTCACGTGCTTTGACCGTAAACTGGCTTTTAAATTGCCGTGCTTGCGCTTTTGAGGTCCTTTTCGCGTTGGGAAGCGAACAGATGGCAGCTGGGACGAACGCTAAAAGGCGTCCATCCCAGCGCGCAGCATAGCTGCGTGGGACCAGAGTAAGGCGCTAAAGCGCCAACTCTGGTCGACAAGAACGAATCAGACGAGGCAGGCTTCAAGACCGTCGGTGATCAGGTCTTGCGGCAGGTCGATGCCGATGAACACCATCTTGTTGGTCTTTTTCTCGATGGGTTGCCACTTGGCCGCGAGGTCGCTGCCCATCATCTGATGCACGCCCTGGAAGACGACCTTGCGATCGACGCCCTTCATGTACAGCACGCCCTTGTAGCGCAGCAGGCGCTCGCCATAAATCTGCAGAATGCCGCCGAGGAAGTCTTCGAGCTTGTTCGGATCGAACGGGCGATCGCTGCGGAAAACGAACGACTTGATCTTGTCGTCGTGATGCGCGTGGTGGTGATGATGGCCGTGATCGTGGCCTTCGTGATCGCACTTGCCGTGATCGTGATCGCAGTTCGCGTGGTCATGATCATGATCGTGGTCATGGTCGTGATGCGCGTGATCGTGGTCGTCCTCGGCGAGGAAGTCAGGGTCGATTTCGAGCTTCGAGTTCAGGTTGAAGCCGCGCAGGTCGAAGATTTCCTTGATGTCCGCTTCACCGAAGTTCACGACGCGGATCTGCGCCCTCGGGTTCATGTGCAGCAAACGATGGCGCAGGTCGCCGAGCACGCTTTCGTCGACGAGATCGGACTTGGTGATGAACAGACGGTCCGCGAAACCGACCTGGCGCTGCACGACTTCGTGTTCGTCGAGCTGCGCGTTGGCATGCTTCGCGTCGACGAGCGTGATGATCGCGTCGAGCAGGAATTCGTCGGCGATCTGGTTATCCATGAAGAACGTCTGCGCGACAGGGCCAGGGTTGGCCAGGCCTGTCGTTTCGATCACGACGCGGTCGAAGTCCACCTTGCCTTCCTGCTTCTGCGCGGCGAGATCGCCGAGCACGCGCGCGAGGTCGCCGCGAATCGTGCAGCAGATGCAGCCGTTGCTCATCTGGATGATCTGCTCACCCGTGTCCTGCACGAGGATGTCGTTGTCGATGTTTTCTTCGCCGAACTCGTTTTCGATCACGGCGATCTTCATGCCGTGCTTCTCGTTCAGGATGCGCTTGAGCAGCGTGGTTTTGCCGCTGCCGAGGAAGCCGGTCAGGATAGTGACGGGAATCATGTTGTTCGCCATGTGAAGTCGCCTTGTGTTCGTCAAACTGGGGTGCGAACCGCGCGCCGCGCGCAGGGCCCGAACCGCATGAATTCAGCTGAATATTGAAGCATAAGTGCCGGGGCGCCGCTGCTGCATGGCCAAAGCCCCGTCAACGCCAGGGAAATAAGGCCTTAACTATGGGCGATCAGGCGATTTGCAACAATAGGCCTTTCAGATATTCGCCTTCCGGGAACGCCGTCAGCAGCGGATGATCGACGCCCGCCCCGAGCCGCTTGAGGATGCGCGCATCGACGCGCGCGTCGGCGGCTGCGCCGGCGACGATCTTCTGGAACAGTTCAGCATCGATCGCACCCGAGCACGAGTAGGTGAACAGCAGGCCGCCCGGCCGCAACAGCTTGAGGCCGGTCAGGTTGATGTCTTTGTACGCGCGCGCGGCGCGGTCCACGTGCTCGCGCGACGGCGCGAATTTCGGCGGATCGAGCACGATCAGGTCGAAGCGCTCGCCGTCGTCGTACAGGCGGCGCAGCGTCTTGAACGCGTCGGCGTCGAGCCAGGTGGCGCGTTCGGCGTCGAAGCCGTTCGCCGTGACATTCTGTTGAGCCAGCGCGAGCGCTTCGCCGGACGAATCGATCGATACCACGCGCTTCGCGCCGCCCTTGAGCGCCGCCAGCGAGAAGCCGCCGGTGTAGCAGAAGCAGTTCAGCACGTCGCGGTCGTTCGACAGTTCCTGCACCAGCGCACGGTTGTCGCGCTGATCGACGTAGAAACCCGTCTTGTGGCCGTTGCGCACATCGACGTGATAGCGCACGCCGTTCTCGCTGGCGATCAGCGTTTCGGGCGGCGCGTCTCCGGCGAGCACGCCGACTGTCTGTTCGAGCCCTTCCTTTTCGCGGATCGACACGTCCGAACGCTCATAGACGTTCGGGCAGCCCGTCGCGCCGATCAGCGCCTGCACGATCGCGTCCTTCCACGCTTCGACGCCCGCTGCCATGAACTGACAGACGATCTGGCCACGCTTCGTTTCATCATCCTGGATGTAGTAGTCGACGATCAGCCCCGGCAAGCCGTCCGCCTCGCCGAAGATCAAGCGCGTCGCGCCCGTGTTGTGCACCATCGACTGACGGTGCGCGAGCGCGCTCTGCACGCGGCGCTTGAAGAACGCGTGATCGACGGGTTCGCTTTCGTCGAAGCTCCAGACGCGCGCGCGGATCTGCGAATGCGGGCTGTACGCGGCGCGCGCGAGAAAACGGCCGTCGTGTGCGCGCACCAGCACAGTGGCGCCGGCGGCGGGCTTGCCGTCGACGCGATCGATCGCATTCGCGTAGACCCACGGATGGCGGCGCAGCAGCGATTTCTCTTTCGACGGTTTGAGCGTAACGGTATTCATGACTTCGTGAGGATTCGGCAGAACAATATGCCGCCGGAAGCGGCAAAGCAGATATGACTGGCTGCGTGACCTAAGGTCGGGCAGCGTCAGTCGCGTTTTTTGGCGCGCGGATGCGCCTGATCGTAGATACGCGCGAGGTGCTGGAAATCGAGGCCGGTATAGACCTGGGTCGCGGCGATGCTCGCGTGGCCGAGCAGTTCCTGCACGGCGCGCAGATCACCGCTCGATTGCAGCACGTGCGTCGCGAACGAATGGCGCAGCACGTGCGGATGAACATTGGCAGGAATGCCCGCCGTGAGCGCCATGCGCTTCACGCGATCGCGGACGACGTTCGGCGACATCCGGTTCCCACGCGCCGACACGAACAGCGGATGCGGATCGAGCTTCAGCAGTTCGCCGCGCACCGCGAGCCACGCGCGCAGCGCATCGAGTGCCTTGCTGCCGACGGGCACCGTGCGCCGCCGGTTGCCTTTGCCGAGCACTTCGACTTCCGCTTCGTCGAGCTTCAGCCAGCCCGTCGAGCGATAGCCGTCGGCGTCGAAGAAATGAACGTCGAGGTTGACCAGTTCCGACAGACGCAAGCCCGACGAATAGAACAGTTCGAGCATCGCGTGATCGCGCGCGCCTTCGGCCGTGGCCGTCGCGGGGGCTTCCATCAACCTGTGTGCGTCATCGACGGAGAGCGCTTTGGGCAGCGTCTTCGCGCGTTTGGGTGCGCGCACCGTCGCGACCGGGTTCGCGGGCAGTTCGATGCGTCCGGCGAGCCAGCGGTAGAACGCGCGCCACGCCGACAGCCGATGCCCGATCGAGCGCGCCGACAGCCCGCCCGCATGCGCGCGCGCGACGGCGCCGCGGATATCGGTAGCGGTGAGGCTTTCGAGCGGCCGTCCGTTCGCGAGCTTTTTCAGCTCATCGAGTTCGTGCGTGTAGGCGCGCAAGGTATGCGCCGACAACCGCCGCTCGTGCTCAAGGCTCGACAGATAGGAAGCGATCGGGTCGGCGGATGTCACGTGACGGACGCTCAGCGCGGCAGCAAACGGCTCAGCGCGGCGCTCGCGAGCGCGCCGATCTGCGTGAGGAAATCAGTGGCCATGCCGTCGTGAAAGCGGCGCGAATCGGGCGAGCCCATCACCAGCAGCCCGAACGCGGCGGCGTCATTGGACGCTTCCGGGTCGCGCAGCGCGATCAGGGCGATCGATTCGGTGCCGTTCACGGACACGCCGTCGCCCGGGGCCGCGGCGTCGCCGGCCACGGCCGACACGGCGGGCGTCAGCCATTGCGCCGCCTCGAAGCCCGTATTCGAGCCGCAGTACGGCGTGGCGAGGCTGTTTGCGAAGATGCGCACTTCTTCACCGACGTGGCGCGTGAATTCCGCCTGCGAGTACGGCTCGGACACTTCCCACACGCGCAGCGCCGCTTGCGGCACGTCGAACACGTCGCGCAGGCCCATGGCGATCGTGCGCGGCAGCGCGCCCGGATCGCGTTCGGCCATCACGCGCGTCGTCCAGCGGCCGAATTTCGACGCGATGCTGTCGTTTTCGTGTCCGTAACGCAGCAGTTCGGCGAGACGCCGCTCGAGATGCTTGTTCTTCTCGCGCAGCATGTCCATCTGACGTTCCTGCAGCGACACGGCAGCCTTGCCGTGCGGATTGGCGAGCCGCACGGACGCAAGCAGTTCCGCGTGCTCGGCGAAGAATTCGGGGTTGGCTAGCAGGTAGTCGGCGACTTCGCGTTCGTTCATGGTTTCAGCTTAATGGTTGCGCGCTTCGTTGCTGTCTTGCTGCCGCGCCACGCGGTCCAGCCTCCGCGCGGCGTTGATGCATTCAGTCGGCCAGCTCTATTTCGCCTTCGAACACGGTGGCGGCCGGGCCGGCCATCATCAGCGCCGATTCGGACTTGCCGTCCCACGTGATGGTCAGCGTGCCGCCGTGCGTGTGCACCTTGACGGGCGCATCGAGCAAGCCGCGGCGGATGCCTGCCGCGACGGCCGCACACGCGCCCGTGCCGCAGGCGAGCGTTTCACCCGCGCCGCGCTCGTAGACGCGCAGCTTGATCTCGCTGCGGCTGACGATCTGCATGAAGCCCGCGTTGACCCGCTGGGGGAAGCGCGGATGGTTTTCGATCACGGGACCGTCGACCAGCACGGGGAACGCCTCGACGTCGTCCACGATCTGCACGGCGTGCGGATTGCCCATCGACACGACCGACACCCAGCGCGTCGCGCCGTTGACGTCGAGCGGATAGAGCGTGTCGTTGCCTTCGCCGCGTGCATCGAGTCCGCTTGCGTCGAACGGTACCTGAGCCGGCTCGAACACGGGCGCGCCCATGTCGACGACGACTTCGCCGTTTGCCTGCATGGTCAGCGTGATCACGCCTTTCTGGACCTGCACACGCACGCTTTGCTTGTCGGTGAGGCGCGTATCGCGCACGAACTTGACGAAGCAGCGCGCGCCGTTGCCGCAGTGCTCGACCTCGCCGCCGTCGCAATTGAAGATGCGGTATCTGAAATCGACGCCTTCGACGGTCGGCTTCTCGACCACCAGCAACTGGTCCGCGCCGACGCCGAAATGCCGGTTCGCGAGCGCGCGCACCTGCGCTTCCGTCAGATTGAGCGGTTGCGTGTAGCCGTCGAGCATGACGAAATCGTTGCCCGCGCCGTGCATCTTGGTGAATTTCAGTTTCATGCCGCTATTGTAAGTGACTGGCCGGACCTCTCGCCCACTGTGCGCCGCCGCGCTTCAGTAAAAACTCGGATCGCCGGGCGGGCGCGTCTTGAAGCGCTTGTGCACCCAGTAATACTGCTCGGGGATGCGCGGAATCTGCTCTTCGAGAAACTCGTTCATGCGACGGGCGTCGGCGTCGTCGTCGCCCGTCGGATAGTTGTCCCACGGCTTGAACACCTTCAGCCGGTAACCCTTGTAGTTCGGCAGCACTTCTCCGATGAACGGCACGACCTGCGCGCGTCCGACTTTCGCGAGGCGCCCGACTGCCGTCAGCGTGCACGTCGGCACACCGAAAAATGGCACGAACGTCGAATTGCGCATGCCGTAGTCCATGTCGGCGCCAAGCATCACCGGTTTGCGCTCACGCAGCCAGCGCAGCACGATGCGCGCGCTGTCGGCGCGGCTTGCCATTTCGGCATCGAAACGGCCGCGCTGCGCTTTCGCGACTTCTTCGAGCTGCGGGTTCGACATCGGCTGATACAACGAACCGCACGTGCGCTTGAGCGAATAGTTCAGAAAAATCGAACCGGCCTCGATGCCGACGAAGTGGAAACCCAGAAGCAGCGTGGGCGGCAGATCGGGATCGGTGAGATCGATTTCGCTGTCGACCTGGATCAGTTTCTCGAGCTTCTTCGCCGAGCCGAACCATTGCATGCTGCGCTCCAGATAGCTGCGGATCGCGTGCCGGAAGTGCTTTTGCGCGACTTCCTCACGGCGTTCGTCGCTCCACTCGGGGAAGCACAGTTTCAGGTTGATATGGACGATGCGGCGGCGGCGACTCGGAATCTGATAGAGCAGCCAGCCGAGGCCGTCGCCCAGACGCGCGACGAAGCCATACGGCAGCAAAGCGAACAGTTTGAGCAGACCAATGGCCAGGTTGACACCCAGACGGCTCAGCATGCGGCAGCTCCGATTTGTGCGCGAAACCACGCTGGGTAAAGAAAAGCAACAAAAGAGTCGATATACCGCACGCGCAGACACTCTGTGACAAAAGAAAGAAGTCGCTATAATAAGGGCTTCGCCGAGTTAATAGACAACTTGCGGGGCGAAGCCGACGGGCGTTTATCTTTCAGATAGCCGACCGACGGTTAGGAAATCCGCTAAAGCGTCGCCGCTTCAGGCTCGAAGCAGGCTACGTGAAACTCAACCGTAACCAACAAGGGAGCCTGTAACGTGGCTAACGACTACCTCTTTACTTCTGAATCCGTCTCCGAAGGCCATCCGGACAAGGTCGCCGACCAGATCTCGGACGCCATCCTCGACGCGATCCTCGCCCAGGACAAATACTCGCGCGTTGCCGCGGAAACGCTGTGCAACACGGGTCTCGTCGTGCTGGCGGGTGAAATCACCACGACGGCCAACGTCGATTACATCCAGGTCGCGCGCGATACGATCAAGCGCATCGGCTACGACAACACCGACTACGGCATCGACTACCGCGGCTGCGCGGTGCTCGTCGCGTACGACAAGCAATCGCCGGATATCGCGCAAGGCGTCGACCGTGCGCACGACAACAACCTCGACCAGGGCGCTGGCGACCAGGGCCTGATGTTCGGCTACGCATGCGACGAAACGCCCGAACTGATGCCGCTGCCGATCTACCTGTCGCACCGCCTCGTCGAGCGTCAGGCGAATCTGCGCCGCGACGGCCGTCTGCCCTGGCTGCGCCCGGACGCGAAGTCGCAGGTTACCGTTCGCTACGTCGACGGCAAGCCGCACTCGATCGACACCGTCGTTCTGTCCACGCAGCACGCACCGGAAATGGAACTCGCGCAACTGCGCGAAGCCGTGATCGAAGAGATCATCAAGCCGACGCTGCCTGCTGAGCTGATCAAGGGTGACATCAAGTTCCTCGTGAACCCGACCGGCCGGTTCGTGATCGGCGGCCCGCAAGGCGATTGCGGTCTGACGGGCCGCAAGATCATCGTCGACACGTACGGCGGCGCGGCTCCGCACGGCGGCGGCGCGTTCTCGGGCAAGGATCCGTCGAAGGTCGACCGCTCGGCTGCGTACGCTGGCCGCTATGTCGCGAAGAACATCGTCGCGGCGGGCCTCGCCTCGCGCGCGCTGATCCAGGTGTCGTACGCAATCGGCGTGGCACAGCCCACGTCCGTGATGGTCAACACGTTCGGCACGGGCCGCGTGTCGGATGCGACGATCACGCGTCTGGTTCAGGAACACTTCGACCTGCGTCCGAAGGGCATCGTCCAGATGCTCGACCTGCTGCGCCCGATCTACGAAAAGACGGCAGCTTACGGCCACTTTGGCCGGGAAGAGCCGGAATTCTCGTGGGAAGCGACCGACAAGGCACTCGCGCTGGCAGAAGCCGCCGGCACGGAGCCGGTTGCCGCTCTCGCCTGAGTGATGCTTTGAATACGCCGCACGGCTGATTGTCGCGCGGTGTTGGTGGTTCAGATGTCAGGAAGCGAAAACGCCCTGCATGCGCTGAGAAGCGCATACAGGGCGTTTTGTTTTGGTGTGGCGGTTTCGTGCGAGCCACGTGCGCAGGTCACGCGCGCCACGACGCACTAATGGCCGCAGCGGCGCATCTATCGCATGCGAACGCGAAAACGAACGGGCGCGCGCTTAGCGCGCAAACGCGAACCAGCCTTCGCTCGTCACCGACAGACGGCGCGGACGGCGGCTCGTCGGATGCGCCACGCTCGCGGGCTTGGCGGCACGCGGCGAGACGCCGAGCATCCGCACGGGCGCCGGATTGCGCAGCAGCGTGCGCAGCGAGAAGCGCCGCGACGCGCCTTGCATGCTCAGTGCGCTGAAGAAGGTGCGGAACCAGACGCGCACGTTATCGACGGGCTTCGTGTCGCGCAATTGCTCGGCGAGCGCGCGTGTGCGCGCGGTATGGTGACGCAGGGCGCGCGCCACATGGCGGCGTGCGGGACGTGCGGCGTTGAACGCGTGGGTGAGGCGAGTGCTCAATGGGCTGTGCATGGCTTTAGGAATCAGGCGACGTGACACGCGACGAAAGGTGCGGCAAAAGCAGCACCATCCATGCCAGCGAGTGGGACGCAATAGCCTGAGGAAAGACGGATGAATCAGCAGCGGCTGCGAATGGCCGTGCCGATGGCGGGATAGCGTGTGTTGCAATCGACATGCACGACAGGCTACACGTGATTCGTGACCGTCGAAAGTCCGGAGGGATCAGGGTTTTTACGAGGACGAAGCCCCCGCGATCGCGCCCTTTGCGCTCGACGAACGTGCACGGCTGCCCATCCGGCGTGCAGCGTCGCCCGTCCCGATCGCACGTCGGGCGCAAGAGAAACGCATGACTGGCGCCGGTACGATCGTGCCCGTTTTACAATGAGAAGCCGTTGTCGAACGAACGCTAGCTGAACGGAACGTCCATGTCAGTCCATTCGAAGAAAGAGCAGATCCAGGTGCTGCGGGATCAGGGTTACGTCATCGTCCCGGGTCTCATCACGCCCGAGCGCTGCGCTGAGATGAAACAGATCGCGCGCCAGCAGTTGCAGGAAGCCGCCGATCCCGTCGAATTCGAAGCGGACCTGCGCTATCCGGGCGCGCCGGAGTCGAAGCACGCGCCGGGCGGACATACGGTGCGGCGGCTGCTGGATGCGTACTCGCGTCATCCGCACTTTGCCGCCTGGGCGACGGCGCCTGAGCTTCGCGGCTGGATGGAACTGTATTTCGGCGAAGAGCCGCGCCTGTCGCGCGCGCATCACAACTGCATGATGACCAAGCATCCCGCGTACGGCAGCCTGACGGGCTGGCATCGCGATGTGCGTTACTGGTCGTTCGAGCGGGACGATCTGGTGTCGGTGTGGCTCGCGCTCGGCGACGAAACCGTCGATAACGGCGCGCTCTGGTTCGTGCCCGGCTCGCACTCGGCGGCGTTCACGTCGGAGCGTTTCGACGACGCGAAGTTTTTCCGCTCCGATCTGCCCGAGAACGACGCATTGATCCAGAAAGCGGTGTCGCCCGCATTGAAGGCGGGCGACGTCGTTTTCTTCCACTGCAATACGCTGCATTCGGCAGGCAAGAATCTGTCCGATCAGGTGAAGTTCTCGCTGGTCTTCACCTATCACGGCGCGAGCAACGTGCCGCTGCCAGGCACACGCTCCGCGTCCAAGCCCGAAGTGGCGTTCTGAGCATTCAGCGTTTTAGCGCTTCGACGACGCGAGCCCGATCAATCCGGCGAGCGTCGCGACGATGCCGCCTGCGATCAGGATGATAGTCTTGTTGGTCGGCGAGCCGGTGAACACGCGCGACACGTCGTTGCTGAACGAATGAAACGACTGGCCGCCGAAGTACAGCAGCACCACGCCGCCGGCGATCAATGCGAGCGAGATCGCTTTGGTCATGAACACTCCTCATCGTTGAATTACAGTGGCCGAAAGTCTAGGTGATGGGCGGCGCCGAGTCCATGTTCGCTTCCCGCAATGTGGGCGTCTGCAGCGAGCGCGGCGATTGGCTAACATAGCGTGTTGGGCCGCTGATGCATGATTGCGCGCCGGTGTGATACCGGTATCAGATCGCGGATATCCGTGTATGGCATCTGCAAGGCGGCGCTTCGCTACAAAGCATCACCAATCACAACAAACACGCATTATTCACGCGATGCGCGCGCCGCATCGCAGACTCCACTCCTGTTCTCGACAAGGACACCATCGATGGCTTACGAAGCAGCTTCAGCACGCTATTCGGACATGCAGTACCGCGTTAGCGGCAAGTCAGGTCTCAAACTGCCGGCGCTGTCGCTCGGCCTGTGGCACAACTTCGGCGACACCACGCCGATCTCGACGCAACGTGACATCCTGCGCACGTCGTTCGATCTCGGCATCACGCACTTCGACCTCGCGAACAACTACGGCCCTCCGTACGGCAGCGCGGAAACCAACTTCGGCCGCATCTTCAAGGACGATTTCAAGCCGTATCGCGACGAACTGCTGATTTCGTCGAAGGCCGGCTGGGACATGTGGCCCGGCCCGTACGGCCAGGGCGGCGGCTCGCGCAAGTACATCCTCGCGAGCCTCGACCAGAGCCTGCAGCGCATGGGTCTCGACTACGTCGACATTTTCTATTCGCACCGCTTCGACGTCGACACGCCGCTCGAAGAAACGGCGGGTGCGCTCGCGAGCGCCGTGCAGCAGGGCAAGGCGTTGTACATCGGCATTTCGTCGTACTCCGCGCAGAAGACGCGCGAAATGGCGAAGCTGCTCGCTGAATACAAGGTGCCGCTGCTGATCCATCAGCCGGCGTACAACATGCTGAACCGCTGGATCGAAGAGGAACTGCTCGACGCGCTGGAAGAAACCGGCTCGGGAGCGATCGCGTTCACGCCGCTCGCGCAAGGTGTGCTGACGGGCAAGTACCTGAACGGCGTGCCGCAGGACGCGCGTGTCAACAAGGCGGGTGGCGGCTCGCTGAAGCAGGAGCATCTGAGCGAGCAGAACATCGAGCGCGTGCGCAAGCTCAACGACATCGCGCAGCGTCGCGGTCAGAGCCTCGCGCAGATGGCGCTCGCGTGGACGCTGCGCGATCCGCGCGTGACGTCGGCGCTGATCGGCGCGAGCAAGCCCGAGCAGGTTCGCGAGAACGTTGCGGCGCTGAAGAACCTGTCGTTCACGGCGGAAGAGCTTGCCGAGATCGATCACTATGCGACGGAAGGCAGCGTGAACCTGTGGGAGAAGCCGTCGACCGATCAGCATATTTGAAGGGTTGAAGACGGGGCTCAGATTTTTGGGTTTTGCTTTCGCTGGCATTCGGAAGGCGGTGTTTGCTGCGCACGCTGTCTGGTTTGCATGTGTTTTGCGCTGGCATCCGCGCTACGGTGTCTGCCGTTCACCGTCGCCCCTGTGCGGGGCGGCACCTACTTTTCTTTGCCGCCGCAAAGAAAAGTAGGCAAAAGAAAGCGGCTCACACCGCCAGCCCATGTTCTTAGCCACGGGCCCCCAGCGTCCCCACCTTCCACACGGCAACAACGTGACCCACGTTCGTTGCCAGCGCTCTTGCGGTGCGCCTCACCCGCTTCAGACACCCGCACTACAGCATGCCGTGCCAGATAGTCCACCGCCGCCTAGGTGGCAAACTGTGTGTCGGCCCCCTGTGCTCCACACGCCTCACTTCGGACGGATGGCGCATGCACTCCACCCTGTAAGAGCGCTCACGCATACGACGCGATAACCTACACACAGTTTGCCACCTGGGCGGCATATACCATTCGCTGCCGCTTGCCCGTGCACGGCTATTCGAAGCGGGTGAGGCGTTGATTCGAAGCGTTGGCAACGCACGCGAACAAGGGCGTTGCCGTGTGAAGCGTGGGGACGTTGGGGGCCCATGGATAGGAAGATGGGCTAGCGGTGTGAGCCGCTTTCTTTTGCCTACTTTTCTTTGCGGCGGCAAAGAAAAGTAGGTGCCGCCCCGCACAGGGGCGACGCTTGAAGCTAGATAACAACTCGCGGATGCCAGCGCAAAACACCTGCAAACCAGACAGCTTGCGCAGCAAAACACCGCCCTCCGGATGCCAGCGCAAATGCAAGAATAAAAAACAAAAGCAAACCGCTACACCAGCGCAGGCAGCCCCTCCACCAGCACGACCGCAAACACCACACCCAGCAGCGCGCCAAGAACGCGCAGCGTGTTGTGCCTGAACTCGGTTTTGCAGGGCAGCGCGCCAAGGAACAGCGCCCCGGCCAGCGCCATCGGAATGACCAGAATGAAATCACCGATCGTGAAGTAGTGCATGCCTGTCTCCTTTGTGTACTCGTCTGACGCGACTGCATGCGGCGCGCCTGACTACCAGTATAGGAGACGGTATCGATGCGTTTGGTGGGCTGGAGCGCACGCGGGCTTCTGTCCCTCGCGGCGCACAGCCAGGCGGGACAAGGCTTTGCGCCATGTGCATGGCGACGCTCGAAATCCCGCGCTGTGCAAACGCCCGCTTACGCCGACCTTTCCGAATATGCGCTTTATCGGTGGAAACGCGAGCGGGCGCGGCGTTCGTTGGCGGAACGCCATGTAACGTCTACGCCATGTCCACGCGCTCGCGAGCGCGCAGCCGTGCCGAAGCGAGTATGCCGACCACCAGCAATCCGCCGACGAGCGCGGCAACCCCCGTCCACGCATAAGCCGCCCACACGCGCCCGCCATACGAGCCGACGATGCTCGATCCGAGGTAATACGCGAGCAGATACAGCGCGGCCGCCTGGCCTTTCGCTTCCTTCGCGATCCGGCCGACCCAGCCGCTTGCGACCGCGTGTCCGGCGAAGAAGCCGAACGTCACGCAGGCGATCCCGCACGCGATCAGCGCAAGCGACTGCGTGACGGTCAACAGCAAACCGCACAGCATGATGACGATGCTGCCGATCAGCACGCGCCCGCGCCCGAACGTGTCGGCCATGCGACCCGACCACGGCGACGCGACGACGCCCGTCAGATACACCACGAAGATCCCGCCGATAGCCGTCTGACTCAGCCCGAACGGCGGCGCGAGCAGGCGGTAGCCGATGTAGTTGTAGAGCGTCACGAAGCTGCCCATCAGCACGAAGCCCATCAGAAACAGCAGCGGCAAACCGGGTCGTCGTAGATGCTTCACGAGCGCCGTGCGGTGATGCGAGAAACCGAGTCCGCGGCGCGGGACGAAATGGCGCGACGGCGGCAGCAGCGAGCGGAACGCGAGCATCGACAGAATGCCGAGCACGCCGATCGTGCCGATCGCGACGCGCCACGAGAACAGATCCGCGACGACGCCCGTAATCACACGCCCCGCCATCCCGCCGATCGCCGTGCCACCCACGTACAGGCCCATCGCGAGGCCGAGGCCGTCGGGATGCACTTCCTCTGCGAGATAGGCCATCGCGACGGCGGGCACGCCGCCGAGCGCCAGCCCTTCGAGCGCACGCAGCAACAACAGTGCGTGCCATTGCGGCGTGAACGCGACCGCGAGCGTCAGCAGCGAAGAAGCGGTTAGCGAAGCCGTCATCAACCGATGGCGGCTCCATCCCTCCGACACGAAGCCCGCGACGAAAACGGCGAGCGCGAGCGCCGCCGTCGTCAGCGACAACGACAGGCTGCTTTGCGCGGGGCTGACATCGAATGAAGCGGAGAACGCGGGCAATAGCGGCTGCACGCAATAGAGCAGTGAGAACGTAGCGTAGCCGGCAAACAGCAGCGCGAGACTGGCGCGCCAGTAGGCGCGCGTGCCGCGCTCGAGATACGGCGCGCCGGTGGAGGAAGCAGAAGAGGATGAAGCGAAAAACGATGAATCAGCGGGCCGACTCGGGTCCGACGATGCGGTCACAACAAAACTCCCGGAAACGATTGAAACGACGCAGAGACTCGCGCGATAAACGTGTGTAATCAGCGCGAAGGGTCAACAATACGCCGATTGCGCGTACCACGTCGTCGAATCCGGCAGCAGGAAAGGAACGCGAGCCGTGTTAGCCGCGCGTCGCGCCGGGCGCGCTGGCGGGCTGATCGGTGGCATCGGGATGCGTGAGCTGTTCGTCGGTGGGCAGCGACGTCGCGTCCCAGCCGCCGCCGAGCGCCTTGATCAGCGCGACGCTCGCGGCCATCCGGCGGCGCGCGATCGAGACCGCTTCGCGCTCGTTGGTGAGCGCCGTCGTTTGCGCGACCACCACGTCGAGATACGTGATCGCACCGTTCTTGTAACGGTTCGACACGATCGCGAGCGAGCGCTGCGCGGCCGAGACGGCGTCGTCCTGCGCTTGCGCTTCCTGTTCGAGCACGCGCAAGGCCGCGATGTTGTCTTCGACCTGGCCGAACGCCGTCAGCACCGTTTGACGGTACTGCGCGATGCCTTCGTCGTAGTTCGCCTGCGCTTCGGCTTTTTTCGCGGCCCGTCCGCCGAAGTCGAGCAGCGTGCCGGCGAGCGTCGGCCCGAGCGACCAGAAGCGGGCCGGCGCAAGCAGCCAATCACTGAAATTGGTCGCCTCCAGCCCACCCGTCACCGACAGAATCAGATTCGGAAAATACGCCGCTGTTGCGACGCCGATCTGCGCATTCAGATCGACCATCTGCCGCTCAGCGGCGGCGATGTCGGGCCGCCGCTCGAGCAGCGTCGACGGCACGCCGACGGGCGCGACGGCGGGCACGGCGACGAGCGGTGCGACGGGCAGCGAGAACGTCGACGGCGTCTGGCCGATGAGGATCGCGATCGCGTGTTCGAGTTGCGCGCGCTGCACGCCGAGATCGATCGCCTGCGCCTGCGTCGTGCGCAACTGCGTCTGCGCTTGGGCGACGTCGGCGTCGGTAGCGATGCCGCCTTTGTAGCGGTTCTGCGTGAGTTCGACGGCTTCCTTGTAGGCAGCGATCGTATCGTCGAGCAGTTGCTGTTCGCGGTCGATGCCGCGCAGTTCGAAATAGTCCGTCGCGAGTTCGGCCTGCATCGACAGCAGCGCGCTTTGCGCATCGGCGGCGCTTGCCTGCGCGTTCGCGCGCGCACCTTCGACGCTGCGCGACACGCGTCCCCACAAGTCGGGCTCCCACGTCGCGTCGGCGCCGACGATCCAGTCGTTGAGCGTCTTGCCCGCCGTCGATTTGAACTTCACGTTCTCCGACGACCGCGCGCGCGAGTAGCCGCCATTCGCGGTGACGACGGGGAAGAACTGCGAGCGGAACTGCTCGACCTGCGCGCGCGCCGCGCGGAAACGCGCCTGCGCGGCCTGCACGTTCTGGTTTGCGCTGGCGACCTGTTGTTCGAGTGCGTTCAGCGCGGAGTCGTTGTAGACCTCCCACCAGGCGCTGCGGATACGCGCGTCGGCGGGCTCGGCTGTTTTCCAGCCTGTGCCTTCGAGTTCCTTGTAGGTAGCGGCCGTTGTTGCCGCGGGCCGCTTGTAGTCGGGGCCGACCGTGCACGCGGCAAGGAGACTCACGCTCACCAGCGCGAAAGCCACCGAACGAAGACGCATGCGATACGTGCTCACTCTTGTGCCTTTGCAGTCTGCTCGCTTTGCGCCGAAGACGAGCCGCTAGAGGCGCCCGAAGCACCGGACGCACCTGCTGCGCCGCCCGCTTTCGGATGCACGATACGCACCGCCGCGCCATCGACGATCGAATCCTGCGGATTCAGAATCACCTGCTCGTCGCCCGTCAGCCCCGAGGCGATGGCGACGCGCGTGCCGTAGTCGGTGCCGAGCGCGACCTTGACGAGCTTCACACGCTGCTGCGCATCGACGGTCGCGACTTTCACGCCGTCCGGACGAAACAGGAACGCGTTACCCGGCAGCGTGTACGGCGCGGCGGCCTGCGACTTCAGCGCGAAGTGCACCTGCGCATAAGCGCCCGGCAGCAGATCGCCGTTGCGATTGTCGACATCGACTTCGACGAGCATCGTGCGCTGCTGTTGATCGACGGCGCCCGACGTGCGCGCGACCGTGCCGGGGTAGTGCTTCGCCGGCGTTTCGGTGAGCGTCAGAAACGCACTCTGCTGCGCCTTCACTTCCTGCGCGTAAGCCTGCGGCACGTTCACGTAGACGCGCAGCCGGTCGGCCTGCGCGAGATGGAACAGTTCCTTCGCCGGGCCGCCCGAGCTGCCGGCGTCGATCAACGCGCCAACGTCGACGTTGCGCGCGGTCACGATGCCGTCGAACGGTGCGTAGACCTTCTGGAACGACTGCATCTTTTCGAGCCGCGCGACATTGAAGCGCGCCGCGTCGAGCGTGCCTTTCTTCGCGAGCATGTCGCCGACCTTTTCATCGGTTTCCTGCTTCGAGACGGAATTGCTGCGAAGCATTTCCGACCATCGGTCGGCGGTACTTTTGGCGAGCGTGTAAGTCGCTTGTGCGTTGGCCAGATCGGCGCTCGCCGCCTTCAACTGGTCGTCGACTTCGGGCGTGTCGATTTCGGCGAGCAGTTGCCCCGCCTTCACGCGCGCGCCGATATCCGCGTACCACTTCTTCACATAGCCGTTGGTGCGCGCGTAGATCGGCGTATCGAGAAACGCCTGCACGTTACCGGGCAGAACGAGATCGAGCGCGGCCGCGGATTTTTGCGGCTTCACCACTTCGACGCTCAGTTGCGCGGAATGCTGCGCGTCGCGCTCCAGCGCGGCATGCGCGTCGTGACGCGACCAGATACCCTGCGCAGCGAGCGCCAGCACGACGATCGCCGCGCCGATTACGATCCAGCGCGAACGGTTCGATGAGCTGCGCGGGCCTTCCCCGTGCGGCGCGGACTCATCAGGACGATTCCCTTCCATCAGAACTCCAGATACTGTGCTTGCGCATCGTTGTTATGACCGTGGCCACGTCGGCCACCTTATTGCGGCTTCTGGACGACATGCGCGGCGGCGCGTGCGCGTCGCTCCGACAGCCGTCGATAGATCATCGAAAACACTACGGGCACGAACACCAGCGTCGCAATCGTGCCGATGGTCAAGCCGCCGATCACCGCGCGCCCGAGCGGCGCATTCTGCTCGCCGCCTTCGCCGAGGCCGATCGCCATCGGCACCATGCCGATCACCATCGCGAGGGCCGTCATCAGCACGGGACGAAAGCGCGTGAAGCCCGCTTCGATGGCGGCGCGCGTCGCGTCGCCATGTTCGAGCAACTGCTCGCGCGCAAAGCTGATCACGAGAATCGAGTTCGCCGTCGCGATGCCGATACACATGATCGCACCCGTCAACGCTGGAATGGACAGCGTGGTATGCGTGAGAAACAGCATCCACACGATGCCCGCCAGCGCGCCCGGCAGTCCGGTGATGATGATGAACGGATCGAGCCACGACTGGAAATTCACGACGATCAGCAGATACACCAGCACGATCGCGAACACGAGACCGGTGAACAGGCCCGAAAACGAGTCGTTCATTGTCTGCACCTGGCCGCGCAGTTCGATCGACGAGCCTTTCGGCAATTGTGCCTTGGTGTCGGCCATGATCTTCTGGATGTCGTCGGAGACGGCGCCGAGATCGCGGCCGTCGGCGGTGCCGTAGATATCGATCGTGGTTTGCGCGTTGTAATGCGTGAGCACGGCGTTGCCGGCTTCGCGCCGCATCGTCGACAGCGCGCCGAGAATGTTCGTGTGGCCGTTCGCGTTCAGCGGAATGTTCGCGAGCGATTGCAGCGAATCGATCGTGTATTGCGGCGCTTCCGTGATCACGTTGTAACTGACGCCATTGCGCGGATTGAGCCAGAACGTCGGCGTGGTCTGCTGGCTGCCCGACAGCGTGATCAACAGATTGCTAGCGACGTCGCGCTGTGTGAAGCCCGCCTGTTGCGCGCGCGTGCGGTCGACGTCGACGAAGATGCGCGGCAGGTCGGACGGCTGCTGGATGCGTGCGTCGGCAAAGCCCGGTATCGCGCGCATCTTGTCGAGCAGCATCGCGGCGAACGCGCGATTGCCCTGAACGTCGCGCCCCACAATCTGAATGTCGATCGGCGACGGCATGCCGAAGTTCAGCGTCTGACTGACGATATCCGCGGGCAGGAACGCGAACTGCACGCCGGGGAATTCGTCGGTGAGCGTGCGGCGCAACAGGCGCACGTACTCGGCCGTCGGCTTGTGATCCGCGTTCAGGCTGATCAGGATGTCGGCATCCGACGTGCCGATCGTGCCCGTCGCGCTGTACGACAGGTTGATACCCGATACGGGCAAACCGATGTTGTCGATGATCGAATGCAGCTCGTCGCGCGGGATCAGTTCGCGGATGCGCGCATCGACGCGATCGGTGACGACGGCCGTTTCCTCGACACGCATGCCCGTCTTCGCGCGCAGATGCAGCGCGATCGTGCCGGCATCGACGGCAGGAAAGAAGTCGCGACCAAGGAACGGCATCAGCAGCAGCGACAGCAGACAGCACGCGAGAAAGCCCGACACGAAGAGGCCGGGCCGCGCGACGCGTGCCACGAGAAACTCACGATAACGCCCGCGCAGATTCGCAAAGCCGCGCTCGAACGCGAGGTGCACGCGCATGAACGGGTTGCGCGTCTCATGCGAATGATGGAAGTCGGCAGGACGATGGTGATGGCGCAGCAGATACTTCGCGAGGGTCGGCACCAGCGTTCGCGAGAAGAAGTACGACGCGAGCATCGCGAACACGACGGCTTCCGCGAGCGGGATGAACAGATAGTGCGCGACGCCCGTCAGCAGGAACATCGGCACAAACACGATACAGATCGACAGCGTAGAAACCAGCGTTGGAATCGCTATCTGATGCGCGCCGTCGAGAATTGCCTGTTCAAGATTCTTGCCCTGTTCGAGCTGATGACTGATGTTCTCGATCGCGACCGTCGCGTCGTCGACGAGAATACCGACGGCGAGCGCCAGCCCGCCCAAGGTCATGATGTTGATCGTTTCGCCGAGCGCGGACAGCGCGATGATCGACGTGATCATCGACAGCGGGATCGACACGGCGATGATCAGCGTTGCGCGCCAGTTGCCGAGAAACAGCAGAATCATCAGGCCCGTCAGGCATGCTGCGATCAGCGCTTCGCGCAGCACGCCTTGCACCGACGCGCGCACGAACAGCGACTGGTCCGCGACGGGATCGATGTTCAGCGACTCGGGCACGAGATTGCGCAGCGCCGGCATCATGGTCTTGATGCGATCGACGATTTCCAGAGTGGATGTGTTGCCGCTCTTGTTGATGGTCAAGAGCGATGCGCGCTGACCGTCCACGCGCACGATGTTGGTCTGCGGCTGATAACCGTCGCGCACATGCGCGACGTCGCGAATATAGACGGTGCCGTTCGGCCCCGATTTGATGGGGATGTTGTTCAGGCCTGCGAGCGAATCGGGGCTCGCATTCAACTGCACCGAATATTCCGTCGAGCCGATTTTCGCGGTGCCCGTCGGTACGATCAGGTTCTGCGCGGTGATCGAATTCACCACATCCATCGGCGACAGATTGCGCTCCTGCAGCTTGCGCGAATCGATATCGACCATGATCTGACGCTGCTTGCCGCCGTACGGCAGCGGCGCCGACGCGCCCGGCACGGTCGCGAGCTGCGTCTTCAGGAAGTTATTACCGTAGTCGAACAGCTCCTGTTCGGTGAGCGACGGCGACGACAGCGACAGCCGCAGGATAGGCACGGTGGATGCGTTGTAGCGCAGTATGTTCGGCGGCGTGATGCCGGGCGGCAGCGAGCGCAGTTGCGTTTGCGACAGTGCCGTGACTTGTGCGAGCGCTTCGTTGATGTTCGCGTGCGGCTGAAAGAAGATCTTGACGACGGCGATACCGTTGAGCGAAGTCGATTCGACATGCTCGATATCGTTCACCGCGACGGACAGCCCGCGCTCGTAGTTCAGCACGATGCGCTTTTCCATCTCGTCGGCAGGCAGGCCGTTGTACGTCCAGATCACCGACAGCACGGGAATGTCGATGTTCGGGAAGATGTCGGTAGGCGTGCGCAGGATCGTCAGTGGGCCGATGATCAGCAGCAGCAGCGCGAGCACGACAAACGTATAGGGGCGCCGCAGCGCGAGACGAACGATCCACATGAACAGGGCGGTCCGGTGAGGGCGGGAGCCGCTGCTTCTGGCGGCAGCGAGCATTGCGCGACGGCGGCCCGGCCGGCCGTGCGCGACAGGAATATAACGCGTATCGTAGCTTACATCGACATTTTTGAGACTACGGTGCGGTCCGGTTTATGATGAGCCTGTTACGGGTCGTTACAGTTAGGGTTTCGTAAGTCGAATTGACGGAACGGATGCCTCACGAGGCCTTACTTTTTACTTTGCCAAAATGCCCGGAAGGGCAACAATGGGGTTCAGGGGTTCGCCCGGCGCATGTGTGCCGGATGGAATGCGAGTCGATCCTGGCCCCTGGTTTTTAGGATTCAGGTGCGTACGCAACCATCCGGATGTTGCGGCGCTTTTATCATCACGTTGACCGGCGCAGTCCCAAACAAGCCGGCAATTGGGAGAACGGGGAAACATCATGCAAGTCGGTTCTATTGTTCGATCCGTGCATATCGCCGTGCCACAAGGTGCACGCGGGATCGTGATGCGCATTCTTGGCGACATGGCGATGGTGGCGTGGTACGCCGGCGAGCCGGGCACGTCGAAGATACTGAACACGGAACCCTTTTTCCTCGAGGATCTGATCGACACGGGCGAATTCGTCCGCCCCGCTGGCGCGCAGATACATTGATCGCGGTGTTCTTGCCTGCTGTCGTGATTGACGAGATGCGGCGCCGCTGAGCGGCCGACGCATCGCGAGTGACACTGGCGCTCGTTTTTGCGCGCGGCACGGCGCACAATGCGGGCATGAACGAAGACACTCCCGAGATTCCCACCCCGCAGGACGGCCACGCCGTTCCCTTCGCCCGCCTCACGCCGGAAGTCGTGCTGGACGCGCTAGATAGCGCGCTCGACACGGTAGGCGTGCGCACGGATGGGCGCATGCTGCCGCTCAACAGCTACGAGAATCGCGTGTATCAGGTCGGCGTCGAAGACGGGCCGCCTGTCGTCGTGAAGTTCTATCGGCCGGAGCGCTGGACCGACGAGGCGATTCTCGAAGAGCACGCCTTTGTCGCGGAACTGTGCGAGCGAGAGATTCCCGCCGTGCCTGCGCGCACGCTCGATGGCCGCACGCTGCACACATTCGACGGCTTTCGCTTTTCCATCTTCGAGCGGCGCGGCGGCCGCGCGCCTGATCTCGACCGCAAGGACACGCTCGAATGGCTTGGCCGGTTTATCGGGCGCATTCATGCCGTTGGTCAGACGGTGAAATACGCGGCGCGCCCGACGCTCGACATCCACACCTTCGGCTACGAGCCTCGCGACTATCTGCTTTCTCAAGACTTCGTGCCCGCTGACGTGCGGGTTGCGTGGGAAGCGGTTGTGAACATGGCATTGGAAGGCGTCGAGCGGGCTTTCGAACGCGCAGGCGACGTGCGCCAGTTGCGCATGCATGGCGACTGTCATCCGAGCAATGTGCTGTGGACCGACGCAGGCCCGCATTTCGTCGATTTCGACGACAGCCGCATGGGCCCCACCATTCAGGATCTGTGGCTGCTGCTGCCGGGCGAGCGCAACGAGGCGTCGCGCGCGTTGACGGATCTGCTTGCGGGCTATGAGGACTTCTGCGACTTCGATCAGCGCGAACTGCATCTGATCGAAGCGTTGCGGACCTTGAGGCTGATTCACTACTCGGCGTGGCTCGCGCGTCGTTGGGACGATCCGGCGTTTCCCGTCGCGTTTCCGTGGTTCAACTCGCAACGCTATTGGGAAGACCGCATTCTCGAGCTGCGCGAGCAGGTCGGCGCGATGCAGGAAGGGCCGCTCTGGCCGGTGTGATGCTCGAGCGTGTGTCGCGCTCGTCAGTCGGCGGATTGAGCGCGGGCTGGCGATCCGGCGATCACGCGTGACGGTGTCGATTGCGTCGATGAAGCGCCGCGTGCCGCATCCGCAACTGTCGAGCGCACGATCACTTGCGCGCGCACGTCGCGGCCGATCGTTTCGATGCCCGCGCGCATCTGCGTGAAATCTTCAGGCGAGCAGACCTCGCTGCCAAAACGTGTGGTCCCGTCGCGCGTCACGGTGATGACATTTGCGCTCGCGTCGTACGAATAGGTCGAGCGATAGTCGATGAAGCGGTCTCGCGCGGCCATTGCTTCCGGCACATCGAGCACGCGAAAATTTGCAGGCAGTGCAATCTGCGTGCGCTCGTGCAACTCGACATTGCGACACACGAAAGGCTGCGTGCGTTGCCGTTCGCCGAGCCAGTAGCGCGCGTCCGACTGAAATCCGCCGACGAAGCTCGTGAGCGCCGGAATTGACGCGGCCGTGCCAGGCACGACGAAGTCTTCGAGTTTGCCTTTCATCGTGAGCGACAGTGGGCCGTCTGTTGCGTTGAGGTTGCTGGTCGATAGCGTTGCTGTGCCCGAGAGGTTCACGAAGCGCAGTTCCGCCTGCAGCGACTCTTCGCGCTGCGCAGGCGTTTGCATGCGCAGCAGCGTGCGTCCCTGCTCTGCGGCCCAACCTGCGGATTCCAGCCGGTAGATGAAGGTCGCGGAGCCATCGTGCGCGACGTTGATCGACAGATCGGTGGTGCGCGACATCGTGGCCGTCGAAGGTGTGCGCGACAGCACGCCTGCGTTGACGAGCACGACGGGGCGGTTCATGTCGGTGGACGGCAGATAGCCGAACTCGACGTTCGGCGCGGTCGAATCGGCGTATAGCTGAAGCTCGGGCAGCCACGTGATCACGTGATTCAGCACGCCGTAGCCGGGCACGTCGGGCAGCGTGTAGATCGTGCCGCTGCTGATCAGCGCGGGCTCGTTGCGGATGCCGACGGCGTCGAGCAGCGCGCCATACAGCGCGACGTGATCCTTGCAGTCGCCGTAGCGCAGCGCGAGGATTTCCGTCGCGCGATGCGGCACGACCGCGCCGCGTCCGATGTTGACGGCGACATAGCGCACGTTCTTGCGCACCCAGTCGTAGAGCGTCCTGGCTTTTGCACGCGGCGTCTGATCGCCGGCGGTGAGCGAGCGGGCCAGTCCGACGATTGTCGGATCGCTGCCGCTGGCATCGACGGCCGATTCGCGATACTTGGCGGCGAACGCGGCGTAGTCGGGAAACGTCGAGACCATCAGCCGGTCGCCATAGCTCACGTACGCAATCGATCCATATTCGAGCCGCGCGAAATGCGCCTTGTCGTAGCGGAATTCATAACGCGTGCGGCCGTTCTTCGTCGACGGCGGCAGTGCGGTGAAGCCGCGCGCGTCGGCGTAAAGCGGCTTGTCGGCGGGCAGATCGTAGACGAGGCGGAAGTTGTGGGTCGGCGCTAGATCGGGCGGTGTGAAGTCGCTGAAATGACCCGGCACGATCGGCTGCATCTGCGTCTTCCGATACGTCAGGTGCACGCGCGCACCCGGTTCGACGGCGGGAAACACGATCACCTTTTCGAGGATGTCCTGGAACATCGGTGCGTCGAACGAACGCGCTTCCTGCACGTCGCGAATCTGCTCGGGGCGCACGTCGTGGCGCGTGCCGTCGGCGGATGTCGTGTACGCCTCCAGAATGTCGACGCTCGCCATGTTGCGGTTGAACCAGATGTAGTACTGCGCGACTCGCGCGACGCCCGCCTCGTTATTCACGCGTAGCGTCATTTCGTCGATCTTTGTATAGGAGCCGTCGGCGTTCACCGTGAAGGTCTGTGTTTCGCGTTCGTTCGTGTATGGCTCGATGGGCGCGGCCGTTGCGGCGTTCAGTGTGGTCAGGCCTGCGTTGTTAGCCGCCTGGTCGGCAGCGCGGGCCGCGCCTGTGCAAAAGGCGCAAGCAGCCATCGCGATACGGAAGATCGTGAAAAGGCGCATGGGGAATCAGGCGTCCGAAGGAATTGGTCTAGTTCTGTCGCACCTCACACTTCAAAATCACACGACGTTTGTGTCAAGCGGGCAAACCGCACACAACGGCAACATTTTCCGGAAGCCGGCCTAAGCCTTCGGGATTGAAAGAAATTACATTCTGTGTAATGATAGTTATTCTCATCTGAAGGGCGTCGCCAGCTAATCGTCATCTTTCTCCTCTGTCGACCAGAGTGGCGCTTTAGCGCCTTACTCTGGTCCCATGCAAGGAACTTGCTGAGACGAGTCAGCCAGCCAGCTCTTCGATGACCATTCTGTTTTTGCCCGGAATGCCATAGCTGCCATCCGTCACGTGGCGAGCGCGCTTCGGGCATCCGTCTTTCCGCTCCGGAACGACATTTCCAGTTTCCATTCCAACGTTGCCGCACGCCGGCGACGCACGACCCGTTTTGCCAGGAACACGATGAACGCGCCCGAATCGATCGAACTGAAGCCTGCTGCCCGCGCGGGCGTGATGCCCGCTGCCGTCCAGCAGCTGGACGCGGACGAGCTGGCCGCGCGGCGTCAGCGCTCGCGGCGCGCGAACTTCATCAAGTGGCTGCGCAAGGTGCATGGCTGGGTGGGGCTATGGGGCGCCGTGCTCGGGCTGCTGTTCGGCGTGACGGGCTTTCTGCTGAATCACCGCGCGGGACCGCTGAAGGTGTCGTCAGGCGAGCCGCAGGTCGAGCAGTTGCAGATCGCGTTGCCGCAGAAGGGCTTCAAGTCGCCCGGCGACATGGCGCACTGGCTGAAGGACGAACTGCATATCGATGGCAAGCCGGGCAGGGCGCGCCGCGAGCTCGCGCACCCCGTCGCGTGGGGCGATCAAAGCGCCGTGCAGCCGGAGTTCTGGCAGCTTGCGATCGCCGCGCCGGGGCAGAACGTGCAGGCCGAGTATTGGGTGGGCAACGGCTTCGTGTCGGTGAAGCGCACGCAAAACTCGTTTCTCGGCACGATGAACAACCTGCATAAGGGCGTTGGGTTGAGCGTCGGCTGGGTGCTGTTGATCGATACGATCGCGGGCAGTCTGATTCTGCTGTCGCTGACGGGTGTGCTGCTGTGGACGGAACTCAATAAGCGGCGGACCGTGGGTGTCGTGCTGATCGGCGGGTCGATCGTGGCGGCGGTGGTTTGTGGGTTGATGTGAGCGTTTGGTGCTCCGTCAGTCGTCTTGCGCTTCTTCGCGGATCGGGTCTTCGATTTGCGCAAAGTTGGTGATCTTCACCTCGCCTTCCGGAAAGCGCGCGATGACTTCAAGCTCGCCGCCGAGTGCGCGGATGTGATCGCGCAACGTCGAGATATACATGTCCGTGCGCTGTTCGAGTTTCGCGATGCTGGGTTGCCTGACGTTGAGGCGCTTAGCGAGCGCTTCCTGAGAGAGGCCGCGCGCTTGACGCAAGCCGTGCAGAGGCATTTCGGCGCGAAGTTTCTCCGCCATCGCTTCCGAACGGGCCCGTGATTCCGGCGGCATTTTCAGCCAGAGCTCTTCAAATTTTTTCGCCATCTTTGGCTCCTCCGTGCGCGGTGCGCAGCAAGTGCACACGATAGATGATTTCAGCTCGCGGTACGTTCTGTTGATACCAGCGTTCGTGGCCAGTCTTGTCGCCGCCGAGCAGCAGTACAGCAGTGCGTCGCGGATCGAACACATACAACACTCGATACGGCTTTCCGCGATGCTGAACCCGTAGTTCCCGCAGATTTCCTATTGTCGAACCCATGATCTTGCTGGAGTACGGGAACGGCAACTGGGGACCTTGATCCCTGAGCAAGAGGATCGTCGACGCGATCGACTCTCTCTCCGCCTTCCGCAACCCTTCCCACCAAGCTTGAAATGCATCGGTGTACTCAACGTCCCAAGTCATCGAAAATATAGCCTCCATGGAATATTCCGTCAAGGGAATAATGGCGACTACGGACGAGCCACGACGTGACGGGTAAAGTCGCGTGGCCGTCCGCAAAAATTCGATGCTAGGGATCAGAAGAGCCCGGCGACAGTCAGCCGAATGGCTAAAGCCGGGCGAGAGAAATCGACCGCGAACAGACACCGTTCGCGGTCTGAGAGAATTTAATCCGGAATACTACAAGCAGCTCCCCCACTAGCAGCAATTTCACGCGCCGCCTTGGCGCCTTCGACCTGCAGCAGCGTTGGCAGCGACACGCCATTCTTGGCCGCCGTCACTTCCGCAAGAATCGACACAGCGATCTCAGGCGGCGTTCTGCTGCCGATATAAATCCCAACCGGCCCATGCAGCCGCGCGAGTTCCGTCTCGGTGAGATCGAACTCCTTGAGCCTTTCGCGCCGCGCCGCGTTATTGCGCCGCGAACCCAACGCGCCGACATAAAACGCAGGCGTTTTCAACGCTTCCATCAGCGCAAGATCGTCGAGCTTCGGATCGTGTGTGAGCGCGATCACAGCGCAGCGCTCATCGAGCTTCATATCGAGCACGGTATCGTCGGGCATCGTACGAACGACCTTGGTGCCCGGCACGTCCCATTCATCCGTGTACTCTTCGCGCGGATCGCACACTGTCACTTGATAGTCGAGCCCGACCGCGATATTGCACAGATAACGCGACAGTTGCCCAGCCCCGATCACCAGCATCCGATAACGCGGGCCATGTATCGTCAGCAGACGCGTGTCGTTGAAGTCCACGCCATCCGTTGCTTGCGCGGGACCCAAACGCGCGACACCCGTTTCCATATCGAGCGTGCGCGCGACGAGCCGTCCGTCTTCAACGGCATCGCACAGTTCAGCGATGCCGCTCGCCTCCGTCAAAGGCTCCAGCACAAGCTGAATGGTCCCGCCGCACGGCAAACCAAAGCGATGCGCCTCTTCGGCCGAAATGCCGTACTTCACCGCTTCAGGCTTAGTCTGCTCGATTCCGCGCTGACGCACGCGATCGATCAGATCGTCTTCGATACAGCCGCCCGACACCGAACCCACCACCGCGCCATCTTCGCGCACGACGAGCATCGCGCCCTCGGGACGCGGCGACGAGCCCCACGTCTTCACGACCGTCACGAGTAGCGCGCGATGTCCCTGTTCGAGCCAGCGCGCGCTGGACTTCAGGACTTCGAGATCCACGCTGTCCATGATTTCTTCCTCTTCGGTTCTTCGCCACTGCCGTCGGCGGCGCCTTCGCCGTCATCGACAGGACTAGCAGTGTCGCCTGAATCGCCCGATTCTGCCTGCACGTCGCCACTGCCGCCCGTCAATTGCTCGCCGAAGCGCCTGAAAAACTCACCCGCGAGCTTGCGCGCCGCGCCGTCGACGAGCCGCGAGCCGATCTGCGCGAGCTTGCCGCCAACTTGCGCAGTCGCCGTGTAGGTGAGCGTCGTCGCTTCGTCGCCGTCGGGTTCGAGCGTCACATGCGTTTGCCCTTTACCGAAGCCAGCCGCGCCGCCCTGGCCTTCGAACACGATCGTATACGTGTGAGGCGCGTCGATATTGGTGAGTTCCATGCGGCCCTTGAAGCGCGCCTTCACCGGTCCGACGGCCGCGCTCAACGCGACGGCGTACGCGTTCTCGCCATCCGGTTCGATGCTGTCGCAGCCGGGAATGGACGCGCGCAGAATCTCCATGTCGTTGAGCGCTTCCCATGCGCGCTGCTGCGGCACGAGTAGCGTGTAGGTTTCGGTCAGCTCCATGACGTCGCTCCTTCAGATATCGCGGCGCGCGCGGCATCGCGGGACACGCGCGTCAATTGCGCGAGATCGCGGCCGAACGCAGCCAGGCTGTCGAGATTGTGAACTGGCTTGTGCGCATCGACGAACGGCAGCATCGCCTGTACGCCGCGCGCCTTCGGCGAGAACTCGCGGTAACGCAACAACGGATTGAGCCACACGATGCGATGCGCGAAGCGGCGCAGGCGGGCCATTTCGGTTTCGAGCACGTCGATGGCTTCGTGATCGAGGCCATCGGTGACGAGCAGCACGGTCGCCCTGCCTGTCAGCACTCGGCGTGCCCAACGGCGGTTGAATTCGGCGAGCGCCGCGCCGATGCGGGTGCCGCCCGACCAGTCGACCACCTGATCCGCGAGCGCAGCAATCGCGACATCGGGATCGCGTTCTTTTAGCGCACGCGTCGCATTGGTGAGGCGCGTGCCGAACAGAAACACCTGCAGGCGTTCGCGCGATTGCAGCAGCGCATGGCAGAAGTACAGCACGGCACGCGAATAGCTGCTCATCGACCCGGAAATATCGAGCAGCAGCACGAGCGGCGGCTTGCGCGCGACCACCGCGCGATACTTCCACACGGTCCAGTCGCCGCCCGCGCGCACGGCATGTCGCGCGCTCGCGCGCAGATCCGCATGTGTGCCGCGCGACGCCGCTTTCAGCCGGCGCGTCGGCTCCATCGCGAGGGGCAGGCGCTGCGCGCGAATCAGGTGACGCAGCGTGCGCCATTCGTCTGCGGTAAGCGTGTCGAAATCGCGATGACGCAGACGCTCTTCGGCGCTGAACGTCACGTGCGCGTGCAGTTCGTGGCGGTCTTTGTCGGCGGCTTGCTCGGTTTGCTTGCGCTGCTTCGCGTGGTGCGCGGCGAGCGCGTCGGCGAGCCGGTTGTTGCGCTTGGGCGGCGGGATGCCGCTCGTCACCTTCGGCAGAAGCAGCGCGCGCAGCTTGCCTTCCCAATCGGGATCGCGCCAGAAGAGATCGAACGCGGCGTTGAAGAGGTCGCGCTCGTCGGGCGCGCACAACAGCAACGCGGCGAGCGCCGCGCGCACGTCGTCGCGCCGGTCGAGATCGATCCAGCGCAATGCTTCTAGCGCATCGACGGCCTGTGCGGGCGACATCGGCAAGCCCGCGCCGCGCAACAACCGCACGAAGTGCACGACGTTGCGTGCGAGCGTCGCGGTGTTGGGATCGCTGACGGGCATCATCGACGCTACTCCGCCGCCGCAAGACATTGGCGAATCTGTTCGGCGTCGAATCGCGCGAGGTCGTCCTGATACTTGAGCAG
The DNA here is from genome assembly GCF_046534875.1 of Paraburkholderia sp. SIMBA_054. Lineage (NCBI taxonomy): Bacteria > Pseudomonadati > Pseudomonadota > Betaproteobacteria > Burkholderiales > Burkholderiaceae > Paraburkholderia > Paraburkholderia sp. SIMBA_054. The sequence continues at coordinate 43,890 of NZ_JAWRXV010000006.1, read as the reverse complement.
CACGCCGAGCGTGTCGTGGACCGATTGCGGATCGAGTTCGGTGACGGTGAGCGCAGCGAGCGCGCGGCACCAGTCGATCGTTTCCGCGATACCCGGCGCCTTGAACAGATCCATGCCGCGCAGCCGATGCACGAAATCGACGGCGCGGCGTTGCAGCGCTTCGCCCGTTTCGGGCGCGCGCGCCGCGACGATCGCCAGCTCGCGTTCGCGGTCGGGGTAACCGATCCACTGATACAAACAGCGGCGCTTCAACGCGTCGTGCACTTCGCGCGTGCGATTCGACGTCATCACGACGAGTGGTGGATGCTCGGCGCGCACCGTGCCGTATTCGGGAATGGACACCTGAAAATCCGACAGCAGTTCGAGCAGGAACGCCTCGAACGGCTCGTCGGCGCGGTCGATCTCATCGATCAGCAGCACGCGCCGCGCGCCGGGATGATGCTCATCTGGCATGAGTGCCTGCAGCAGCGGGCGCTTCAACAGGAATTCGCTGCGATACAGCGTGCTGCTGTCGGGCTTCTCGCCGGCCGCTTCGGCGAGCCGCAGCGCCATGATCTGCCGCGGATAGTCCCACTCGTACAGCGCGCTCGCCGTATCGAGCCCTTCATAGCATTGCAGCCGCAGCATCGACGTGCCGAGCATGCCCGCCGCTGCCTTGGCCAATTCCGTCTTGCCGACACCCGGCTCGCCTTCGACGAACAGCGGCCGTTCCATGCGCAGCGCGAGAAAGAGCGCGGTCGCCAGCTCGCGGCTCGCGAAGTAGCCTTGCGCGCTGAGCTGGGCGAGGGTGTCGTCGATTGAAGCGGGCTGCATGGTCCTCCCTGGCACTTCGGCTTGCATCGCTCGAACACTGAAGAAGCTGGACAAACCCGATAAACGAAATGGCCCGGACGCGCCGGGCCTCGGGTGCTCAACCGCGTCGCACGCCGCGTCCGCTAGCCGTTTGCGGCTCGCACCGCGCGCGCCGTCAGCACGGGTATCAGGTGAGCGCGATATTCGGCGCTGGCGTGCATGTCGGTGTTGAGATCGTCCGGTGCGATCGTCACGCCGCGCGCGGCAGCTTCCGTGAAGTTCGCGGCGAGCGCGTTCTCCATGTCCGTCGCGCGAAACACCGACGACGCCGCGCCCGTGATCGCGACGCGCACACCGTTGGCAGTCTTCGCGACGAACACGCCCGTCAACGCAAAGTGCGACGCCGGATTCTTGAACTTCTCGTACGCTGCTTTCTCCGGCACCGGAAACTCGACGGCGACGATCAGTTCGTCGGGCTGCAACGCGGTTTCATACATGCCGACGAAGAAATCCGTCGCTGAAATGCGTCGCCGGTCGGTGACGACGGTTCCATCGAGGCCGAGCACGGCGGCAGGATAATCCGCCGCGGGATCGTTGTTCGCGATCGATCCGCCGATCGTGCCGAGCGAGCGCACTTGCCGGTCGCCGATATGCCCCGCGAGAAACGCGAGCACCGGCAACACGCGCTGCACATCCGCGTGACTCGCCACGTCCGCATGGCAGACGGCCGCGCCGACCGTCACTTTGGTCGGCTCGACGCGAATCTCCTTCAACTGCGGAATGCGCGTGATGTCGATCAGCTTCGATGGCTGCGCGAGACGCAGGCGCATCGTCGGCAACAGGCTTTGTCCGCCCGCCAGATACTTTGCCTCGCTGTCGGCGCTCAGGCCGGACACGGCGCTCTTCGGATCGGCTGCACGTTGATAGTCGAATGAATACATGTCGGCCTCCGCTCAGGGACGTGAGTTTTGTGCAGCGTGAATCGCGGACCACACGCGATGCGGCGTGGCGGGCATCTGCAGGTCCGTGACGCCGAGCGGCGCGAGCGCGTCGATGATCGCGTTGATCACGGCAGGCGGCGAACCGATCGCGCCCGCTTCGCCGCAGCCCTTCACGCCGAGCGGATTGTGCGTGCACGGCGTGCCTTTCGCGGTTTCGACGGTGAACGACGGCAGATCGGACGCGTGCGGCATCGCGTAGTCCATGTACGAACCGGACAGCAGCTGGCCGGTGTCCTTGTCGTACACGCAGCGCTCCAGCATTGCCTGGCCTATACCCTGACCAAGACCGCCGTGCACCTGTCCTTCGACGATCATCGGATTGATCACGTTGCCGAAGTCGTCGACGGCGGTAAAGCGCTGGATGCGCGTCTCGCCCGTATCGACGTCCACTTCGACTTCGCAGATATACGCGCCCGCCGGATAGGTGAAGTTGGTCGGATCGTAGAACGCGCTTTCGTCGAGACCCGGCTCGAGCTTGTCGAGCGGATAGTTGTGCGGCACGTAGGCGGCGAGCGACACGTCGGCGAAGGTCTTTGTGCGGTCGGTGCCGGCGACGCGGAACGTGCCGTCCTTGAACTCGATGTCATCCGCCGATGCTTCGAGCAGATGCGCCGCGATTTTCTTCGCTTTCGATTCGATCTTGTCGAGCGCCTTCATGATCGCCGAGCCGCCGACTGCGATTGAACGCGAGCCATACGTGCCCATGCCGAACGGAATGCGCCCGGTGTCGCCATGCACGATATCGATGTTGTCGATCGGCACGCCAAGGCGGTCGGACACGACCTGCGCGAACGTCGTCTCGTGGCCCTGGCCGTGACTGTGCGAGCCGGTGAAGACGGTGACCGAGCCGGTCGGATGCACGCGCACTTCGCCCGCTTCGAACAGGCCCGCGCGCGCACCGAGCGCGCCCGCGATGTTCGACGGCGCGAGACCGCACGCTTCGATGTAGCACGAGTAGCCGAGGCCGCGGCGCTTGCCGTTCTTCTCCGATTCCTGTCTGCGAGCGGCGAAGCCTTTGACGTCCGCGAGTTCCATCGCGCGGTCGAGACAGGGTTCGTAGTCGCCCGTGTCGTACGTGAGGCCGACGGGCGTCGCGTACGGGAACGAGCGGATGAAGTTGCGGCGGCGGATTTCAGCGGGGTCTATGTTCATGTCGCGCGCCGCCGTTTCGACGAGGCGCTCGACGACGTACGTCGCCTCGGGACGGCCTGCGCCGCGATACGCATCGACAGGTACCGTGTTCGTGAACACCGCTTTCACTTCCGCATAGATCGCGGGCGTTGCGTACTGGCCCGCGAGCAGCGTCGCGTACAGGATGGTCGGCACGCTGGAGGCGAAGGTCGACAGATACGCGCCCATGTTCGCGATCGTGTGCACGCGCATCGCGAGGAACTTGCCGTCGGCGTCCATCGCCAGTTCGGCTTTCGTCACGTGATCGCGGCCATGCGCGTCCGATAGAAACGCCTCGGAACGTTCGGCCGTCCACTTCACAGGGCGGCGGATTTTCTTCGATGCCCACGTCAGCGCGACGTCTTCCGCGTACAGGAAAATCTTCGAGCCGAAGCCGCCGCCGACATCCGGCGCGATCACGCGCACTTTCGATTCCGGCAGCGACAGCACGAACGCCGCCATCAACAGCCGTTCGACGTGCGGATTCTGATTGGCCACATACACGGTGTAGCTGTCGTCCTGCGGTGCGTAGCTGGCGTTGACGGCGCGCGGCTCGATCGCGTTCGGGATGAGGCGGTTGTTGACGATATCGAGCGTCGTCACGTGATGCGCCTTGGCGAACGCGGCATCCGTGGCCGCCTTGTCGCCGTGGCCCCATGTGTAGCAGGTGTTGTCGGGCACTTCGTCGTGGACGGCGGGCTGGCCGGCATCGGACGCGTGCGTGGTGTCGATCACGGCGGGCAGTTCGGCGTAATCGACTTCGATCAGTTCGGCGGCATCTTTTGCGGCTTTCACCGAATCGGCGATCACGAGCGCGACCTGGTCGCCGACGTGGCGCACTTTCGTATGCGCAATCACGGGATGCGGCGGCTCGTGCATCGGTTTGCCGTCGATGCTGTGGATCAGCCAGCCGCACGGCAGCCCGCCGACGTTTTCAGCGGTGAGATCCGCGCCGGTAAAAATCGCGACGACGCCGGGCGACTGCTTCGCGGCGGTGGTGTCGATACGTGTGATGCGTGCGTGCGCGTGGGGCGAGCGCAGGAATACGGCGTAGGTCTGACCGGGCAGGACGATGTCGTCGGTGTACTGGCCGTTGCCGGTGAGGAAGCGATAGTCTTCCTTGCGCCTGACGGGCATGCCCACCATGCGGTGCGAATCGGGTGCGTTCATGGCGGGCTCCTCAGGCGGTCGTGGCGGCTTTCGAAGACGCGTCGGCTTGCATGCCGGCTGCGCCCTGAACGACGGCCTTGACGATGTTGTGGTAGCCCGTACAGCGGCACAGGTTGCCGTCGAGCTGCAGGCGCACTTCGTCTTCCGTGAGGTTCGGATTGGTAGCAACCAGCGCGGTCGCGCTCATCACCATGCCTGGCGTGCAGAAGCCGCACTGCAGGCCGTGGCACTCGCGGAAAGCGGCCTGCATCGGATGCAGTTCGCCGTTTTTCGACAGCCCTTCGATCGTGGTGATTTCCTGGTCTTCTGCCTGCACGGCGAGCATGTTGCAGGATTTGATCGCGCGGCCGTTCAGATGAACCGTGCACGCGCCGCATTGCGCGGTATCGCAGCCGACGTGCGTTCCTGTCAGCCGTAATTGTTCTCGTAGAAACTGGACAAGCAGGGTGTGCGGCTCGACGTTCGCGGTAACGGGTGAACCGTTCACCGTCAGACTGATGCTGATCGCCATGAACTGTCTCCTAGGGGACGCTCTTGTATTGAGCCCCGGGTGGGGTGAGACCGGCACGGGCCCGTTGTTCACTTGCTACCGCCTGCCTGCTGGAGGGTCCGGTACGGTTGGGGTGCTTTTTTGCTTTGTTTTTGTTGTTTGTGACGAAAAGTAAAACACAAAAAGCGGGAGGCGGCTATTGGGGAACTGTGCCTCCGGCGGTTTTTGGTTTGGTTTTGGCTTTCGTTTTCTGCTGCGCTGCCAGTTCGGTGTGTTTGTCTTTGCGCTGGCATCCGCGTTATGCCTTCGTGCTTCAAACGTCGCCCCTGTGCGGGGCGGCACCTACTTTTCTTTGCCGCCGCAAAGAAAAGTAGGCAAAAGAAAGCGGCTCACACCGCCAGCGCTTGACGTTTGCCCACGGGCCCCAACGTCCCCACGCTTCGCACGGTAGCGCGCTTGCACAGGTTCGTTGCCAACGCATCGTTTAAACGCCTCACCCACTTCAAACACCCGTACATGGGCTCGCGCCAGCGAACGGCTACTGCCGCCCAGGTGGCAAACTGTGTGTAGGTTGTCGCGGCGTACAGGTTAGCGCTCTTGCAGGGTGGAACGCGTGCGCTATTGGTCCGAAGTGAGGCGTGGGGAGCACCTAGGGCCTACGCACAGTTTGCCACCTGGGCGGCGGTGGAATATCTGGCGCGGCATGCTGCAGCGCGGGTAAGTGAAGCGGGTGAGGCGCTCATTTAGAGCGCTGGCAACGAACGTGGGTCACGTGATTGCCGTGTGAAGCGTAAGAACCGTTGAGGGCCCTCAGGCAGGAAGAAGAATTAGCGGTGTTAGCCGCTTTCTTTTGCCTACTTTTCTTTGCGGCGGCAAAGAAAAGTAGGTGCCGCCCCGCACAGGGGCAACGCATGAAGCACGAAGGCAAATCGCGGATGCCAGCGAAAGGCGCAGCGAACCAAACAAAACCCAGCCGCGCCGCGAGACAAGACTTAACGCCCACCATGCGCGAGTTTGGAATGCCTCCGCGAGTACCCAAAATAAACAACCATCCCAACCAGAAGCCAAATCACAAACGCAATCCACGTAACCTTGCTGAGATTCAGCATCAAAAACAGACAGGAAGCGACAGCAAGCACAGGCACAACCGGCACGCCCGGGCAGCGGAAAGCCCTTGGCAAATCAGGATGCGTGCGCCGCAGCACGAGCACAGCGATAGACACCATCGAAAACGCCGCCAGCGTCCCGATATTAATCAGCTCAGCGAGCACATTAAGCGGCACAAGCGCGCCAATCAGCCCAAACACAATCCCAACGAGCCAGGTGGTAGCAAACGGCGTAGCAAACCGCGGATGCACCTTCGACAGCGCCGCAGGCAACAACCCATCCCGCGACATCGCAAAGATCACCCGAGTCTGCCCGTAGGCCATCACAAGAATCACGGTCAGCATCCCAAGCACCGCACCGAGATCGATAAAACCGGCAACCCAGTTCTGCCCAGCAACCTGCAACGCATACGAAACCGGATGCGAAATATTCGCGAACTGCGCCGACGGCACGATCCCCGTCACGACGGCGGCCACCGCGACATACAGCACCGCACAAACGCCGAGCGACGCAATAATCCCAATCGGCAGATCGCGCTTCGGGTCCTTCACTTCTTCGGCCGCCGACGACACCGAATCGAACCCGATAAAGGCAAAGAACATCACAGCCGCCGCGCCGAACACCCCGCTGATGCCATTCGGCATGAACGGATGCCAGTTCTCCGGCTTCACATGAAACACACCGACGGCAATCACCAGCAACACCACGGTCACCTTGATCGCAACCATCAGATTGTTCACGCGCGTCGATTCGCGCACGCCCACAGACAGCAGCGTCGTAATCGCCATCATCACGAGAAACGCGGGCAAGTTGAACAGTGTCTCGTGGCCGGGCAGCGCGCCGGGCGCAGCCGTCAGCGCGACAGGCAGCGCAACGCCGAAGCCCGACAGCAGCGATTGCAGATACCCCGACCAGCCGACCGACACCGCCGAAGTGGCAAGCCCATATTCGAGCATCAAATCCCAGCCGATGATCCACGCGGCCAGCTCCCCGAGCGTCGCGTACGAATACGTGTAGATCGAACCGGCGACGGGGATCGTCGAGGCGAATTCCGCATACGCGAGCGCCGCGAAGCCGCACGCGACGGCGGCGATCAGGAACGCCAGCATCAGCGCCGGGCCGGCTTGCACCGCGCCCGTGCCCGTCAGCACGAAGATGCCGGTGCCGATGATGGCGCCGACGCCGAGAAAGGTGAGATCGAGCGCGCCGAGCGCTTTCTTCAGGCCGGCAGCCTGCGCGCCGGCGATCATGTGCTCGACGTTCTTTTTGCGAAAGAGGGACATTTGGCGGGGTCTCCTGTGAAGCACGCGTATGGGCGCGCCCAATGTCGGGAAAACCCGCAATTTTAGCGGAATCGGGCCGGATAACCCTTCATGGTGCACAAATGGAGTGCGCCGCGAGCGCGGCGGGCGGCCTCAAGCCTCAGGCCGCCATCACCGGATTCAGGTCGACGAGGCGGTTGCTCATCACGTAGAAGGTCAGCTCGGCGTTGTTGCGTAGCTTCATTTTCTCGAGCAGCCGCGTGCGGTAGACGCTCACCGTCTTCACCGACAGCGACAGCGCGTTCGCGATATCCGTCAGCCGCTTGCCCGACGCGAGCATGCACAGCGTCTGGTACTCGCGATCGGAGAGCTTCTCGTGCGGCAACTGCTCGCCGTCAAACGAAACGTAGTCGGCGAGCGCTTCCGCCATCGCCGGGCTCACGTACTTGCGGCCCGCTGCGACCTGCTGGATCGCGGCGATCATCTGCGTGGCGTCGACGGTCTTCGACAGATAGCCGGCCGCGCCGGCCTTCAGCGCACGCACCGCGTACTGGTCCTCGCGATACATCGAAAACATCAGCACGGGAACGCGCGGCAGCTTGCGCTTCAAACGCTTGAGCACCTCGACGCCGTTCATGTCCGGCAGCGAGATGTCGAGCAGGATCACGTCGTACACATGCTTCGACGCTTCCATGAGCACCTCGGTACCCGTCTGCGCCTCGGCGACGTCGTCGGCGACGCCGCGGTCGATCAGCAGCTGCCGCACGCCCTGTCGAACGATGGCGTGGTCCTCGGCAATCAGAATGCGCAGGCTCATAACGGGAAGTCAGTGTTCACAAACAGCAGGTTACAAGCGGGCCACGAGCGGTTCACAAGCGGATGGCGGTGCGTCGCGCGCGCGGCGCATTGCCCATTAAGGCTTTCCACTCGAAGCGCGCTTGCACGGTCGTGCCGCGCGCCTGACCGGCGGATGCAGCGACGCGCAATTCGCCGTCGAACGCGTTGCAGCGCGCGCGCATGCCCGCCAGCCCGAACTGGCGCTCGTCCTGTCCCGCGTGCGCAGGAATACCGACGCCGTCGTCGCTGACGACGATGCTCAGATGCTGAGCGGTGGTTTCGATGCGCATGTCGGCGCCCGATGCGCGCGCGTGCTTGGCGACGTTGTTCAGCGCCTCTTGGGCGACGCGGAACACAGCCAGCGATGCATCGGCGGACAGGCGCGTGAGGCGGGCGTCGGCGGCGCACACGAAGCTCATGCGCAGGCCGGTGCGCGCGGCGAAGCTGTTGGTCCAGTGCGACAGCGCGCAGACGATGCCCTTGTCGAGCGTCGGTGAGTGCAGATCGCCGACAGCCTGTTGCGCCGCTTCAGTAACGGCGTCGAGCGAACGCTGCGCGGTGGCGAGGGCGGTGGTGCATTGGGGCGGGGCGTCGGCGGGCAGCCAGGTCTCGACGCCAGCGAGCGCGAAGCGCGCGGCCGTCAGTTCGGCGCCAAGGCTGTCGTGCAGTTCCTGCGCGACATGGCGGCGCGTGGTTTCCTGGGTGCGCATCAGCTCGAATGCCAGCTCGCGTACCCGCGCCTGCAGACGCGCGAGTTCGTCGCTGGATGCCGGTCGCGCTGCGGCATCCGCAGTGGCGCCATTTGCCATCGCGGCTTTGCTGGAACGGCGGCGAGCAGACGCATTGGATGCGCGCGTGGCATCGCTCGCGCGGCCAGCCGCGCCGTGCACATGCATCGACACCACGATCGACGAATCCATGGTCCCGCTCACGAAACGGATCGGCCGGCGCCACAGCGACGCATCGGCAGCATATAGACGGAAGAACGCATGCGAACCCTGACCCCCAGATATGTCCGTCGCAGGAACTATCTCGACGGAAAAACGCTACGTCGGGACGTAACGAAATTTACATTCTGTAACAAATAAAAGACAGTATTGTTAATAGTCTGTCAAATGCTGCTGCGCTGCGATCATATCTCAAAAAAAGAAAAAATGCCCGTCCATCTTGGCTTGCAGCGCAAAGTTCACGCAATAGTCGAAGTAAACGCCACAGCTTATGTCGGACAAATTCCTACATGGAAGGTTATTCGTTAACCATCGACTTTGTAACCTGATGTCTGACTGAATATGTGCACGCTTAGCCATGATCCGCCAACCGTTCTACGCAGCCCGGCGCGCCAAAAGAAAAACCGGAGCGCGAAGGCTCCGGTTTTCGGGTGCTGCGGCTCGCGCGCGCGTCGTGGACGCGGCACCAGCGTTTGTGTGGCGAGTCTTAGCCGACGAACGCCTTTTCGACGACGTAGTGGCCAGGATTGTTGTTGCTGCCTTCCTGGAAGCCCAGGCTGTCGAGCAGTTCACGCGTGTCGCGCAGCATGTGCGGGCTGCCGCAGAGCATCACGCGGTCGTTTTCGAGCGAGAAGTGCGGCAGGTCGAGATCGTCGAAGAGTTTCTTCGTTTCGATCAGGTCCGTGATACGGCCGCGGTTCGCGAACTGCTCGCGCGTGACGGTCGGGTAATACACCAGCTTTTCCTGGATCAACTCGCCGATGTGCTCGTGCGCCGGCAGGTGGTCCGTGATGTATTCCTTGTATGCCAGTTCGTCGACGAAACGGCACGTGTGCGTCAGCACGACGCGCTCGTAGCGGTCATAGACGTCCGGGTCCTTGATGATCGACATGAAGGGCGCGAGGCCCGTGCCAGTGGACAGCAGCCACAGCGTCTTGCCGGGCAGCAGGTTGTCGGCCATCAGCGTGCCCGTCGGCTTCTTGCCGATCAGGACCTGGTCGCCAACCTTCAGATGCTGGAGGCGCGACGTCAGCGGGCCGTCCTGCACCTTGATGCTCAGGAATTCGAGGTTCTCTTCGTAGTTGGCGCTAGCCATGCTGTACGCACGGATCAGCGGCTTGCCGTCGACTTCGAGGCCGACCATCGTGAACTGGCCATTTTCGAAGCGGAACGACGCATCGCGCGTGCAGGTGAAGCTGAAAAGCGTATCGGTCCAGTGGTGGACGCTCAGGACGGTTTGTGGATTCAGGTTGCTCATGGCTTCTTCGATGGTGCGAAATCAAGGTCGGCCACATAAAAGCGGGGCCGGCACGGCAAAGGCAATGCACCGTCCCGCGCCGGAAGCGACCCGGGAATGATGCGCAATCCGCTATTTTACCGCGTTCCGCGCCGGGCATTGCCGCAGCGGGTTGGGCGGTGAATGTGGTCTGTCAAGCTGGTTATCAAGCGCCGGCGCGGCTGTCGTCCGGTTTCGCCGGAACGGCTAACTGCGGCGCGGCATGGGTGTACTGCTGGGGTGTGCGGCGCTGGGTCTGTGCCCGGTCGACCCGAACGGGGACCCCGTACGGGTGTCGCCCGTTGGGTCTTGCCCGTTCGCGACGGGCGTCGGGCCGTTGCCGCTTGACCGGCTTTCGCCCGTCAATCATCGGGTGATGGCAGCCGTTCAACGAAAACAGGCGCTGGTAAGCGCTATTTCGGGATAATACCGGAAACCTATCGCGCGCTGCAGCATTGACCCTTCTCGCGAAGCTGGAAAATGCCAGCTGGAGACCGCGCCCGCGCTCAGCTTTCGGCGGCGAGTTTGGCGCCCAGGCCGACGAGCAGCGCGCCGCACACGCCGTCGATCGGCCGGCGCAGGCGTCGATAGCCGCGTTGCGTGCGCTCCGTCGCGAACATCAGCGCGACGCTGCCGTACCAGCCCACCGACATCATCCCGATCATCGCGAGCGCCACGCCGTAGAACCATAGCGGCGGGTGCGCCGGAAACAGTGTCGCGAAGATACTGGTCCAGAACGCGCAGGATTTCGGGTTCGTCAGACACGTGAGCATGCCCGTGCGCCATGCGCGGAAATGCGCGCCGCGATCGTTGGCGGGCGGCGTTTCGACGTTCACGACGATGGCCTCGCCGCGTTTCGTGCTCGAACGCACGAGCTTGATGCCGAACCACACCAGATAGATCGCGCCCGCGATACGAATGCCGTTGTACAGCCAGTCGATGCGTTGCAGCACGGTCGCGAAGCCGAGCATCGCGAGCGAGGCCCAGATTGTCGATCCTGTGCCGACGCCCAGCGCCGACGCCGCGCCCAGCCCGCGCCGTCCGGCCAGCGACAGTTGCGTGATCATGAAGAAGTTGGGACCGGGGCTGACCAGCGCGATCAGATAGACGAGGGTGATTTGCAGCAGGATCGGCAGGTAATGATGCATGGTTTGCGTGGCGGCGATTTGCCGCGCTTGGCGGCGGGGCACTGGATAGGAACAGGGCGAAATCGCGATCTTACTCCGGCTCGCGCCGGGTCGAGCGCCAGTCAGGCAACTGCGCGACATGGCCTGCGTTGCTGGATGGTTTGCTTGTGTTTTTTGCTGGCATCCGCGTTTGCGTTAGCGTGTTTCAGGCGTTGCCCCTGTGCGCGGCGGCACCTACTTTTCTTTGCCGCCGCAAAGAAAAGTAGGCAAAAGAAAGCGGCTAACACCGCCAACGCTTGACGCTTACCCACGGGCCCCCAACGTCCCCATACTTCACAAGGCAGCCCACTCGTACGTGCTCGTTGCCAACGCTTCGAATGTGCGCCTCACCCACTTCAAATACCCGTACTCGTGCAAGCGGCAGCGAATGGTATGTGCCGCCTAGGTGGCAAACTGTGTGTAGGGTGTCGCGGCGTACAGGGTAGCGCTCCTACAGGGTGGGACGCATGCGCAATTGGTCCGGAGTGATGCGCGTATGGCGCAAAGGCCAACACACAGTTTGCCACCTGGGCGGCGGTGGACTGCTGACAAGACATGCCGGATTGCGGGTGCGTGAAGTTGGTGAGGCGCTTATTCAAAGCGCTATCAACGAGCATGGGTCACGTGATTGCCGGGTGAAGCGTAAGACCCGATGGGGGCCCTCAGGCAAGAATTAGCATTGGCGGTGTTAGCCGCTTTCTTTTGCCTACTTTTCTTTGCGGCGGCAAAGAAAAGTAGGTGCCGCCCCGCACAGGGGCAACGCGTGAAGCTAGATAACGCATCGCGGATGCCAGCGCAGACGCAAGCAAACCACCCAGCGTCGCAGACAACCCAAAGCGGGTACCGCCCGCACAGGGGCGACGCGTGAAGCACGGGGGCAAATCGAATGTCAGCAAAAGCAAAAAGCCTCATCCCGCCGTATGTCCGGCACCTGTCGCCGCGTCAGGCGTCGCGGGCTTATGTGCCCGCTGCTTGAGCACGCGCGCCTGCAGCACGATCACGAGCAGCAGGAACACGCCACGTATCACCGACTGCCAGTACGCCGACAGACTGATGAACCCAAGCCCGTTCTCGAAGTTCAGCAGATTGAACACGAGCCCGAGCAGCAGCACGCCTGCGATCGTCATCGCGATCGATCCTTCGCCGCCCGTCAGCAGCGTGCCGCCGAGCACGACGGCCGAAATAGCGAACAACTCCCAGCCGACGCCTTCGTTCGGCTGCCCCGCGCCGAACTGCGCGGCGAGGATCACACCCGCCAGCCCCGCGAGCAATCCGCTCACGGCATACACGGCGACCAGCGTGCGGTTGACGTTCAGCCCCATCAGACGCGCCGCTTCCTCGCTGCCGCCGATCGCCAGCGAATGCCGGCCGAAGCGCGTGCTGCGCAGCGCGAGCCAGCCCGCGACGGCGGCGACGAGCGCGACGAGGCCGGGAATCGGCAGGCCGAACAGATCGCCCTGACCGAAGTTCGCGAAGTTCGTATCGGACGAAATCGACACGGCGTCGTTTCTGCCGAGCAGCAGCCCGAGGCCGTGCGCGCCGAGGCTCGTGGCGAGCGTCGTGATGAACGGCAGGATTTTCAGCCGCGTGATGATGATGCCGTTGAGCACGCCGACCAGCAGGCCCGCGCCCGCGCCCGCGAACACGGCGACCCAGCCGCCGTACGGACTCGCCAGCGCCGCCACCACGCTCGACATCGCCGCGACCGTGCCGACGGACAGGTCAATGCCGCCCGTGATGATGACGAACGCCATGCCGACGGAGATCAGCGCAAACATCGAGTTGTAGCGCCAGAAGGACGTGATGTTGTACTCGGACGCGAAATGCTCGTAGCGCACGAGTCCGAGCACGATCAGCGCGCCGAGCGCGATCAGGATGGGCAGGTTCTTTTTCATCGGATCGTCTTTTGCAAAGCGTTTAGCGCGAACGCCGCTGCACGTACACAGCCGCAATGATGATGCCCGCCTTGACGACGAGCGCGGCCGCATCGGGAATGCCGTGCGCGAGCAGCGTGTAGCGCAGCAACTGGATGATCAGCGCGCCGATCAGCGTGCCGCCGATATACGCCTTGCCGCCCGTCAACGCCGTGCCGCCGACGGCGACGGCGGCAATCGCATCGAGCTCGATGCCGAGCCCGACGACGTTCGCATCCGACGATGAATTCACCGAAATCGAAATCAACCCCGCGAGGCCAGATAGCGCCGCGCACAGCGTGTACGCGATCATCTTCACGCGCGCGGTCGGCACGCCGCTCAAATACGCGGACTTTTCGTTGCCGCCCGTCACGAGCAGATACTGGCCGAACAGCGTCTTCTTCACGACCCAAGCGAAGAACGCGACGAGCGCGAACATCAGCAGCACCTGGAACGGAACGCCCGCCACCTTGCCGAGCGCGATCCACTGGAACGCGGGATTGTTGAACGCCTGCAGGCTGCCGTCGGTGACGACCTGCGCGATGCCGCGCCCGGCGATGAACAGCACGAGCGTCGCGACAATCGGCTGGACGGCGAGCCTCGTCACGAGAAAGCCGTTGAACACGCCGCACACGGCGGCGGCGAGAACGGGCAGCACGAACGCGAGCGCGATGCCGAGCGGCCCGGCAATGTGCATGAACAGCATCGGCGCGAGCGCGCCCGCAGTCGCCATCGACGCGCCCACCGACAAATCAATGCCGCCCGTCGCGACGACCAGCGTCATGCCGATCCCGACGATCACGATCGTCACGACCTGCGTGAGATTGACGTTGAAGGTTTGCAGCGACCAGAAGTGCTGCGTGAAAAGCAGGTTGAAGACGAGCATCGCGAGCAGTACGACGATCTCGCGCTGGATCGTGATGCGGCGTTTCTTCTTCACCGTCGACGCATCGGGCGCGGGTTTCGCCGAAGCGAGCGGCGCACCGTCGTTGCGCAGCGACTCATGAGCCATGACGGTCGCCCTCCAGTGCATCGTCGATATGCGCGGACTGCGCCGCTTCCACCAGTTGCGAGGTGCCCGCGCTGCCGTAGGCAATCGCGTCCATAATCGCGGATTCGCTCATTTGCGCGCCATCCAGTTCGGCGACCGTGCGGCCGTCGCGGATCACCACGGCGCGATCGGCCACGGCCGTCAATTCTTCGAGTTCGGAAGCGGACAACAGCACCGCCATGCCTTCGTCGCGCAGCTCGCGCACGATCTTCGCGACATCGGCTTTGGCGCCGACGTCGATGCCGCGCGTCGGTTCGTCGAGTAATAGCAGCGACGGCTGCGCGGCGAGCCAGCGCGCGAGCAGCACCTTCTGCTGATTGCCACCCGACAGTTCGCGGATCGGCTGATCGGGCGAACGCAGCTTGATGCCGAGCGACGCGATAAACCGATCGACGATCGCCTGCTGCTGCTTCACATCGACGATGCCGTGCTTCGACAGCGTGCGCAGACAGACGAGGGTGAGGTTGTCGCGCACCGACAGGTCCGGCACGATGCCTTCGGCCTTGCGGTCTTCCGTGAGATACGCGAGGCCGCGCGCGATCGCATCCTGCGGCGACGTCAGCGCGACGTCCTTGCCGTTGATCGACAGCGTGCCGCGCTCGGCGGGGTCGGCGCCGAACAGCAGGCGCATCGTTTCCGTGCGGCCCGAGCCGAGCAGGCCCGCGAGGCCGACGGCTTCGCCCGCGTGCACATCGAGCGACACGTCGCTCACCTTTGGATGCGCGGACAGATTGCGCGCCGAGATAGCCACGCTGCCGCGTCGCGCGAGATTCGCCTCGCGCGCGGCGCTGTCATCCTGCACGACGGCGGCGAGCGTGCGGCCGAGCATCGTCGTGACGAGCTGGCGCTTGTCGATATCCTTCATTGCGCTTTGTGCGACGGTCTGGCCGTCGCGCATCACCGTCACGCGGTCGCACAGCGCATACAGTTCGTCGAGCCGGTGCGACACGAAGATCACCGCACGCCCGTCATCGCGCAGCTTGCGCACGACGGTAAACAGCAGTTCGACTTCGCGTTCGTCGAGCGATGAAGTCGATTCGTCCATGATGACCATCTTCGCGTCCGACGACACGGCGCGCGCGAGCGCAACCATCTGCTGAATCGCCGTCGAATAGCTGCCCGCCGGCTTCTTCACGTCGATCTGCAAACCGAACGATTCGAGCAGCGCGGACGCGCGCCGCTGCACTTCGCGCCAGTCGATCAGACCGAAGCGGCGCGGCTCGCGGCCAAGGAAAATGTTCTCAGCCACCGAGCGGAACGGCACCAGGTTGATCTCCTGGTAGATCGTGCTGATGCCTGCTTCGCGCGCTTCCTTCGGCGTGCGGAAATCGATCTCGCGGCCTTCGAAGCGCACGCTGCCACCCGAGCGCCGATAGGCGCCCGTGAGGATCTTGATCATCGTCGATTTGCCCGCGCCGTTCTGGCCGATCAACGCGTGCACTTCGCCCGCGGCGACGCTGAGATTCGCGCCGCGCAACGCGGGCACGCCGCCGAACGAGATGTCGATGCCCTGCATGTCGAGCAGGGGCGCGCGCGAGGACGACGGCGGCGGATGAGCGCCGGGGGCCGCGTCGGAAGGCGCGTGGGATTGCGTCACGTGTGTCTCCTTTGTCGACCAGCGTTAGCGCTTTAGCGCTTACGCTGGTCCCATGCAACGCGGTCGACCAGCGTTAGCGCTTTAGCGCTTACGCTGGTCCCATGCAGCGCGGTCGACCAGCGTTAGCGTTTTAGCGCTTACGCATGGTCCCATGCAGCGCGGTCGACCAGCGTTAGCGTTTTAGCGCTTACGCATGGTCCCATGCAGCGCGGTCGACCAGCGTTGGCGCTTTAGCGCTTAGTCCGGCCCCATGCAAAGCGTTTGGCGCTTTAGCGCCCTACGGCTGGTCCCATGCTGCATCGCTTGCGATGCAGCGCGGCCCGTGGCTATCGCAACGGCCGGCGCGAGAATTACATACTGTCGATCAATTCGCGAAGTCGATGGTACGCCCGACAAAGCGAAGCGACGTCCCGTGGAACGCGAACGCGCGCGCCACAGACACGTCGCCTCGAACCCTTCCCGTCAGCCGGGCACGAATGCCCGGTGAAGCCCAGCTTGTCGGCCGTGCTGCGCGCGCCTCGCTGCGCGAAAACCGAGACGCGCCGGCCGGGTTACATCAACGAACGCTCAATAACCGTACTGCATGCTTTCCTGCACGTTGCCCTTGTCGTAGAAGCGGTCCGACACCTTGACCCACGTCGGCACCTTCTCGCCCTTCGCGAACTTCTGCGCAACGTCGCATGCGAGCGGGCCAAAGAACGGGCTCGACTGCACGCTCGCGCCAAGCTCGCCAGCAGCAATCGCATCGAGGCCGCCCTTCGTGCCGTCGATCGTGACGATCTGGATATCCTTGCCTGGCTGCTTGCCTGCCGCCTTGATCGCGGCGATCGCGCCGAGCGCCATTTCGTCGTTGTGCGCGTAGACGGCCGTGACGTCGGGATGCGCCTGCAGCAGCGTTTCCATCACCTGACGGCCCTTGTCGCGCGCGAAGTCGCCGCTTTGCGACGCGATGATCGACATGCCCGGATTCTTCGCGATCACTTCGTCAAAGCCCTTCTTGCGGTCGTTCGCGGCGGAAGCGCCCGTCGTGCCTTCGAGTTCGATGATCTTCGCCTTGCCGCCCGTCGCCTTGATGAGCCAGTCGGCTGCGCGGTGGCCCTGGTCGATGAAGTCCGAACCGATGAACGTGATGTAGTCGCGGCCCGCTTTCGCCACCGATTGATCGACGTTGCGGTCGACGAGAATCACGGGAATACCCGCCTTCTTCGCCTGCAACACGACGGGCGCGAGCGGCTTCTCTTCACGCGGCGGGAACACGAGCAGATCGACGTGCTGCGCGATCATGCTCTGGATGTCGGAGACCTGCTTCGAGTTGGAACCGTTGGCATCCGTCATCACCATCTGCCAGCCACACTTGGCGGCGATGTCCTTGAAGCTCTGAGTTTCGGCGAGACGCCACGGGTTGTTGCTCTCCGTTTGCGCGAAGCCCACTTTCAGCGGTTTCTTGGTGGGGATTTTCGGCAGATCGTCAGCCTGCGCCGATGCCATGCTAAATCCCAAAGTGATTGCCAGCAATGCTGCGGCAAGCGGCTGAAGCCGTTGCCCGCGCGAATCCCGATTGTGCGACGCCATGTCTTCCTCCAGTACCAGTTGGTGTGTTTTGCTTTTGTGCTTCAACTGCCGCCGGCACGTCGGTGGTGACCGGACGTGCCGATTATTCCATCGCGAATTATTATTGGTCAATCACTAATAATATTAATTACAGCGCGTTTTGCCTCGGTAATTTCCCTGACTGACCCACGTTCGATCAACGGCCCGTCGAGTTTCACCATCCGGTGACGCACGGGCGCGCCTGCTGCCTGGTTGTGCACTTCCTGAAGCAGCGTATCGACGGCCCAGCGCCCCAGTTCGTAGTTCGGCAGCACGACGGTCGACAGCGGCGGATGCGTGTGGCGCGCGATTTCCTGATCGTCGTAACCGAGCACCGAGACGTCGTCGGGCACGCGGTAGCCGAGCTGCTTGAGCGCCTCGATCGCGCCGAGCGCCATCAGGTCGTTCGCGCAGAAGATCGCGGTCGGCGGATTAGGCTCGCGCATCAGCGACAGCGTGTGCTCGAAGCCCGTGCCCGAACTCCAGTCGCCGTCGCGGACCATCTCGGGCGCGAACGGCAGGTCGGCGGTGGCGAGCGCGGTGCGGTAGCCCTTCAGGCGGTCTTTCGCCGCGTCCTGCCAGTGTTCGCCGTTGATGTAGCCGATCCGCCGGTGTCCGGCGCGCAGCAGGTATTCGGTTGCGACGTGGCCGCCCGCGACTTCAGCGGGAACGATCGACGACTGGCCGCCCTCGCTCGTGTAGCAGTTCAGCAGCACGGTTGGCACGCGCGCGAGTGCGGCGGGTAGCGTGACCTTGCGGGTGTAGACAGTCGCATAGACCACGCCGAACACGGTCGGGCTCGCGAGAGCCGCGTCGAGCACCTGTTGCTCGATGTCGGCGTTGCCGTGCGTCGAGTAGACGGCGAGCAGCTTGCCGTTCGCGTAGGCGGCGTCGCGCGCGCCGTCGATGTTCACGACGGGGTGCGGACTCGTCGAGATTTCGTCGGCGAGATAGATGATCAGATTGCGCTCGCCGGACGACGGCGGCAGCGGTTCACGCGGGGTGAGGCGATAGCCGAGATCCTGCGCAGTTTTCAGCACCTTGTTGCGGGTCGCTTCGGAAAATTTGGCGCCGGTCGCGTTGTTCAGGACGAGAGAAACAGTCGATTGCGACACGCCGGTGAGCTTGGCGATATCGGTCATCGTCGGGCGGCGCTGAGTCGATTTTTTCATTGATCTGGCCGCGCAACGGCGGCTCGTTGACGGTGAATGCCGCAGGCATCGTTGCACTGACGGTACCACTAATAATATGCGCTGGACAACACACGCAAACCCCGCTTTTTTACTGGGCCACGATGGCCTCTGGTGACGGTTTTTCGTCGGTATTATTACTAATAATATTGACCGGAGAATTCAGCCGTGCGATTCTCGCTCGCGCGGGCCGCTTCGGTGCATGGCATTGAACACGCGCGCCCGACGACGTCGCAACCGCCCACGCCCATTCAAACGACTATGCGCAAAGCTTCAATCCATCCGTCCGCAGCCGATCCCGCCACCGATCTACGTATCGACGACCCGTCGCTCGTCGTGTTGTCCAGCGGCGATACGACGCTCGTGGTCGCGCCGGAGGTCGGCGGATCGATTGCCGCTTATTTCGACGTGGTGCGCGAGCACACGTCGCAGCGCGTGCTGCACTGGTTGCGTCCGGCGACGCGCGCGGCGCTCGCCGCTTGCGATCCGCTGCGGATGGCGAGCTTCCCGCTCTTTCCGTATTGCAACCGCATCCGCGATGCGCGCTTCGAGTTCGACGGCCGCACGATCGATCTCGGCGGCGACGGAAACGGCTATGCGCATGCGCTGCATGGTCACGCGTGGCGCAGGCCGTGGCGCGTCGGCACGCGCACGGCTTCATCCGTCGAACTGCATTTCGAGCATGTGCCTGATAGCGAAAAGCGCGGCGATTGGCCGTTTCACTATCGCGCGAGCCAGCGTATCGAATTGCTGGGCGATGCGTTACACGTGACGCTCGCTGCGCAGAACCTGTCGGAAGGCACGATGCCGTTCGGCATGGGCCATCATCCGTACTATCCGCGCACGTCGAACACGGTGATTACCGCGCATGTGGATGAAATGTGGCACGCCGACACGCATGTGTTGCCGACGCATCTCGGCCCACATGGCGCTGTCGATGCGCTCATGCGCGGCATGAGCGCCGACGCGTTCGATCTCGACAACAACTTCAGCGGCTGGACGCGCAGCGCGACGATTGCATGGCCGGACGAAGCGCGCAGCGTGACGATGACCGCCGATGCGCCGTTCGATCATCTGGTGGTGTTCGCGCCCGCGGACGATGTGCAATTGTGCGTCGAGCCCGTCACGAATACGACCGACTGCTTCAACGCTAACGAAGACGATGGCGCACGCGAGCGTTCAGGCTACCGCGTGCTCCAGCCCGGCGAAGCGATCAGCGCCGGGCTCAACTGGAAGCCGCAGCGCGACTGACGCGTCAACGCGCGTTCAGTCGACGCGCAGTCGCGCCATATACGGCAGGTGATCCGACAACCACGCCGTCTCTTGCGCCGGCTGGATCCATTCGACGGGCTTCATTCCGCGCACGAACATCTTGTCGAGCGCAAGCGCGGGCGAGAACGCGGGGAAGGTGCGTCCCGGCTCGCCGAGCAGCGTCGCGACTTCTTCGAGGCCATGCTCACGAAAGAGCGGCACGGAATCGTTGCGCCAGTCATTGAAGTCGCCGGCGAGCACGAGCGGGCCTTCAGGTGCTTCCTTCGAAATCCAGTGCGCAATCCAGTTCATCTGACGTAGCCGCGCCTGGCGCGTGAGCGCGAGATGCGCGCACAGCAGCGTCACCGCGTGACCGCCGAACGTCGCACGTGCAACGAGCAGGCCGCGGCGCTCGAAGCGGTGCGCGGAAATGTCCCAGCGTCCGCCGAGATCGAGCGGATGCGGCGACAGAATTGCATTGCCATGCCGCCACGACGGTTTGAATACGTTCGGTCCCAGGGCGATCTGCAACTGCAGCGCGTCGGCGATTTCGGTGGCCTGGCAATGCCATACGTCGTCGTCGATGTCGCCCAGGCGCGCGCCAAATGAGCTGGCCAGCACGGGGCCCGGCATCCGCCGCGCCATCGCTTCCTGCAGGAAATACGCGTCGGCATGAACGGATTGCACCCAGCGCTGCATCGCCTGCCATGCCTGGAAGCCGAGGGGCGAGCGGCCCTTGTGCAGGTTCCAGCTCACGGCGATGAAATCTTTCCTGTCGAGGTTTTCGCGTATCAGTTCTTCGGGGTTTCGCATGCCGCGTTATCCACGTCTTTCGTTAAGTTCACGGGTTGTTTGCGACGCTTGCACGCAATCGATATACGAGATTCGGGTCCTTGTCGACGATCGTCCATGACGTCCAGTCGCCGGGTGGCACTTTCAGCCCAGGATGGCTCGCGCTCACCTGACGCGGCTGTGGCGGAAGCTTGCAGCCGGTGCTCGTGGTACGCGTGGACGGTTCTTCGAGCGTTTCCTGCGTGTCGATCAGGAACGTGACGCCGCTCGCATCCGCCTGGGTCGGCGAAATGGTCAACGTGCGCGCGAGATCGATGCTGCCCGCCGGCACGTCCTTGCAACCGACGCTGTTTTGCACCACATGATGATGCGTATCCGTGCGTGCCTGGCCGACGGTCGTGTTGCCGTCGAACGAATCGATCTGCTGGCCGTCGCGCATCACCTGCAGTTCCCACTTGACGACGGACGGCGCGCTGCGCGGCTGCGTCTGGGCCATCGTGCCCTGCGCCATCAACGTGGTGCCGAACACGGCGGCAACGAGGCTGGTTTTCCACATGAACAAAGAGTCTCCGGAATCGCTGCGTTTCGCTAAAGCGTGCGGCATCCGCGCGTTCTTTCTGCGACCGCCGACCATCTTACGCTTTATCGGGATAACGGTTTTCTGACACCCGATCTGGAACCAAGGTTCAGCGCGCGGCGGTTACATTGCATTGCAGATAGGGGCGCGGATGTGACGATTCAAGCAATTGCCTCGCCCGACATGTGCGGTTAGCAGCAGACCCGCATGACTGCTGGCTTGCATGCCATTTCGGCGTCGTTACACTGAAATTGAAGCGGCGTCGGGGACGCTGCCGTGCAAGCACGACGGGGTGAAGCGATGACAACGGCCATGGTGAAACAGGAAATCGCAGTTGCATCGTTCAGCAAGGTCTATGACCTCGATCAGGTCGAGACGGCGCTGAACGAACTCAGCGAAGGCGCCAGCGACGCACTGCGTTCCACATACGAAAAGATGCTGAAGGTCGGCAATCTGCGCTTTTGCGTGAAGCCGAACCGGATGCCGTCCATCGACGATCTGATCGGCTCGCTGCCCAACTTCACCGAGCCGCTCGACGACATCCGCAAGCAGGTCGCGCTGTGCCTCGAAACGGACGACCGCCTCGAACTGATGCCGATCCTGCTGCTCGGCGATCCCGGCATCGGCAAAACGCACTTCGCGAAGCAGCTGTCGCGGATGCTCGGCACCGCGTATCACTATGTCGCGATGAGTTCGTTGACGGCGGGCTGGATTCTGTCGGGCGCGTCGTCGCAATGGAAGAATGCGAAGCCGGGCAAGGTGTTCGATGCGCTGGTGCACGGCAGCTATGCAAACCCCGTGATCGCCGTCGATGAAATCGACAAGGCGACGGGCGACTCGCAATACGATCCGCTCGGCGCGCTCTACGCGCTGCTCGAACACGATACCGCGCAGACGTTTATCGACGAGTTCGCGGAGATTCCGATCAACGCGGGCCATGTGATCTGGATCGCGACTGCGAACGACGAACGCGCGATTCCCGAGCCGATTCTGAACCGGATGAACGTCTACGAGATTCCGCCGCCGGACCGCGACGGCTCGCGGCGCATCGCGCAGTCGATCTACAACGAAATCCGCTCGGCGCACGGCTGGGGCCAACGGTTTCCGGCGCAACTCGGCGGCGCGGCGCTCGACGCGCTGGCGCATGCGTCGCCGCGTGAAATGCGGCGCGCGATCCTGAACGGTTTCGGCTCGGCGCGCATTGCGAGCCGCGACCATATCGGCGCCGACGACATTCGCCTTGACTACAATTCGCGCCGCAAACCGATCGGTTTCTAGCGTCATTCATGTCATTTATGCGAACAGGCCGCGCCCGCGCGACCTGTTCATTGTTCCAATGTTGCGACTATTCCATAGCGCAAACAGGGCGATTCGCACCCGATTTGAACGTATTCAAGCAACAGTCAATTCCGCTAATGAGGGTCGGCAATCCGATAGGCGAGGACTAGACTCCGCTCACTGAAATGCAAACAGCGTTTCGTTCGAACTGCACTTCACCTCAGGAACCGATCATGAAAAAGCTTTCGCTTGCCGCTTTGCTGATTTCCGCAGTCGTCGCCGCGCCCGCTTTCGCAAGCGGCTACAGCCCGGCTCCGACGCAATCGCCGTCCAGCGTCAATGGACCGAAGACGCGCGCCGAGGTGAAGGCCGATCTGGTGCAAGCCCGCGCGAACGGTGAACTCAGCCTGAATCCGAACGCACCTGCTTATCCTCAGCAATTTGCAACGGGCGGTTACACGGTGCCCATCGCACACGTCGACCTGCGCCATCTGTTCAAACGCACAACTGCGCAGGATTGATCAAGCCTGTTGTGGCTCAGGCGGAACGGGTCCGCCAAATTCACCTGGAATGAGCGTCGTGGGCGTACACTGACTCAAACGCTCGACGCGTTCCCACATATTGATGCCCGCAGCCGCACAAGGCTGCGGGCATTTGTGTCTGTAGCGCGTCGCGTCATTTCGCATTGTGCATGTGAAGCGTTCGACAGCACGCGGTCACGGTTTCGACGACACCGCACGCTATCGAAATCCTGGTGGATGACGAGGTAGAACGCGGCGCATCGAGCCGCGTCCAACGGACATGGATCAGATCGAATGTGTGGTGATCGGCGCTGGTGTCGTCGGTCTTGCCGTCGCGCGCGCGCTGGCTGCGCGCGGACGTGAAGTGATCGTGCTGGAAGCGGCGGAAGCCATCGGCGTCGGCACGAGTTCCCGCAACAGCGAAGTGATACACGCGGGCATCTACTATCCGCGCGGCTCGCTCAAGGCGGCGCTGTGCGTGCGTGGCCGCGAGATGCTGTACGACTACTGCGCCGAACGCGGCGTGCCGCACCAGCGCTGCGGCAAATTGCTCGTCGCGACTGCGCGCAACCAGATTCCCCAGCTCGAAAGCATCATGGCGCGCGGCAAGGAAAACGGCGTGCTCGATCTGATGCGTATCAGCGGCGAAGAAGCGCAGGCGCTGGAACCGGCGCTGCAATGTGTCGAAGCCGTGTTCTCGCCGCAGACGGGTATTGTCGACAGCCATCAGCTGATGCTCGCGCTGCAAGGCGACGCGGAACGCGATGGCGCCGTCTGCGCGTTCCATGCGCCCGTCGAAGCGATCGAAGCGATCAACGGACGCTTCATCGTAAAGGTAGGCGGCAACTCGCCGACGACGATCGGCACCGCGTGCGTCATCAACAGCGCGGGACTGCATGCAAACGCGATCGCGCGCAAGATTCGCGGGCTCGACGCGCGCCATGTGCCGCCGCTCTATCTCGCGCGCGGCAACTACTTCAGCATCTCGGGGCGCGCGCCGTTCAACCGCCTGATCTATCCGATGCCGAACGAAGCAGGACTTGGCGTTCATCTGACGATCGATCTCGGCGGCCAGGCGCGTTTCGGCCCAGACGTCGAATGGGTCGATACGATCAACTACGACGTCGATCCGCAACGGGCCGAATCATTCTATGCGGCGATCCGCGCGTATTGGCCGGCGCTGCCCGATCATGCGCTGCAGCCGGCGTACGCGGGCATTCGTCCGAAGCTGTCGGGTCCCGGCGAGCCGGCCGCCGACTTCCTGATTCAAGGTCCCGCCGCGCATGGCGTGCGTGGTCTGGTGAATCTGTTCGGTATCGAGTCGCCGGGTTTGACGGCGTCGCTGGCAATTGCGCAGCGCGTGTGCGAAGTCAGCGGACGCGCCTGAATGCGCAGGCGCACACACGCACTAACGATTCGCTTATGACGGGGATTTGACGCATCACGCGCGTCGGCTTCATTGATATGCTTGGGGACCGCTGTCATTAGAACGGCGTAGACCCCCACAGTACCAATGGAGTGACTCCCCATGAAAAGTTCACGTCGTACGTTTCTGATCACGAGTATCGGTGTGGCATCGACGCTCGCGCTGTCGCGCCAGGCGTTCGCCGATGCCCCGAAGGTCGCGGAATCCGATCCGACCGCGCAGGCGCTCGGCTACAAGGAAGACGCGTCCAAAGTCGACAAGGCCAAATACGCGAAGTACGCAGCAGGCCAGGACTGCGGCAATTGCAGTTTCTATCAGGGCAAAGCCACCGATGCCTACGCGGGCTGCCCGATGTTCGCGGGCAAGCAGGTCGCAAGCAAGGGTTGGTGCAGCGCATATAACAAGAAGGCCTGATACAGCGAAATCCAGTCGGCATAGGCGCGTGTCGGACGATGCAATGCAGCATCGCCGCGCGTGCGCCTCGCAGTAACGGATAGAGCGCGCGCCGTGCAACGCGGCGTCGCGCTCTTTGTCGTATGAAAGATGCTTGAAATCCGATGTCGTGCTCTTTTACACTCGCATGGCTTGCGCGCGCGGCCTTCACGACGGCCCATTCGAATCACTTCAAACCTACGCACCCCGACGCCTCGACGAAGGGCGGAGACATCGATGTCACAAGCAGCGAGGAGCCTCAATACCCGTGCGGTCACAGCGGCCGTCATCGGTAATGCACTCGAGTGGTATGACTTCACCGTCTTTGGTTTTCTCACCGTCGTCATCGCCGAACTCTTCTTTCCTTCCAGCAGCGACTACGCGTCGATTCTTCTCACCACGGCGAGCTTCGGCGTCGCGTTCTTCATGCGGCCCATCGGCGGCATCGTGCTCGGCCTGTACGCGGATCGCGCGGGACGCAAGGCGGCGCTCTCGCTGGTCATCGCATTGATGACGCTGGGCATTCTGCTGCTCGCCATCGCACCGCCGTATTCGGCGATTGGCATCGGCGCACCGATCATCATCGTGGTCGGGCGTCTGCTGCAGGGCTTTTCCGCGGGCGGTGAGTTCGGCAGCTCGACCGCGCTGCTGATCGAAGCGGCGCCGTTCTCGAAACGCGGTTTATACGGCAGCTGGCAGATGGCAAGCCAGGCGGCGGCACTGCTGCTCGGCGCGATCGTCGGCGCGCTGGTGACGCGCGGCCTGTCGCCGGAAGCGCTCAAGTCCTGGGGCTGGCGCGTGCCGTTCATCATCGGTCTCGTGATCGGACCGATCGGTTTCTACATTCGCCGCAATCTCGCGGATTCCGAAGCATTTCTGCACGCCAAGCAGACCGCGCGCCGCGCGACGCTCGGGGAGCTTTTCGCGCACCATACCCGCGACGTGCTCTGCGGTCTGGGCTCGGTGATCGCGCTGACGGTCACGATCTACGTGCTGATCAGCTATCTGCCGACCTTCGCGGTCAAGCAACTGAAGCTGCCTTATTCGGATTCGTTCACGGCCGTGATCGTCGGCAATCTGCTGATCATGGTGTTGTCGCCGCTGACGGGCGCGTGGTCCGATCGCATCGGGCGTAAAGGTTTGTCGCTGTGGTCGCTGGGTCTCACGCTGGTGGTGATCTATCCGCTCTTCGCGTGGCTAGAAGAGGCGCCGAGCGTGTCGAAGCTGATTCTCGTGCAGGCAGTGCTGTCGATCACGCTATCCGGCTATTACGGACCGTTCGGCGCACTGATGGCCGAACTCTTTCCGGCGAACGTGCGCTCGACCGGCCTTTCGCTCGCGTACAACTTCGCGGTGATGTTGTTCGGCGGCTTCGGTCAGTTCATCGTCACATGGCTGATCAAGACGACGGGCTCGCCGCTCGCGCCGACGTACTACGTGATGTTCGGGATCACGCTTTCTATGATCGCCGTTGCGTGCATGCCGGCAAAACGTCATGCCGATCTCGACGCGATGCGCAAGCCCGTCGATGCGCTGGAGCGGCGCTAGCTTCGCGCAGGCATCAGCGGCGGCCGCCTGCCGAACCACGGACGCGCCGTTTCCAGTTGCGCGGCGAGCCGCAGCAACATCGCTTCGCCGCCGTCGCGGGTGGCGAACTGCACGCCGATGGGCAGTCCGCGCGCGTTCCAGTAGAGCGGCACCGACATCGCCGGTTGTCCCGTCAGATTGAACAACTCCGTGCAGCCCGCCCACGCGAACGCCTTGTTCGACACTTCCGTCAGCAGCTTGCGCATCAGCGGCTCGACGGGAACGGTGGTGACGGCGCGCATCTGCATTTTCTCGACGGCGGTGGGCTGCATTTCACCGATCTTGATCGGCGCAGAAGCGAGCGTCGCGCACAAGATCACGTCGTAGCGCGTCATCAGATCCGCGAGCTTCGCGCTCACCTGACGCTGCGCCTCCAGCGCGGCGGGCAATTCGCGCTCGCCGAATTTTCGGCCGATATGTCCCATCGTCCACGTGGCGATTTCGAATTCCTCACGATTGGGCTTGCGCCCCGTGATCTGATCGGCCCGCAGCACGAGATTTTCGGCGCTCACCGACCAGATCATCAAAAACGCTTCGCGCAGGCTCGCGAAGTCGATGCCAAGCGATACGGGTTCGATGTGATGCCCGAGCGACGCGGCGAGTTGTGCGGCGTCGTCGAGCGCGGCGCGGGCGTCGGCGGATAGCGCGGGCGCGAGCATCGGGTCCGTGACGAACGCGATGTGGAGCGGCTTGCACGGCTCGCTGGCGGCGGCGAGGAAGGTGCCGGGTGCGCCCATCGGACGGTCGGCGTTGCCTGACGTGAGATCGAGCAGCAGTGCGCTGTCGCGCACGCTGCGCGAGACGGCGTGATCGATGCCGAGGTCGCCGGGCGCGGGCACCGCATTCGACGGCTGCCGTCCGCGCGACGGCTTGAGCCCGAACAGGCCGCAGCACGACGCGGGAATGCGGATCGAGCCGCCACCGTCCGACGCATGCGCGAGCGGCACGATGCCCGCCGCGACGGCGGCAGCCGAGCCGCCGCTGGAGCCACCCGGCGTGTGGTCGAGACTCCACGGGTTGCGGCACGGCCCAAACAGTTCGGGCTCCGTATAAGGCATCTGGCCCATTTCCGACGTACTCGTCTTGCCGAAGATGTTGAGTCCGGCGGCGCGCGTGGCCGTGACGAGCGGCGCGTCTTCGTCGGGAACGAAGTGGCGGTAGTGGCGGCTGCCCATCGACATGCGCAGCCCTTTGACCGGCAGCCCGAGATCCTTGACCAGATACGGGACGCCGGCGAGCGCTCCGTCGCCAATCACGTCATCCTCGCCATTCGCATGCTCTCGCGACGCGCGCTGACGGGCGGCGTCATAGTCCTTCAGAACGATCGCATTGATCGCGGGATTGGCGGCTTCGGCGCGCGCGATTGCTGTTTCCAGCAATTCGCGCGCGCTCACTTTGCGCTTGCGCACGAGATCGGCGAGGCCGATCGCGTCATGATCGAGATAATCGGATTGCACGACGACGACCCCCGCGGACAGGAATGGTGATGACGGCACGCGCGGGGCGACGTGCCCAGAATGGAAGCGCGGGGCACGACGCAGCCACGTCGCGCCTCTAGCGTAACTTACGCGTGGGTGCCGAGGAAAGTCAGCGTGCGGCCATGCGCGAGCGCCGCCGAATGCTGGTGATAGCTCGCGCGCTCGGTGCAGTTGAAGCCGTGATCGGCATTCGGGTAGATATACAGCTCGACTTCGTCGCGGCCCGCGAAGCGCTCCTTCACTTCACCGACTGCCGACAGCGGAATGCCGTGGTCCAGTTCGCCGTAGTGGAACTGCATCGGCACCTTGATTTGCGCTGCCTTGTCGAGCTGGTTCTGGATGCCGCCGCCGTAGTACGACACGGCGATATCGAGCAGCCCTTCGGCCGCGGCCAGGTACGCGAGACGGCCGCCAAAGCAGTAGCCGACGCCTGCGATCTTGCCCGTCACTTCCGGCATCGCGCGCAGCGCGGCAGCCGTGGCGCCGATGTCCGCGACGGCGAGATCGACATTCGTCTTCTGCAGGATTTCGATGCCCTTGTCGCGATCCGCGCCGGCGTAGGTGAGTTCGACGCGCGGCTGCGTGCGCCAGAAAATATCCGGTGCGATCGCGACATAGCCGTCCTGCGCATATTGATCGACGACGTCGCGAATGTGGCCGTTCACGCCGAAGATTTCCTGGATGATGATGACGGCCGGACCCTTGCCGCTTTTCGGCGTCGACATGTACGCGCCAAACGAATCATTGCCGGTTTGAATGTCGATCCATCGGGAAGTCACGCTCACGTTGTTTCTCCTTGCATAAACGGTGAAGCCGCTATCGGGCGGGCAATCGTTTGCGGGCGTCTCGCCCGCAGCGGGCGCTCAGTGTGCCATCAAAAGAAGGCAATTGCAGCGAGAGGCCCGTGCGGCGGCCTTCTCGTAAGCGGATTGAAACGACTCCCCGTTTCGGCGGGCTGCGCGGCCCGGTTGCAGCGGCCAAAAAAACGGCACTCGCACTCTATATAGAGCACATCGCTTAAGCGTGTTTGAGCACGATCTCAACGGCGCGCTATCACCACTGTGTTTACCCGTGATGACGCGTTCGACGCATATCCGGCGCATTAACGGACGATCCCGGCAAAGCTTTAGACTCGCACTATAGAAGCCTCCCTCGTTTCCCCGAAACCCGCGCCAGCCGTCGCTTTCCGGCCACGTCCCGCCTGCCTTTCATGACTAAGTGGGATAAACGCTATTGGTAGTGATCCCACTTCCTCAAAAAACCCCCACAAATTAATTTGATAGCCTACACTTGCGCGCAAGCGCGGGGCGCCACCTGCCACAAACAGGCTGGAACGCGTGCTTGCCAAGTGCATGAACGATGCATCCGGCGGAGTCGTCCACGGGAATTGAGCGACACGTGAAGGAAGCGGGGCACAAGGGCGATACCGTTGTTTTTCGGGACCGAAATCGGAGACTTACATGAACATCAAAATCCAAAAGCTGTTGCCGATCAGCGCTGCGGCGATGCTGTTTGCAACGTTGGCGACGACGGCTATGGCCGACGAAACTGTCAAGATTGGCCACGTTGCGCCTTTGACGGGTGGCATCGCTCACCTGGGCAAGGACAACGAAAATGGCGCACGTCTCGCAGTTGAAGAGATCAATGCCAAGGGTCTGACGATCGGCGGCCAGAAGATCACGCTGCAACTGGATGCACAGGACGACGCAGCTGACCCGCGTACGGCTACGCAGGTTGCGCAGAAGCTGGTCGACGACAAGGTCGTCGCAGTGGTTGGCCACTTGAACTCGGGCACGTCGATCCCGGCTTCGAAGATCTATAGCGATGCAGGCATCGTGCAGATCTCGCCGTCGGCAACGAACCCGGCGTACACGCAACAGGGCTTCAAGACGACGTACCGCGTCGTCGCGACGGACGCGCAGCAAGGTCCGGCACTGGCGAACTACGCAGCGAAGGGCATGAAGGTGAAGAGCGTCGCGATCGTCGACGACTCGACGGCATACGGCCAGGGTCTCGCCAACGAATTCGAGAAGATGGCGAAGTCGCTGGGCCTGAACGTGATGTCGCATGACGCGACGAACGACAAGGCTGTCGACTTCCGCGCGATTCTGACGAAGATCAAGGGCGAAAACCCGGACGCGATCATGTACGGCGGCATGGACGCCACGGGCGGCCCGTTCGCAAAGCAAGCCAAGCAGCTCGGCCTGCGCGCGAAGGTGCTGGCTGGCGACGGCGTGTGTACCGACAAGCTGTCTGACCTGGCTGGCGACGCAACCGACAACATCGTCTGCTCGGAAGCCGGTATGGCGCTCGAGAAGATGGAAGGCGGCGCAGCGTTCCAGGCAAAGTATCAGAAGCGTTTCGGCCAGCCGATCCAGATCTACGCTCCGTTCACGTATGACGCTGTGTACATCATCGTCGACGCAATGAAGCGCGCTGGCTCGACCGATCCGGCGAAGATCCTGGCAGTGATGCCGAACACCGACTACAAGGGTGTGATCGGCGAAACCACGTTCGACGCGAAGGGCGACCTGAAGCACGGCGTGATCTCGCTGTACAACTACAAGTCGGGCAAGAAGACGCTGCTCGACGTCGTGAAGATGTAAGAGCGCTTGGCGTAGTTGGCGGAAACGCGGTTCGCCGCGTTCCGCCCTGCGCAAGCCAGCCCGAAAGGGCTTAGGAGGCACGCGGGTTTCGACCCGCGTGCCTTTTGTTTTGCCTGTTTCTTTTGCGCGTGCCTGTCTGCGCATTTCTTTTTGCGCACCGGATACGGTGCGGACGATATTGTCGTATCGGCTACAACACGCGGGGGACGCGGTCGTGACACGGATGATCGATGACGAATGGCGGCGCTGGATTGCCGAGAACCTGTTGCTCGAAGCCTCGCCGGAGGCCGTGCATGCCGTGCTCGTCGAGCATGGGTTCGAACGCGAACACGCGCTATGCGAGATCGATAGCACGTTGCAAAGCCCTTATTTTCAAGCGGGTTCGCGCTTGCGCAATCGTTTGCGTAAGCGCGAATGGATGCTTTCCGTGTACGGTGAGCTGAATCGCATGCGTTCGGGTGCGGCGTGTGTCGAGCGCCGCGTGCGCCTGTCGCGCGATGCGTTTTACGAGCAGTTCTATTTTCAGAACCGGCCTGTGATCATCACGGGCATGTTCGACTCGTGGCCGGCGCGCAAGCTGTGGAATTTCGATTACTTTCGCGCGCGCTGCGGCCTTGCCGAAGTCGAAGTGCAGTTTGGGCGTGATGCGGATGCGAGCTACGAGATCAATCAGCCGGCGTTGAAGCGCACGATGCGCTTTGGCGATTACGTCGATCTCGTCGAAAGCGCGGGCGTGACGAATGACTTCTACATGACGGCGAACAACGCGTCGCGCAACCGCGCGGCGCTCGCGACGCTTTGGGCCGATGCGCCCGCGATCGGCGAGTATCTGGATGCGGCGCCCGCCGACGCGGGCTATTTCTGGTTCGGTCCGGCCGGTACGAAGACGCCGTTTCATCACGACCTGACCAACAATCTGATGGCGCAGGTGATCGGCCGCAAGCGTGTTCTGCTCGTGCCGTTCACCGACACCGCCCACATGTACAACCATCAGCATTGTTATTCGCGGCTCGACGGCGGCGCGATCGATGTCGGGCGGTTTCCGTCTTTCGAACATGCGCAGGTGATCGAGTGCACGCTCGAACCCGGCGAACTGCTGTTTCTGCCGATCGGATGGTGGCATTACGTCGAAGCGCTCGACGTTTCCGCCACGATGACCTACACGAACTTTATCGAGCGTAATGATTTCGGCAGCACGTACAGCACGTATCGCGAACTTTGAGCGCTGCCGCGATAAAAAAACGGCGGACCGATGCTCTGGTCCGCCGTCGTCCCTGACGCATCGGTTGCCGTCGTTAGTTTTTCTGTGCGATGTATTGGGCTATCGCGTCGAACGTGTCGGTTAGTTCCGTACGGGAGTGAATCGCAAGGGTTATGCCGTTGCGATCGCGTGGCGACGCGTCGCGCGAAACCCAAACAGAATCAAGCGCTTCGGCGCAGCGTGTCGAAAGGACGGAAATTCACTGGAGGATGACGTGTCGCGGAACATGCGGACATATGCGGCTCGCGTAACGTAACGCGAGCGTCGTGACCACAGCGTTAAAGGCACGCGTTCAGATGCCGAGCCGGCGCAAAACCTTGGGCCCGATGAACGCAACGAGCGCCGCGCACAGCGCGACGACGGACAGCCCGATGGGAAGATTCGTCACTTGCGCCACGCCGCCGATGATTACCGGCCCGAGCAGCAGGCCGAAGTAGGCGAGCCCGGCCACGTGCGCGAGGCCCTCGGCCGCGTGTATGCCTTTCACGCGCGCCGCTGCCGCGAACAGCACGGGCATCATGTTGGCGAGACCGAGGCCCATCAGCGTGAAGCCCGTCAGCGCCGCGATGGGATGCGGCAGCAGCAGCGCGCCGATCATGCCCGCGCAAGCCAGCGATGCGCTCGCGGCAATCAGTTGCGGCGCGCCGAATCGCGCGCGCACCGCGTCACCGGCAAAACGCGCGGCCGCCATGCCGCCCGAGAACGCCGCGTAGGCCGCGCTCGCGACGGCTGGCGTCGACGCGACGACATCGCGCATATAGACAGTCGCCCAGTCGTACATCGCGCCTTCCGCGATCAACGCGATCAGCGCGATGGCGCCGAGCGCCCACAACGCGGGCGAGCGCCAGCGGTTGCCGCGCGGCGTGTGCGCGTCCGGATGCTCGGAATGCGGAACGTGCGGCAGGACGGATGGGCACGCGGCCAGCAACACGGCCGCGCTGATCAGCGAGGCGAGCAGCAGATGCACGGCAGGCGCCATGCCGTGCGCGAGCGCCGCGCCGCCGACCGCCGCGCCCGCCATCCCGCCGACGCTGAACATGCCGTGCAGCGCCGACATGATCGGCCGGCCGAGCGTCTCTTCGACGGTGCTGGATTCCGCGTTCATCGCGACGTCGAGCGTCGCCATGCCCGCGCCGAAGAGCGCGAGCAAGACGAGCAGCATCCAGTAGTACGGCACGACGAGAATCAGTGCGCCGGCCGCCGACATCACGAGCCCGCCCGCGAGACACGCGCGCCGCGTGCCGACGCGCGCGATCCACGGGGCATTCGTCACCATCGCGCCGATCGAACCGCCTGCCACCGCGAACAGCGCGAGCGACAGCATGGCCGGATTCAGCTGGAACCGGTCGCGGACGGTCGGCACGTGCACGCCCCATGACGCATACATCATCCCCGCGATGAAGAAGAGCGCCATCGTCGCGTAACGGGCGCGGTTGCGCGCGCTCGCCGACAGATTGCGATGCGCGGCGGGCAAGGATGCGGACTCGGACGGACGATCGGACACGGAAAGCTCGGTGATTGAAAACGAAGATGAAGAGGAAACGCGGCAAGAAAGCGCGATGAAAGCGCTTCCACATTCTAACGAAGCATGATGGCTCATGCGGGCAAGTCCCTGAACTAATATCTCCTTTCCAGGCGCGTCGCGTTTAACGGCATCGCGCGACGCATCAATCACCCGACGAGGACGCGCACTTGAACATTCCCGCTCACGCTCCGCTGCATCTGTTGCATCAGGCCGCCATCGGCACACTCGCCACGCATGCGCGCCAGCCGCAAGGGTTTCCGTATCCGACGGTGCTGCCGTTCGCGCCGGATTCGCATCATCGCCCGACGATACTCGTGAGCCGGCTCGCCGAGCACACGCGCAACCTGCATTCCGATCCGCGCGCCGGCTTCCTGATCGTCCACGCGCCGGACGGCGACGTGCTCAACGGGCAGCGCGTCACGCTGGTCGGCACGTTCGAGCATGTCGAGCCGACGCCGCCCGTGACCCAGCGGTATCTGCGCTACCACCCGGAAGCTGAGCGCTATCTGGTGCTGGGGGATTTCTCGTTCTGGGTGATGTCGGTTGAGCGGATGCGTTACATAGGCGGGTTTGGCGCGATGGGATGGTTGACGCAGGCAGAACTCGATCCGCTCGACCCGGTTTCATTCGACGAGGAAAACGCGCTCGTCGAATTCTTCGAACGTCACCCGCGACGGCCAGCGCAAGTGCAATTGATGGGCATAGACCGGTATGGCGCGGATCTGAATATTTCGGGCGCCCGCAGCCGCGTGGTGTTCGACACGCCTGCGCCCGATGCGGAATGCTTTCACGCTGCCCTTGAAGATTGCATCGCGCGGCACGCTAATGCGTGACGGGTAATACGCGGCGGTTTTTACCGCGGAATCGGGCCGGCGTTTTACATTTTGCCGGTTAAAACTCGCATGGCATGAAATGTTTCGGAATAAATTAACCATTGCTTTTCATGCTTTGCTAGTTAAATATGAATTTACTCGTCAGATGAGCGTTATTCAGCGGGAGAATAATTGGGCTTCTGAGCCCGGTTGATTGCCAGTCTCTTGAAAGTTTATGAAATTGAGATTAATTAATTTTCGCCGGTGTCTTTTCCGAAGTTTCTATTTTGTGTTAATCTCGCCAGCAAATTCCGAGGCATGATCACTTTCCGGACTAATCGGCATAGACCGTCCGTCCATTTATCGAACCACAAGGAAACTATGTCCTCCTACAGGGAACTACTCGCGCAGCGCGAAAAGCTCGAGAAACAGATCGAAGAGGCGAAAGCGCGCGAGTATGCGGAAGTGTTAAACGAGATCAAGCAGAAAATGTCTGATTACGGTATTACGCTGGCTGAACTCGGCGCTGGCGGACGTGCGAAAGCCGTAAAGGCAGCGGGCCGTCCCCGCGCCGGCGTCGCGCCTAAATATCGTGACCCCGCAAGCGGGAGCACCTGGTCGGGCCGCGGTAAGCCGCCGCGCTGGATTGCCGGTCAAGATCGCGAAAAATTTCTCATCGAGAAATAATATGACTTAATGCTTGCACCGCAAGCAATAGATTTAAGAGAAACCGCGCTCCATTTGGAAGTGCGGTTTTTTATTGAGCCGCTTCTTTTCAATTCTTAGGAAGAACGGTGGGCGGTGCGGTGCGTGCTTCGATGCAAATGAGTCGCGTTATGATAAGCACATGATTTAAAAGGTATTTTTTGTTCGCTTAACAGCGATTTCACAAAGCGGCGGGTAGAATAAATAGTAACCAAACCCTTTGCCTTCAGATGCCTTCCAACTCGACCGCCCAATCCGCGGAGAAACGGCGCGTAGCCCGCAAAACCACTTACGTCAGCATCGGACTCAATACGGTGTTGATGTCGGTGCAGATTGTCGTGGGCGTGATTGCGCATTCCCAGGCGCTCGTCGCGGACGGCGTGCATTCGCTCGCCGATCTCATTTCCGATTTTGTCGTGCTGGTCGCCAATCGCCATAGCGGAGCCGAACCGGACGCCGATCACAACTACGGACATAGCCGTTACGAAACCGTCGCGTCGCTATTTCTGGGCGGCTTGCTGATCGCGGTTGGCGGCGGCATGTTGTGGCGCGCCGGCGAGCGGCTCACCGATCTGGACAACATTCCTGCCGTTCATTTGAGCGCGCTCGTGGTTGCGGTCGTCGTGCTGCTGTCGAAGGAAGCGCTGTTCCGCTACATGCTTCGCGAGGCACAGCGTGTGCGTTCGGCGATGCTGATCGCGAACGCATGGCATGCGCGCTCGGATGCGGCGTCGTCGCTGGTGGTTGCGTTGGGTATCGTCGGGAGCATTGCCGGCGTGCGGCTGCTCGATCCGGTTGCGGCGGCCGTCGTCGGCTTCATGGTTGCGCGCATGGGCTGGACGTTTGGTTGGGACGCGCTTCAGGATTTGTCCGATCGCGCGCTCGACGAATCCGATACCGCCGATCTGCGCGCGCGGATTTTATCGACGCCCGGCGTGCGCGATGTCCACGAACTGCGCACGCGGAAGATGGGCGACTTCGCGCTCGTCGACGCACACATTCTCGTAGATCCGATGATCTCCGTTTCCGAAGGTCACTACATTGCCGAGACGGCGCGTGCGCGCGTGCTGTCGGACAACCGCGTGCTCGACGCGCTGATTCACGTCGATCCGGAAAACGATGCGATTGCGCGGCCGCCCGTCAACCTGCCGCCGCGCGCAAAGATCGCCGCTGAAGTGGAATCGGCGCTTGCCGCGCAAGGACTCGAGGCGGCCAGCGTGAATCTGCATTATCTGAGCACGGGGCTCGACGTCGAGGTGACGTTGCAACCGTCGAGGCTCGACGCGCTGGAAAGCGAAGTGCATCAACTCGCCCGGGTCGATGTGGAAGCGCTCAAGCGCAAGCTGGGCGCGCGCCGCTTGAACGTGACACACGCAGTGGATGTGTCGACGGCTGGCGCGGAGCTGGTGCGCGAGCCGCGCGGCGACGGCTGAGCGATTTCCGGCGTCTGAGCGAGCCGGTTAAAGCGGCAGCTGTGTATCGAACTTGATCTCGCGCAGCACGACGCTCGTGCGCACCTGCGCCACGGCGGGAATCTTGAAAATGCGGTCGTGGAGGAAGGCGTCGTACGCCTTGATATCGGGCGCAACGATCTTGAGGATGTAGTCCGATTCACCCGTCGTGCTGTAACACTCGGTCACTTCGGGGCAGGTGGCGATTTCCCGTTCGAACTGCTCGACGCCGCCTTCCGTGTGCCGTGTCAGGTGAATATGGGCGAGCGCGCACACATGCAGGCCGAGCTTTTCGCGATCGAGCAACGCCGTGTAGCGCTGGATGATGCCCGATTGCTCCATG
Organism: Paraburkholderia sp. SIMBA_054; assembly: GCF_046534875.1. NCBI lineage: Bacteria > Pseudomonadati > Pseudomonadota > Betaproteobacteria > Burkholderiales > Burkholderiaceae > Paraburkholderia > Paraburkholderia sp. SIMBA_054. Next base: position 7,286 of record NZ_JAWRXV010000006.1, on the reverse strand, counting down.
TCCTTGATGCGTCGCCAGCACGGCGTGCTGGACAGTCCGACCTGATCGGAGATTTCCTGCACCGAACGGCGCGCGTCCAGCTGCAAAAGACGCAGGATTTTTTGAGAGAACGTATCGAGTGTCAACTGCGCCTCCGTTGTCGCGTCGCCTTTTCGTCAATGGTAGAGGTCGCGGAAACGAAACGCAATGCAAACCGCCTGTACTGAGGGAGATTCCCTAATTTGGCGCTTACTCGGCGGGTTTTTGTCCTGAGTCGTCCCCGTCAGCGCCGGCCGCCACGGCGCTCTGGCTCGCCCGCAGCTCCGCGAGCATGTTGCAGAAGAGTGCGCCTTGCTCGATGGCGTCGTCGAGCGCGACGTGCGTGTGCGGATGATCGTCGAACCAGTGCTTGGGGAAACGCGGCTTGATGCACTTGCGATACGGCAGCCCCGTCATCGCGAACGCGAGCGTTTTGATGTCGAGCGCCGACCACGAGAACGGACAGCGGCCGGTAAAGCGCATCATGTACCAGAACATGAACGTGAAATCGAAGCCCGCGGGCATCGCGACAAACACGGGCTTGCCCGGCAACGCTTCGACCCATTCGACATACGCGACGAGCGCCGCCGCCGGTTGCTGCAAGTCCTTGCGGCACGCCGCCCACGCTTCGGGCTGCGTCTTCCACCACGCCTCCTGCACGGGATGCGGCGCCGCGCCTTCGAGCAGTTCGAGATTCGCCGAGAACGTGCCGATCAGCTGCTTGTCGGCCGTATAAGCGGCCGACGCGAAACTCAGCATCGAATGCGGGCCGGGAATCGGGCCGTCCGCTTCGACGTCGGTGCTCACATAGATTTCTGCGCTCATGCGCCGACTCCGTCCGCGACATACGGATTCGTGCGGCGTTCGTCGCCGAACGTCGAGGTGGGCCCGTGGCCGGGAACGAACGTGACGTCGTCGCCGAGCGGCCAGAGCTTGGCGCGGATCGAGCGGATCAGGTCGCCGTGGTTGCCGCGCGGAAAGTCCGTGCGACCGATCGAGCCGGCGAACAGCACGTCACCGACCAGCGCGAGCCGATGCTCGCGGCTGAAGAAGATTACGTGGCCGGGCGTGTGGCCGGGGCAGTGATAGACCTCGAGTGTTTCGTCGCCGAACGTCACGGTGTCGTTGTCGTCGAGCCAGCGGGTCGGCTCGAATGCCTCAGCCGCAGGGAAGCCAAAGCGCACGCTCTGTTCGGGCAGCTTGTCGAGCCAGAAACGCTCATCGACATGCGGACCTTCGATCGGCACGCCGTAGTGCTCCGCGAGCGTCTTCGCGCCGGCGCAATGATCGATGTGGCCGTGCGTCAGCAGCACCTTTTCGACCGATACGTTCTGGCGCTCCACCTCGCCCTTGATGATGTCGAGATCACCGCCCGGATCGACGATGGCCGCGCGCCCCGTGTTCTCGCAAACAAGCAGGGAACTGTTCTGCTGGAACGGCGTGACGGGCATTAGTGTGACTTTCATGGCGGGCGCGCAAAGCTTGGAAAGCTCGATTGTACCGGCCGCCGGGTCACGTGCCATCGGCCAGAAAGCCGACTGGCGCATGCGCATTTTTGCAGTAATAGTGAGAATTCATCGAGCGGATGGACAGCCGGGCAACACAGAATTGTGTTTTTGCTATAATGCACGCAATGGGTGTGGGAAACCGCACTGTCTTTTGGGTGAAAAAGCAATTCGTCCTATGAAACAGGAACGGGCGCTGCTGCTTCACCATCAAGCAAGTGTCGTCGGGTGAATCCGATGACAAATCCAGCATCGATCGCTTTTTCGATGCGCACGTCCTGTCTAGCCAGGTGCCACGCACCTGCTACGGCCTCGCTGCCGTAACGCTGGATGGGGCCTACGCCGCCTTCCTGAGCGCCGTGAGTTTCCGGTGCATGAGCGTGTTTCACGTTCGATGGCGGCTTGTGGGGTCTGGCCAAAACTGCGGGGACAGTTCAGTCAGACGTGAAAACTAACCGTGCGGTAGCGGCTGAGTGTGCCGCGTCCGGGCTTCCGTCGTCCTGCGCCAGCGTTGCGCGGTGCGCGCTCGCTCATTGCCGCCTGAGTCGCATGCATAAACGCTGTTTTTCGCGTGATGCGGCTCGCATTGGTAACAAATTGTCTTATGAAAACTCGGCTACCCCGACGTGTTGGGAGCGTTTTTGCCTTTTTGGCACTCGCCGGTTGCGCGGTGCCTCCGGGCGCGAGCACCCAGGTCAGCGGTGTGTCCGCAACGACCAAGGATGCGCACACTGCGGTCGCCCCGCAGTCGTATGGCTCTGGCCTGAACAATCCGCCTGATGCGGCAGACCAGAAGGGCAAGCTCGCTGACGCAGAGCCGTTGACCGACGGCCCGAATATCGGTGATTTCCATCAGCTGGGCCGCGCGTCGTGGTATGGACGCGGCTTCCACGGACGCAAGACCGCCAACGGCGAGCGCTTCGACATGCATGCGCTGACGGCTGCACACCGTACGCTGCCGCTCGGCTCGTACGTGCGGGTGACCAATCCGGCGACGAACGATACCGTCGTCGTGAAGATCAACGACCGAGGTCCGTACGCGCGCGGTCGTGTGATCGATCTTTCTTACGCGGCTGCGAAAATTTTGCATCTGGCGTATATCGGTACGGCACGCGTGAAGATCGAAGGTTTGTCGCAGCGTGAGGCGAAGGCCGAGATGAAGGAAATTCTGGCGTCGAATCAGAGCGATTCGAACGAGAAGTAAGATCGTCTTTGAAGGTTGGCCGCGGACATGCGATGTCCTCGGAAGAAAGGGCTGCGTTATGCAGCCCTTTTTGTTTTCACTCGTCCTTTTTCAGGGCCAGCGCGCGCGTGTACAGGGCGTTGCGCGAAGCGCCCGTGAGCGCTGCCGCGATCTTCGTCGCGCTGCTCACCGACAACTCCTCCAGCAGCATGCCGAGCAGCGCGTCGTGATCGTGTTCGCCTTCGGCATCGACAGGCGCGCCTTCGACGACCAGCACGAATTCGCCGCGTTGCCGGTTGGCATCTTCGGCGAGCCACTTAGGCCCTTCGGCCAGGGTGCATCTATGCAACGCCTCGTGTAATTTCGTCAACTCACGGCCAATCAACAGACGCCGCTCGCCGCCGAACGCGTCGGCGAGCGCCTGCACGGTTTCGACGATGCGATGCGGCGCCTCGTAGAACACCATCGCGTACGGATGCTTCGTGAGCGGCGCGAGTGCGGCGGCGCGCTGCTTCGCTTTGGGCGGCAGGAAGCCGACGAAAGAAAACGTCGACACCCAGTCGCCCGCGACGCTGAGCGCCGTGGCGAGCGCGCTTGCGCCCGGCAGCGGTACGACGGGGAAGCCGGCTTCGCGCACGGCATCGACGAGTTTCGCGCCTGGGTCCGAGATGCCTGGCGTGCCCGCGTCGGAAACGTACGCGATGCGCTCGCCCGCCTGCAGATACTCGACGATGCGCTTCGCGGATTCGCGTTCGTTGTGCTGATGCACGGCGACGAGCGGCTTCGAGATGCCGTAGCGCGACAGCAGTTGTCCTGTGTTGCGTGTGTCTTCGGCGGCGATCCGATCCACGAGGCCGAGCACATGCAGCGCACGCAACGTGATGTCGGCGATGTTGCCGATCGGCGTGGCCACGACGTAAAGCGCGGAAGCGGGGTACTGCTGTCCCTGCGCGAGTTCGGAAAGAGGAGTCATGACACGGAAGACGCAGACAGACGAAACGAGGCCGACATTGTGCCACGCAGCCGAGCGCGCGCGAGATCACGCACCAGATGCCGCGCCGCGCTCGCACAACTTTTCCGATGGCGCACGGTCCAAAAGCGTCGGGGCAGCGTTCGAAGCCCACGCGTTGACGTTTCTTCAGCGGCGGCGTTTGCGGCTTGTCGCGCGTAACGTCGTGTGTCGCGGCGGCGAGATCGATCTCGTGATGCGCGAGCCGGACGGCGCGCTCGTGTTCGTCGAAGTGCGCGCGCGAGCGCACGGCGGATATGGCGGCGCGGCGGCGAGTGTCGTGTGGCAGAAGCAGCAGCGTATCGTGCGCGCCGCGCAGCACTTTTTGTTGGCGCATCATGGCGCGATGCCCGCGTGCCGCTTCGACGTGATCGCGTTCGAGCGCGGACGTCTGGTGTGGCTGCGCGACGCTTTTCGTGCGGACGACTGTTGAGCAGGCGGTTTCGCCGCGTGAGTACGATAAACTTGCGGACGCGAAAAGGGCGGCGCGTGGTGTGTGAATACGCGCCGAACGCTTTGCACGCAGGCGCTGCAGAACGGAACCGCGAAGCGGCCTCGCATGACGCGCCGATCGGAGCGCTGCGGACCATCGCGCGGGGAAGGGCAACACGTCCAATTGAACCTGCGCTGCCAAGCGGGCAGCGCAAGCAGTACACGATAGAGAGTCGATGTCAGTCGAACGCATTCAACAACACTTCCGCGATAGCGCGGCAGTCACACTCGCAGCACTGGACGCTTTGTCGATGCCGATCGCGGCGGCCGTCGACACGATGTTTGCCGCGCTTGCAAACGGTAACAAGATTCTGGCGTGCGGCAACGGCGGGTCCGCTGCCGATGCGCAATACTTCGCTGCCGAACTGATCGGCGGCTTCGAGCGCGAGCGTCCGGCGTTGGCGGCCATCGCACTGACGACGGATTCGTCGATCATCACGGGCATCGCCAACGATGCATCGCTCGACCAGATTTTCGCGACGCAGATTCGCGCGCTCGGCCAGCCTGGCGACGTGCTGCTCGCTATCTCGACGTCGGGCAATCCGGCCAATATCCTCGCTGCCGTCGAAGACGCGCACGACCGCGAGATGATCGTGATCGCGCTGTCGGGCAAGGGCGGCGGCAAGATGAACGAAGTGCTGCACGATACCGATATCCATATTTGCGCACCGTCCGATCGCACGGCGCGCGTGCAGGAAGTGCATCTGTTGACGATCCATAGTCTGTGCGACGGCATCGATGCGATGTTGCTCGGCGAAGAATGATTCCGAAGGAGAGCGAGTTGATGAGCGCATATCGCGTGAAGAGTACGTTTGTGAGGACCACGCTGGTGGTTGGTCTCGTCGCCGGGCTGGCTGCGACGTTGCAGGGCTGCGTGCTGGCTGTCGGCGCGGCGGCGGGCGGCAGCGCGCTGGTCGCGACCGATCGGCGCACGCTTGGCGCGCAGACGGAAGACCGCGAGATTCAGGTGAAGGCGATGTCGCTGATTAGCCAGAATTTGCCGGACTCGGCTCACGTTAATGTGACGGTGTTTAATCGGCGGGTGTTGCTGACTGGGGAAGTGGCGGGCGAGGTTTCGAAGGCTCGGGCTGAATCGGTTTTGCGTAGCCTCAATAACGTGAATGCGATCATTAATGAGTTGACGGTTGCGCCGGCGAGTTCTTTCTCTTCGCGTAGTAACGATACCTATCTGGAAGGGCGCGTGAAGACGGCGCTGATCGCCGAGAAGGATATTTCGTCGAATAACTATAAGGTGGTTTGTGAGCGTGGTTCTATCTATCTGATGGGGCTCGTTACCGTTGATGAGGGGAATCGCGGGGCGGATGTGGCTAGCCGGGTGCCCGGGGTTACGCAGGTTGTGAAGGTGTTTCAGTATATTCAGCCGCAAGAGGCAGTTGCGGCGTCGGCGGCGGCTGCGTCGGCGGCTTCGGGTGCGCCGGCTGCGGCGCAGCCTGATGCTGAGGTGACGTCGGGGGCTGTGCCGGATTCGTCGGTTACTTCGAAGCCGTTGGAGCAGCAGGCTCCGGCGCCGGTGAGTAACTCGACGCAGGTGCATCCGGGGACTCCGAAGGCGGGGCAATGAGGTTGGGTTTTTGTGGTCTTGGTCTTCGGGCGGTGATGAGTGGTTTGGTTGTGGCTGGGTTTGTTAACGTCGCCCATGCTGCCGATGCGCCGTCGCGTGGGCTCGCGATCGCTCGGGCTAATGCTTGTATGGGATGCCATGCAGTTGATCGGAAGCTGGTCGGGCCTTCGTTTCAGCAGGTGGCTGAGAAGTACAAGGGGAATGCTGGGGCTGGGGCTTTACTTTCGAAGAAGGTTAAGGATGGCGGTTCCGGAGTCTGGGGCGCGATTCCCATGCCCGCTCATCCCGCGATGAACGATGCCGATATTCGCACTGTGGTCGATTGGGTGCTGGCTGGGGCGCCGTCGAAGTAATGGGGTTTTGTGCTCTGGCACAGTAATTTTTCGTCGTGCTAGAATCGGTGAGTCGTGGGGCGGTAGCTCAGCTGGGAGAGCGTCGCGTTCGCAATGCGAAGGTCGGGAGTTCGATCCTCCTCCGCTCCACCAAGAACATATCCAAGGTTGTCCGAGAAAATGCTAGAGCCCCGCTCCTGTAAAGGACCGCGGGGTTTTTTGTATCTGGGTTGATCCGGAAGTATCCATTGACATCCGGGGGCATGAGGGGGCATTTTAGGGGGCACTATTGAACATCGCATATGCTGATGCCCCCAAGGAGACCAAAATGCCCCTGACCGATGCCGAAATCCGCAACGCGCGCCCACGCGACAAGGTTTATCGCTTATCGGACGGTTTGGGAATGTATCTGGAAGTGTCCACCACAGGCGGGAAATACTGGCGGCTGAAATACCGATTCGGTGGGAAGGAGAAGCGACTGGCGCTGGGCGTCTACCCTGAGGTCGGTGCGAAAGCGGCGCGAGGGCGTCGAGACGAGGCCCGAAAGCTTCTTGCGAACGGTGTCGATCCCGGCATTGACCGCAAAGTCCAAAAGGCGGCTACCTTCGAGCGAACTGCCAACAGCTTCGAGGCGGTAGCGCGTGAGTGGTTTGCTCGACAAGCGCCGAGTTGGGCCACTAGTCACTCCGACAAGATCATGGGGCGCTTGGAAAAGGACGTGTTCCCGTGGCTTGGTAGCCGAGCTATCGCTGATATCAGAGCCCCGGAAGTATTGTCGGTGCTCCGACGCGTCGAAGCTCGTGGTGCGCTTGATACAGCCCATCGCGTTCATCAGAACTGTGGCCAAGTCTTTCGATACGCCATCGCGACCGGCCGTGCGGAGCGCGATGTCAGCGCGGATTTGCGCGGCGCCCTCCCACCTGCTCGGCATACTCATTTCGCGTCGGTGACAGAGCCTGCAGAGGTTGCCAGTCTTTTGCGCGCGCTCGATGCTTTTCAAGGTACGTTCGTCGTTCAGTGTGCATTGCGTCTGGCGCCTCTACTGTTCGTTCGACCGGGCGAACTGCGGATGGCAAAGTGGGAGCAATGTAAGCGCCCGGCAAAGGCATCCCTGGGCGTAAATTGCCGTCAATCAAGTCGCGGCAGGTGCCCAGCGATGCGGTAG
>NZ_JAWRXV010000069.1:0-55274 GCF_046534875.1 Paraburkholderia sp. SIMBA_054 | reverse complement strand
TCGGCTCCCAGGCGACCGAAGTGGCGGTTCGCGTCGGCGTGCTCAACCGCATGACGGCGCTCGCACGTCCGCAATCCTCTCGCATTGCCTGAATTCAAGATCACACGACCGCCTTTGTCTTCAAACCCGATTTATGCAACAACGCCCTGGCGATCCGGAAAAGATCAATGCGAAATTCAAGGTCACCGGCAAGAAGTTTCCGGCGTCGACCGAATATGAGTCGAATCAGAAGTGGATCGGACAACGCATGCGTGCCGATGCGCGGATGGAGCGGCAAATGATCGTCCTCGACTCCCTCAGCGCAGCCTTCCACGCAATGGTTTCGACGGGAAGGGCTGCCGCATGAAGCTCTACATCGCGGGTCCAATGACCGGTTACGTCGACCTCAACGATGATCGGCGTCTACAACATTCTGTTCACCGCAGCGACGGCCTTCACCGTCACCGCTCCGGACGGTCAAACCGCAACGGGATCGACGGGTGGCCGCACTGGAGAGCCAGATGAGGACTTTCGAACAGGAGATCAGCGCGTATCGCGCGGAGCTTTTGACGAACACGGAAGCGACGCTCCGCGTCGAGTCGAACACAAAGGAACTGGTCGAGTTGCTGAAGCTCGCTAAGTCGGGCGTCGGCTTCTTCACCGCGACAGGGCGCGTGCTCCGCCGTGTGGTTATCTGGGTCGGCCCGTTCCTCACGGTCGCCGGCGCTCTCTGGGCTCTCGCTCACGGCAAATGGCCGTCACTGGACTGATATGAACCCGAACGACTTCATTTACGCGATCGCGCCGGCGGCGCGCGCGAGCGCGAAGGCGACGAAGATCCCTGCATCGTTCGTCGTGGCGCAGGGCGCGCTCGAGTCAGGCTGGGGCACGTCCGCGCTCTCGAAACAGGCATTCAACCTGTTCGGTGTGAAGGCCGACTCAGCGTGGCATGGCGACGTGCTCACGATGGATACGCGAGAGTTCCTGAAAGGCCAATGGGTGACGGTGTCCGCGAAGTGGCGCAAGTACCCGAACTGGCAAGCGTGCATCGACGATCACGCGGCGTTTCTGCTGAACAACAGGCGCTATCAGCCCGCGTTCGCATATACGAGCGGCTCGACATTCGCGCTCGCGATCGCGGCGGCCGGGTACGCAACCGATCCGCAATACGGCCAGAAGATCGTGTCGATCATCAAGGCGCACAACCTGTCGACGCTGGACTCCGCTCCCGCCTGACGCAGACGGACAAAAAGATGGCCCGACGGCGAATCGCTCATCGGACCTTAACACGCACCGGAAATCGGGGATGACCTTCCGGTGCGTAAATCTACAGGTCCGTCGATCAGCAAACAAGACGAAAAAGTTGCTTCCACCACGACCGCCTTCGGGCGGTTTTTCCGTTTACGAACATGCCAATCATCAAACACCTCGTCGACGCGGCGAAGGGCAAGCATCCCATTGCGTCAAAGCGCTCGACGCATTGGCCGACCGTGCGTAAGCACCACCTCGAGCAAAACCCAACGTGCGCGGTGTGCGGCGGCGCCGACAAGCTTGAAGTGCACCACATCCGGCCGTTTCACCTGCACCCGGATCTCGAACTTGATCGGTCGAACCTCGTGACGTTGTGCGAGGCGAACAAGGGCGGCGTGAACTGTCATCTGCACTTCGGCCACCTGGGAAATTTCCGCAGTTTCAACGTCGAAGTCGTCGCCGACTCGCATCACTGGCACGACAAGATCTCTCACCGGCCGCTGGCCGATTCCTGAAGGAGAAAGCGTGAATAAAACTTCCAGCCTCATCACGGGCGGCCTGACCGTCAGCGCAGCTGAACTCGTGCCCGCAGTCGAATGGATCCTCGGCGGTTGCCGCGGCCCGGTACCGGCCAGCGTTTCTTCGCTCGTCGCCGGTCTGGTGGCCGCAGGCATCCACGCGGCATACAACGTCGTCGCCGCGCGCGCGGCAGCAAAGACGCAATTCGCGACGGCGCCGCTCATCAATCCGGTGAACGTCATTTCGCCCGCGGTGTCGGTGCCCGCCGGCGCACACCAGTAAATCCCCGCCGCACCCGCGGCAAATTTCAAAGGAAACCGAGATGAAAAAAATGCTGCTTGCGGCAGGCCTCGCCGCGCTCATGTTCTTCGCTGGCTGCGCGAATGCGCCGCAGGTCGCCAGCAACTTCCAGGCGCAAGTCGCCAAGGCTTGCGCAGTAGTTCAGCCGACGCTGTTGTCGGTGCAGGCCATGACGGTCAGCGACCCGACCCAACAGGTCATCATCGGCCAGGTGGTGAAGCTCAACGGCTCCGTGTGCGCCGCCAATGCATCGGTCGATCCTTCCAACGTGGTCGCACTCGTTAATACGTCGATTCCGGCCGCCGTGCAGGTGATCGCGCTGCTGCCGATCGACGATGCCGCGAAGTCGGGTGCGCAGATCGGGCTGATGGCGTTTCAGGTGGCTTTGTCGGCCGCGCTTGCGCAGTACGGCACCCCGACGACCGCCGCGCCGGCGGCCGCATTCGGAGCGGCGACGCAATGAGCAAGTTCCTGACTTCGCTGGTGATGGAGAACGCCACCGGCATCGATGACGGGAAGTGGCGCCTGACAGCGCCGCTGATCTACGACTCGGATGTCACGGGGAAGGTGATCGTCGTGCCGACCGGCTTCGTCACGGATCTCGCATCGGTGCCGCGCGTGCCGATCGCGTACATGCTCGCCGGTGGGACCAGCAACGAGGCGAGCGTCGTGCACGACTACCTCTATACCGCTCACATCGTCGACCGCGAGACGGCCGACGCGGTGCTGCGGGAGGCGTCGGCTGTGACGGGCGTTCCGGCGTGGCGCCGCGCGATCATGTGGGCGGCAGTGCGTGCGTTTGGCGGCTCGCATTGGGATGAGAAGCCAATCGCTGCGTGATAACAGCCCATAGCCTGTATTTCATTTTTACAGGCTATGGGCTGTATTTAATGGCTGGCTGGCCGAGGGGGACGATAAACGAATTGATCTCGCTTTGCTCGAGCGGGTCCCGACCGCCAATGCACACGACGTGCCCGATTTCCGTCACTCCGCGTCCGTTGCCAGTCATGGCGAGTTTCATTCCGTGGTAGTCGCCGACTCGATAGACAGTGGGTTCCGGTGCCCTGCCGAAAGTAAAACCTTGAGCGCACGCGGGTGCCTTGGGGCTGGTTTGAATAACAAGCAGGTCACCCTCGGCTTCCAAGATTGATTGGAGCCGTGCGATATATTCAGACAGCTTCATCCTTTCTCCTCGGACTGCCGAAAAGCGGCGCGACAATCTTACATTTCCCGCTTCCTCATTCGCGTCGATTTGCTAATGGCGTCGAATATGAGCCTGCAGGCCGCGGGCTGTACTGCGCCATCTTATGTGTTCGTCAGCGCTTCATTGAACGCCAGCACTTTGTCAGACATGCTTTCTGACAGGGCAACCAGTTCCTCCCCATCCTCGACGGCAGATGGAGGTGGGACGGGTCGCTGATCCTCGAAATAGAAGTCCATAGCAGTGGCCAACGCATCTGCGGCCATGATCACGGCTTCATCGATCGTGTCACCTTGGGTGATCGCCTCGGGAATGTCCCGGAACGTTACAACGAATCCGCCTTCCTCGAACGGTTGGAATCTAGCCGGGTACCTCAACATGTTCGTCTCCCTTATGTTTTGCCAAAGCCTAAAGCAGCCTGCCTACAGTAGCCAGCATTCTTCACTTTAATCCAGTTGAGCGAGCGGCCGCGCATATAGACGGACCATGTTCGCTTTGCCACCATTCCCTCGAAGTCGTTGAGCTGCACCTGCTCGAACACAAGCTCCCCGACGCCTTCAACATGCGTCGTATAGGCGAGGTGCGGCGTGTCGTCAAAGCTGTCGCGAAGCTGTTCTTTGCGCTCGAATAGCGGTCTGTCTCGAACGTCCCGCTTCCCCGACGAGAGCATGTCAAACACGTATAGCCGCGCCGGGCACTTTTTTGCGGCAGCCGGAACGTTCCTGGGCAATAGTGTGCGGGCCCGTTGCTGGAGGCTGGCAAATTCGATTGCACCTCGACCGCTACCGACGGTTAGCTCAGCATCCCACACAAAATCGCCGGGCACGGCTGCGATTGCCTTCACAATCTCTGGAAATGAGGTGTTGAAGAAATTGCCTTGGCGGCTGATCAGATCAACCTGTTCGCCATACTTCCTGACGAGGCATCTGAAGCCGTCAAGCTTCCATTCGAACACCCAGTCGCGGTTCGAGAACGGACGCGTTTGCAACGTCGAGTGCATCAGATCTGTAGCTTCAATCATCACCGCCATCGGAATCGTCATCGCGTCGCCGGGCAGGCGCAATCATCGGTTGCGTCGTATCGATCCCTGCGAGTTCGAGCGCAGCGTCTATGACTTCGATCTCTGGGCGAAAGTCCAGCGTCCATTCCTCGCCCTCGCACCTGATGATATTGCTGTCATGTATGACGAGTGTATAGCGAGCGAGAAGGAGCGCTTCGACGATTTTCGCCTGACGCTCAGCTTGTTGGATGAACTCGGTAGTATTCACGGCACCACCTCCTTGCCGTAGGTGCCGCACGAATCGAGCCTGATTCACTACGCAGGTACGTCGACCGGAATGCGGGCCGGTGCAATGTCCGGCGTGACGCTACGGCGCACGCGGTTGCGACTGCGGCTGCTGATGAGCGCGGTAGCCGGTTGGAGGTCAATGTCGAGCGAACCCTCGAAGCGCGGGCCTTTGCGCTTCAGGATCTCAACCGATGCGCCTACTTCGGAAGGTCTCACCGCGACCCTCAGGTCCGCCGGCGATGCGTCGCGGGCTTCGCTCAAATGGCGCATGACGAAGAAAATCGTTGTGCTCGATCTTGCGGCAAGAAGGAGACGGCGTAGAGAGTCGGTGCGCACGTGCTTTTGCCAGAGCAACACTGCGGCGCACGTGCCGGCGGTCAGAGCCTGTTCGGCTGACCATAGCTGATCGCGTGCTTGCTGCGCGCGGACTAGGATGAGCCGCTCCGGCGAGATGCCGGCATACGCTAAGCCGTGTGCCGACGGTTCAGCCGGTGGGCTGAGCAACAAGATTGGCGCCGATAATTTCGCGAGCGCTGGCGCGATCAGCCGCATTTCTCCGCACCCGTGGGTCTGCGCCAGTATCTCGATGAGTGAGCTGATAGGCCATCCTCCGCCGGGCAATTCCGCCGATAGGGACGGGTATCCGGTCTCGACTGTCGAAATCCGGCCGCGCGCCAACTGTGACGCGCGCCAGAGCGACGGGTGAATGCTTTCAGGTTGTGGGGCCGGAACAGTGCTCATGACCGCCTCTGATACTGTGCGGATATACAGTATAGACCACTCTCCCGCATGCGCTCCCTATTTGCCGCAGATCAAGTGCGCGACCTGCCCGAACGCGGTCCTAATGAATGGCCATGCGCCAAGGACGAACATAACGGCTGATGTCCATCCAGCGATGCTAGCTGCGACGAACCACCTTTCTCCCTTGCGGGTCATTTCGAACGCACGCCTCGCTTCCAACTCATCGGCGTCAAAGCGCTTGATACGCTCGAATATTTCGATGTTCCTGCCCAGCCATCCTTGCGCGTTGAAATACATATCAAATCCGGCAGCCATGAGTCCGACCATAAATAGAGCGGCCGATGGGTAATTTCCTAGCATCGCTTTCGCCACACCGTCGCTCGCGAAGATTGCCGCGACGCCGGCGAGGCCAGCGCTGTTTAGCAGCGCCAGAGTCTTTACGGTTTCGAGAATCCATTCTTTGAAGAGGCCGTCTGTTTGCTGTTTCCACTCAAAAAGCGACGCTCGTACCCTACGTCTACTTTCCTCTTGCAGGTCCATTTTTGCCCCCGGTCTGATGTTCAATTTGTGTCTAATACCGAATCAAGGAAGTCGTCCACATGCCGGCTTGAGACGCTCAAAAAAACAGCATGCATTAGACGAATCTGATCGATCGCCAATACTAATGCGCTTCTCTGGCGAGTGAAACCCCGCATGGGGTGCAGGAATGCGAGCGTCTTTTTTGCGCGAATTCGGCGAAGAAAATTTCAGAACGACTGCCCTGAAACCCGCATAAAACCGTTGTTGTCAGAGTGTATTTTGTTCCGAGATTATTTAGGCCGATCCTTCCCTGTCAAGGCTTAGGGCGATTTTGACGGCTGGATTGTGATTCCTGTCGTCGTGGGTTCGAGTCCCATCAGCCACCCCAAAGAATTCAGAAACGGCATTGCGAGAAATCGCAATGCCGTTTTTGTTTTGGCGTCCGTGACATGCGACGCGCTGTCGTTCAAAGAATTGAACGCGCGCGCATCAGGTCAACCGCAGATTCATCCCTTCCGCAACGGCTTCAGCAACTCCTTCAAGCCGTTGTGATCGATCTCGTGCATCAACGCGAGCAGCCTGCCGATCTCGCCAGGCGGAAATCCTTCGCGCGCAAACCAGTTCAGATAATGTCCCGGCAGATCGGCGATCACGCGGCCTTTGTATTTGCCGTAAGGCATCGTGCGCGTCACGAGTAATTCAAACTGTTCGACATTCATTTCAAGTCCACCTGTTCAGCGCCGGGCATCTCAAACCCGTTTCCGCCGATGATGCCCGCTTACATGCGCGCCTGCATCGCGTTCGAGCCCGAACACATCGACGATCGCCACCAGCCCGACGGCCGCCACCAGCAGGAAAGCAATGCTGAAATCGGCCGGCGTCACCGACTGCGCTTCATGTCCATGCAGCCACGCTGCAACCCGCAGTGCGATCGCGCCGAGCGCGACGCCCATACCCATCGTCATTTGCGAGAGTGTGCTCGATAACGTCGATGCGCCGCTCATCTGCGGCTTCGGTACATCAGCGAACGCAAGCGTGTTGACCGCAGTGAACTGCAGCGAGCGCGACAAGCCGCTAGCAAACAGCACGACGGCCATCGGGACGAGCGGCGTCGCAGCCGTCAGCAGACTCATCGCCGCAATGCTGATCGCCGCGAGCGCGCCATTCACGAGCAATACCGGACGAAAGCCAAAGCGCCGCATCACGGGCGTCGTCACGAGCTTCATCGACAGGTTGCCAGCGAACACGATGAGCGTCAGCAGCCCCGAATGGAACGCATTCATGCCGAAGCCGAGCTGGAACATCAGCGGCAGCAGAAACGGCACGGCGCTGATCGACACGCGAAACAACGAGCCGCCGCCCATCGCGACAGCAAACGTCTTCACACGAAACGCCGACAGATCGACAACAGGATGCGCGCTGCGGCGCAGATGAAAGAGGGCGCCGATGCCCGCGCCGAACCCGCCCGCGAGAAACGCGAGCGCTTCGCGCCACGGCGCATCCGAGCGTCCGAGCAGTTCCATCGCATACATGACGGCCGTGCCCGCGATGCCGCACAGCGCGAAGCCGATGCCGTCGAACGGACGTTTCTGCGATTCACCTTCCGCGCCGATAAAGCGCCACGCGAGCACGATGCCGAGAATCCCAAGCGGCACATTCAGATAGAAGATCCAGCGCCACGACGAGTACGTCGTGATGAAGCCGCCGAGCGGCGGTCCGAGCACGGGCGCGACGAGGCCGGGCCAGGTGATGATCGAGATCGCGCGCATCAGGCCGTCCTTGGGCGTCGCGCGCAAGACGGCGAGCCGCCCGACGGGCACCATCATCGCGCCGCCGATGCCCTGCACGATGCGCGCCGCCGTGAACTCGACGAGCCCGTTCGTCATCCCGCATACAACCGACGACGCCGTGAACACCGCGAGCGCCGCCGTGAACACGTTGCGTACGCCGAAGCGGTCGGCGGTCCAGCCGCTGATCGGGATGAACACGGCGAGCGTCAGCAGATACGACGTGATGCCGATGGAGAGATCGACGGCATGCACGTTGAACGACTGCGCCATCTGCGGCAGCGCGGTCGCGATGATCGTGCCGTCGAGGTTCTCCATGAAAAACGCCGCGGCCACGAGCGTCACGATCAGCGACTGCCGTCCGTGCGACGGGACGGATGACGTGGACGGCGTATCTGACATCGACATGACTCTCCGAACGTTGTAAGCGCATCGAAACCGGCCACGCGCCTGGCCAGATGCCTGGTCATGTGCCGGCGCGGCCAGCCGCTATTCTAGCCACGCACGCGGTTCGCGCGGACATGGTAATTTCGCCTTTTCCCGATTTATCACCCGCAAGAACACGAACAGGAACCAGGCGATGGAATACCGCAGACTCGGCGATACGGATGTGAAGGTCAGCCTGATCGGTCTCGGCACGATGACGTGGGGCGAGCAGAACACGGAGCGCGACGCGCACGAGCAGATCGATTACGCGCTCGACCAGGGCGTTACGCTGATCGACGCCGCCGAGATGTACCCGGTGCCGCCGCGTCCGGAGACGCAGGGCTTGACGGAGCGCTACATCGGCACGTGGATCGCGCAGCATCGCAGTATGCGCGACAAGATCGTGCTCGCGACGAAGATCGCAGGTCCCGCGCGTCAGCCGCACAACCCGCGTCACATTCGCGGCGAGGGCAACCAGTACGACCGCAAGAATCTCACCGAGGCGCTGAACGACAGTCTCAAGCGTCTGCAAACGGACTACGTCGATCTGTACCAGCTGCACTGGCCCGATCGCAGCACGATGACGTTCGGCCGCCCGGCGTATCCGTGGATCGACGATGCATACACGGTGCCCATCGAAGAGACGCTCAGCGTGCTGGCGGATTTCGTGAAGGAAGGGAAGGTGCGTCATATCGGCGTATCGAACGAAACGCCTTGGGGCGTCGCGCAATTTCTGCGCGCGTCGGAGAAGCTCGGTTTGCCGCGCATCGTGTCGATCCAGAATCCGTACAGCCTGCTGAACCGCACGTTCGAAGCGGGGCTGTCGGAGTTCTCACATCGCGAGCATGTCGGGCTGCTCGCGTATTCGCCGCTCGCGTTCGGCTGGCTGTCGGGCAAGTACGAAGGCGGTGCGCGTCCGGCGGGCGCGCGCATCACGCTATTCGAGCGCTTCCAGCGCTACAGCAAGCCGCAAGCCGTGCAGGCAACGACACGTTACGTCGAGCTTGCGAAGCGCCACGGCCTGTCGCCCGCGCAGTTCGCGCTCGCATTCGTCAACAGCCGGCCGTTCCTGACGAGCAATCTGATCGGTGCGACGTCGCTCGATCAGTTGAAAGAGAATATCGCGAGCGCCAATGTGAAGCTGTCGCCGGAAGCGCTTGCCGAAATCGACGCGCTGCACGAACTGCAGCCGAACCCCGCGCCCTGAGCGGCACGCCGCGCGCCGCGATGCCAATGTCGCGGTGCGCTGGCGGCAAGTGCACGAACGCACCCAGCGCCACGTTCAACAGCACGCGGTCGTGGATAAAAACCACCCGTCGCGCCGCTTTCGTCCCCACTTTTTACGATCCCGTTCGATCCGTGTAGAGTGACCGCTGCCGCGTGCCGATGCGGCAGCCCAGACGGCGCGCGAGCCCGCGCATGCCGTACGAGCGGCAACGTAGTCAACAACACAACGACCAATCCCCACGACGATGAACGCTACGCGTCCCACCACTTCGTCCGCCGCCTCGACCTGGCCGATTTTCGTGCTGCTCGCCATCGTCGGGCTCTTCTACGTCAAATGGTTTCCGTATTACAACCGCGCGTTCACGGCGGCATCGACGCATTCGATCGGCGCGTCGATCCTGATGGGCAAGGCGTCGAGCCCGCCTGCGCCGTCGTGGAGCGCGGCGCTGGCCTACGCGCTCGCGTACGGTAAGGCGATCTGGCAGGCGATGGTGCTCGGCCTGCTGCTCGGCTCGGCCGTGCAGGCGCTGCTGCCCGCGCATTGGGTCGCGCGGCTGCTCGGCAAGACGGGCTTCGGCAGCGTCGCGGCGGGCGGCCTGCTCGCGCTGCCGGGCATGATGTGCACGTGCTGCGCGGCGCCCGTCGTCGCCGGACTGCGTGCGCGGCAGGCTTCGCCGGGCGGCGCGATCGCGTTCTGGCTCGGCAATTCGGTCCTCAACCCCGCGACGCTCGTGTTCATGGGCTTCGTGCTCGGCTGGCACTGGGCCGGGTTGCGGCTCGTGCTCGGCATCGCGATGGTGTTCGGCCTCGGCTATCTGGCGAACCGGCTCGTGACACCCACGGAAGCGCAAGCGGCCGACGCGCACCTCGTCGAACTGGTCGGCGAGCAGCGTGACGGCAATCCGTTCGCGCGCTGGCTGTCGATCTTCGCGCGGATGGCCGTACGCCTCGTGCCGGAATACATCGTGCTGGTCCTGCTGCTCGGCGCGGCGCGCGCGTGGCTCTTTCCGCAAGTCGGGCCGGAGATCGGCAACGACATCGTATGGATCGTCGCGCTGGCCGTCGCGGGCACGCTGTTCGTGATCCCGACGGCGGGCGAGGTGCCCATCGTTCAGGCGATGCTGTCGCTCGGTATGGGCGTCGGGCCTGCGGGCGCGCTGCTGATGACGCTGCCGCCCATCAGCGTGCCGTCGCTCGCGATGCTCGCGCGCTCGTTCCGGCCGCGCGTGCTGAGCGTCGTCGCCGTCGGCGTGGTCGCGTTCGGCGTGCTGGCCGGGCTGCTGGCCGTGGCGCTCGGCTTCTGAGCAAGCGCTTGTAATTAAAACGCGGCGTCGCGGCGGCGAATCTCGTCCTAAACTGGGGAGGCAAGCGCGCGATCGCATGCATCGCCTGGTTGCATGGGCGTTGCCTTGTTGCACTGCAAGACGCAGGCGGACGGACGCAAATGCTACGATGGCGCCCGTTCATGCTGCCAACGCGGCGCAAGACAGGACGAATCATTCAGCTGCAGAAAACGGCGTGCAAGCGCCAACCAGATAATTCAGGACATCGCATGGCCCAACAAAAGACCAATCCGAAACTCGAGCAGGCGCTGACGCGCGGGGATCTCGCTATCCGTCAGGCCAACTCGGCACGCGCAACAGCCGTGCTGCGCGCATTGGGCAAGATGATCATCGACGCATCGGCGACGATCGGCGTCGAAGCGCATACGTCGATTCCCGACGGCGACCGCATTTACGATCCCGTCGACGGCATGTGGCCGCAGGCGCTGCTCGTTTCGCTCGATGGCCCCGTCGAGGAAGCCGATCCGGAAGAGTTGCGCACGATCCGTTTGCGCTCCGACGATCCGGGTACGATGTTCCGCGTGGAATGGCATCGCGCGGACGGCAAGATCGGTCGCCAGGAAGGCGGGCCGTTCGCGACGGTCGAGTTCATCTCGGACGTCGACGTGCCGTGGTCGGACGACGAAGAGTGATCTGATTGAATCGGCTTGAGGGCGCCGCCGCGTATGAACCTGCGCGCGGCGCCCTCAGCGCATCATGCGGCGGCGGAACAGCACCGCCGATACGCAGAACGGCACCACCACATACGCGGCCAGCACGGCCACGTGCAGCGCCGCGTCGTTCATCGGACGGTCGAGCAGCGCTGGACGGATAAGGTCGACGGTGTGGGCGAGCGGCAGCAGTTGCGCGGCGAACTGCGCAGCGTGCGGCAATTGCGACAGCGGAAAGAACACGCCCGAGAGCAACAGCATCGGCGTGAGCACCAGCGTCTGATAGAACATGAAGAAATCGTACGAGGGCGCGAGCGCCGTCACGATCATCGCCGTGCTCGCAAACGCAAGCCCCGCCAGCACGATGACGGGCAATGCGATGAGCATCGACGGAAAGCTCGCATAACCGAGCGCGCCCGCCACGACCATGATGGCGGCGCCCGACAGCACAGCCTTGCTGGCCGCCCACACGACCTCGCCGAGCACGATGTCGCCGAGTGTGAGCGGCGTGTGCATGATCGCTTCCCAGGTGCGCTGTACGTGCATCCGCGAAAAGCCCGAATACATCGACTCGAAGCTCGCCGACATCATCACGCTCGACGCCACCGTGCCCGCCGCGAGGAACGAGATGTACGAGACACCGTCGACATATCCGACCATGAGCCCCAGGCCGAAGCCGAGGCCGAACAGGTAGATCATCGGATCGGCGAGATTGCCGAACATCGACGCGAGCGCGAGCTTGCGCCACACCAGATAGTTGCGCCGCCAGACGGCAATCCAGTTGACGGCGTTCGCGGGCAACGCGGCGAAGCGCTCGCGTGTCGCGGCGTGCTCGGGGGTGTTGTAGGTGCGTAAGTCCATGTGTGCGGTGCGCCTGATGTCGTTGGCAAATTATTGTGTGCCCGTCAGTCCTGCATTTCGCGGCCGGTCAGACGCAAAAACACGTCTTCGAGATTTGCCGGCCGGTGCAGATAACGCAGCCCCGCGCGCTGTTTCAGCCGCGCATGAACCGGTTGCGGGTCGTCGACATAACAGAAGAGCGTCTCGCCGCTGATCTCGGTGCGTACCGACAGCGGCGCCAGTTCGTCGCGCAGCTTTGCCGGATCGGGGCCGTACACTTCGATCACGTCGCAGCCTATTTCCGAAGCGATCAATTCATTCGGCGCGCCTTCCGCGATCTTGCGTCCTTCCTCGATCACGCACAGCCGGTGACACAGACGCTCGGCTTCTTCCATGAAGTGCGTGGTCAGCAGAATCGTCTTGCCGCGCGCGAGCAGCGAGCGCAGCCGCTCCCAGATCAGATGGCGCGCCTGCGGATCGAGGCCTGTCGTCGGCTCGTCCATGATGAGCACGTCAGGGTCGTTGATGAGCGCGCGCGCGAGCGTGAGCCGCCGTTTCATCCCGCCCGACAACTCGCCGACGCGCGCATCCGCCTTGCTTTCGAGGCGCGCGAATTCGAGCAGCGTCGGCACCATCGCGCGACACTGCGCGGCGGACAGGCCGAAGTAGCGGCCGAACACGAGCAGGTTTTCGCGGACCGTGAAATCGGGATCGAGATTGTCGAACTGCGGCACGACGCCGACGCGCGCCCGCGCGAAGCGTGAGCGCACTGGAATCGGTTCGCCGCACAAACGGATGCTGCCTGCATCGGGTGCCGCAATGCCGAGCAGCATGCGCAGCGTCGTGGTCTTGCCTGCGCCATTGGGACCGAGCAGTCCGAAACATTCGCCCGCGCGCACATGAAACGACAAGCCGTCGACGACAGTTTTCTCGCCGTAGCGCTTCTCGACCTGATGAAATTCGATTGCAGCTTCAGACATACGAAGACGGATGTTCCCTGAATAGGTGCGTGTCGGGTGCAAAGCGGGGTGCAAAGCGCGAGACGGCTGCCTATTTTAGGGCATCGTGCGCGCCACGTTTGGCGCATGGATGCGCATCGCTGGCGGATCGTGTGCACGATCTTGCACCGCGTCATGGCGGACTGCGCGGGCCACCGCACTTAGCGTTTTCCATCCCTTGCATGTGGAATTGCGGCGCACCATGATTCAGATGAGACCGCGATAGTCGCGGGCATGGGGGGAAGCAAAATGGCGAGCTACAACAAGATTCTGCTGTGCTACGACGGCTCGCGTGAAGGCCGCAAGGCATTGCGTTGCGGCGCGAATCTGGCGCTCGATCTGGGCGCGGAAACGCATTTGCTGTCGGTCGTCGACATGCGTTCGAGCATCGCGCAAAGCGCAGGCCTGCTGACGGACGTCGCATGCGGCAGCTTCGAAAAGACCGCGCGTGAAATTCTGCAGGAAGGCGTCGACTGGCTCACGGAACGTGGCGTGAAGGCGACGGGGCATTTCGCGTTTGGTCATCCCATCGACGAAATTGCGTCGCTAGCGACCGAGTTGCACGCCGATCTCGTGGTGGTCGGGCATCGTTGCCGCACGGGACTGTCGCGCTGGTGGATGGGCGCGGGCAATACGCCGCTGCTGGACCGCGTGTCGTGCAGCATTCTGGTCGCGTGCTCGTCGGCGGCTGAGGAGGAGCAGGCGGCTGCGTGAGGCAGCCGCCATCTGGCGCACGTGTTGTGAAGAAGCGTCAGCCGTTCAGATCGACGGCTGACAGCTTCCACGTGAAAAGCCCCTGCCTACGAAAAATCGCCGCATAGCGCGTGTCGCCGACACCGTGCTGATAGCTCACAACGAACTCATTGACACCGCGATATCCCGCCGTGGTTTGCGGCGGCTGCGGCGGCGTGTTGCTATTGGCACTAGCCTGGCTAGATGCGGGCGCAGGCGTTTGTGGCGAGTTGGGCGCCGGATTGTCCGCTCGAGCAGCGGGCGGCGGAGGCGGGCGCTCTCCCGGTTCGCCGCGCGGCGGAATGCCGTTGAGCAACGCGGCGACACCATCCGGCGTCGCATAGGCATCGACGAGCGGACCAATCAATGCAACGCCGATCATCGCGCCGATGGCAGCTAGCGGATTGCCGTTGTGCTGCACGTCGAGCCGGCGCGTCAGCAATCCCGTGACCTGTAGCTTGAGGCTGTCGCGCAGCGCCGGATAATCGACGTACGCGTTGACCGTTTCGACATCTCGGGAATCGGCGGCGCGTTTGAGCCGGTCGAGCGCGATATACGGCGATGCGTACGCATAACCCAGCGCGGCCACGACGACGATCACGATCAACGCGATCAGAATCGACCGGCCAACCCGGCCTTTCATCCTTATCAAACCTGCCATTGTGCAGAACGCTCCGTTTTCAATATCGATCAGGTGTGGACCCGATCGGCACCGAAACGATCCCGCAAGTTTGCAAGCAAGCGTTTCTCAGCGTGAATGTCACACGCCTGTACCGCGCTCACGCCGCCTGCTGGGCCAACTGATCGCCTTGCTCCGCAATCGCGCGATCGATCATATTGCACACGGCGTCCACCGTGCCGACCATGATGAGTCGCGACGACCCGTGGTAGACCCGCACGGGCGCGCGCCGCGCCGGTTCCGCATTGAGGCCCGAGTTCAGCGACACGCGTGCGAATGCCGGCTGCGCGGACGGCAGCGGTTGGGGTTCTTCATCGAACAGCGATGCCGTGCCGCCCGTGACGTTCGACGCAAGCGCCGTCAGCGAACCACAAGGGACAAGCTCGCGCAGATGGCGCAGACGACCGAACTGGCGAAAGGGCAGCAAGCGGGCAAGGCGTTCCATGAGTCTCTCCAGACAGTGTTCAGCTAATTAGAATTCCGTCGGTCGGATCAACCCGACCGCGATGCCTTCCAGCGCGAACTCCGCGCTGCCGGCCTGAACAAAAATATTTTCGTAATCGGGGTTCTCGGCGATCAGCTCGATGCCGTTGGGCCGGCGCTTCAGGCGCTTCACGGTCACGTCGTCACCCAGACGCGCGATGATGATCTGGCCGTCTTTCGCTTCGCTCTTTTTCTGCACGGCGAGCAGGTCGCCGTCGAAGATGCCCGCGTCGCGCATCGACAGGCCGCGCACCTTCAGCAGGTAGTCGGGCTTGCTGGAGAACAGCGACGGGTCGCACGTATAAGTCTGCGAGATATGTTCTTGCGCGAGGATCGGGCTACCGGCTGCCACGCGGCCCACGAGCGGCAGTGACAACTGCATGATGCTCGCGTGCGGCAGCGTGAACTGGTGCGGGGAATCGTCCTGGCCCGCGAGCAGGCGGATGCCGCGCGACGCGCCCGCCGCCAGCTCGATCACGCCCTTGCGCGCCAGCGCCCTCAGGTGTTCTTCCGCCGAGTTCGCCGAGCTGAAGCCGAGTTCGGCCGCGATCTCGGCCCGCGTGGGCGGGAAGCCCGTGCGCTCGATGGCGCGGCGGATCAGTTCGAAAACCTGTTGCTGACGTGCGGTGAGTTTGGTCATGGCGCCACTGTATGGATAGACAGGTGACTGTATTTTTATACAGTATTCGGCGCATTTCAAGCTTTACTTTAAGTTCGTCGCGGCGGGTGTCGTGTGAACGTCGAAAGGCGACGCTGAAACGACGCTACGGACGCGCTCGCGGACGCAAACCATTCCTTTACCACTATTGCGTATTAAAAAATGAAGAAACATTATTTTTAATGATGAAGCCACCTGGATAGACTGCCTTCCATTGATGCAGCAGCAACGCCCACGCAGCGGCAGAGGCGCTTGCCGCTTGCGCAGCAGCGAAACGCGGCAATCAGCGGAAACCAGGCAGTCACACCAACAAGACGGAGAAGGTCGATGGGCATTCGGATCACGGGGTTGGCAGGAGCACAGAAGGCAAAGCGCGGCAGCGCGAAGCGGTTGGTCGCGGCGCTCGCGCTGGGCGCTGCGTCGGCGGTCGGGATGATCGCGCAGGCGCATGCGGACACCACGCTGCTGAATGTTTCCTACGATCCGACCCGCGAGCTGTATCAGGACGTCAATCAGGCCTTCGGCAAGGAATGGAAGGCGAAGACGGGCGAGTCGGTCACCTTCAAGCAGTCGCACGGCGGCTCGGGCGCGCAGGCGCGTTCGGTGCTCGACGGCCTGCAGGCCGACGTCGTGACGCTCGCGCTCGCTTATGACATCGACGCGCTCGCGAACAAGGGCCTCATCAACAAGGACTGGCAGAAGCGCCTGCCCGACAACGCGTCGCCGTACACGTCGACGATCGTGTTCCTCGTGCGCAAGGGCAACCCGAAGCACATCAAGGACTGGGACGATCTCGTGAAGCCGGGCGTGTCGATCGTGACGCCGAACCCGAAGACGTCGGGCGGCGCGCGCTGGAACTATCTGGCGGCATGGGCGTACGCGTCGCATCTGCCGGGCGGCAACGACCAGAAGGCGAAGGAATTCGTGTCGAAGCTGTATAAGAACGCGGGCGTGCTCGACTCCGGCGCGCGCGGCGCGACGACGAGCTTCGTGCAGCGTGGCATCGGCGATGTGCTGATCGCATGGGAAAACGAAGCGTTCCTGTCGGTGAAGGAATTCGGCACCGACAAGTTCGAGATCGTGGTGCCGTCGGCGAGCATTCTGGCCGAGCCGCCCGTCGCCGTGGTGGACAAGGTGGTCGACAAGCATGGCTCGCGCAAGCTCGCCGACGCGTATCTGAACTTCCTCTACAGCGAGCAAGGTCAGGAAATCGCCGCGAGGAACTTCTACCGTCCGCGTTCGAACAAGGTGCCGGCCACGCTCACCGATAAGTTTCCGAAGCTGAAGCTGTACACGGTCGACGACTCGTTCGGCGGCTGGACGAACGCGCAGAAGACGCACTTTGCCGATGGCGGCGTGTTCGATTCGATCTACCAACCGCAGTGAAACCACGCAGCGGCAATGTTTGAACAAAGGCGCGCCCTCGGGCGCGCTTTCGGCAATGGTGCGACGGCACGCGTTGCAACGCATAAAACCTGAAAGAGCTTTCGCATGACGACGTTGACCTTTCGCAAGCCGAGCGCGATACCCGGCTTCGGCCTGACGCTCGGCATCACGCTGGCGTATCTGAGCCTCGTGGTGCTAATTCCGCTCGCGGCCACTTTTCTCAAGACGGCCACGCTCGACTGGAGCCAGTTCGTGCGCGCCGTTACGTCGCCACGCGTGCTCGCGTCGTACCGGCTGACGTTCTTCTCGGCACTCGGTGGCGCGCTGATCAACGCGGTGTTTGGCTTTCTGGTCGCGTGGGTGCTGGTGCGCTACAAGTTTCCGTTCAAGCGCATCATCGACGCCGTCGTCGATCTGCCGTTTGCGCTGCCCACATCGGTGGCGGGCATCTCGCTCGCGGCGATCTATTCGGGCAATGGCTGGGTCGGCCAGTTTCTCGAACCGCTCGGCATCAAGATCGCGTTCACACCGGCGGGCGTGCTGGTCGCGCTGACCTTCATCGGCTTGCCGTTCGTCGTGCGGACTGTGCAGCCCGTGCTCGAAGAGTTCGAGCGCGAGCAGGAAGAGGCGGCCGCGTGCCTGGGCGCCTCGCGCTGGCTGACGTTCCGGCGCGTCGTATTTCCCAGTGTGTTTCCCGCGCTGCTGACGGGCTTTGCATTGGCGTTCGCGCGTGCGTTGGGCGAATACGGCTCGGTGATCTTCATCGCGGGCAACGTGCCGATGAAGTCGGAGATCACGTCGCTGCTCATCATCACGAAGCTGGAGCAATACGATTACGCGGGCGCGACGGCGCTGGCTGTCGTGATGCTGGTGGTGTCGTTCCTGATGCTGCTGCTGATCAACACGCTGCAGTGGTATCTGCAGCGGCGCACGACCCGCGGCCGCACGGCGCCTACGGTGCCGGTTGTGTCGTCGGCTGCGCTGACGGGAGGTGCGCAATGAGCCAGGATTCCGTAGTGCTTTCCGGCTCGGGCGCAGGCAACACTAACGCCGTGCGCCGTCCCGACCCGGTGACCGAGCCGCGCGTCGTGCGCTGGATTCTGACGGGCATCGCGTTGCTGTTTCTCGCGCTGTTTCTCGCGCTGCCCCTCGTTGCCGTGTTCTATCAGGCGTTCAGCAAGGGCGTTGCGTACTACTTCGAGTCGCTCGCGGATCCGGATGCCGTGTCCGCGATCAAGCTGACGCTCTTGACGGCAGCGATTGCCGTGCCGCTCAACCTCGTGTTCGGTCTCGCGGCATCGTGGTGTATCGCAAAGTTCGAGTTCCGCAGCAAGGCGCTGCTGACGACGCTGATCGACCTGCCGTTCTCGGTGTCGCCTGTGATCTCCGGCCTGATCTACGTGCTGATGTTCGGCGCGCAAGGCTGGTTCGGACCGTGGCTCGCCGATCACAACGTGCAGATCATTTTCGCGGTGCCGGGCATCGTGCTCGCGACGATCTTCGTCACATTCCCGTTCGTCGCGCGCGAGCTGATTCCGCTGATGCAGGCGCAAGGCAACGACGAGGAAGAAGCCGCGCACGTGCTCGGCGCGTCGGGCTGGCAGATCTTCCGGCGCGTCACGCTGCCGAACGTCAAATGGGGTCTGCTGTATGGCGTGATCCTGTGCAACGCGCGGGCGATGGGCGAGTTCGGCGCGGTGTCGGTGGTGTCGGGCCACATTCGCGGACAGACGGACACGATGCCGCTGCACGTCGAGATTCTCTACAACGAATATAACTTTTCGGCGGCCTTCGCCGTGGCGTCGCTGCTCGCGTTGCTCGCGCTCGTCACGCTCGGCCTGAAGCTGCTCGCCGAGCGCCACCTGTCGGCGGAACTGGCGAGCGCGAGCGACGTGCCTGCGCATGCCGGTCCCGTGAGCAAGCCGTCCACGCAGTCGACGAATACCGCCGCACAATCGGTCCAGTAAGGAGAGTTGTCAAAGATGGGCATCACCGTACGCAATCTGCAAAAGCGCTTTGGCGATTTCACCGCGCTCGACAACGTCTCACTCGATTTTCCGCCGGGCGAACTCGTCGCGCTGCTTGGACCTTCGGGCTGTGGCAAGACCACCTTGCTGCGCGTAATCGCGGGCCTCGAATACGCGGACGCGGGCCAGGTCGTGCTGCAAGGCCAGGACGTCGCGGAAGTGGGCGCGCGCGAGCGCAACGTCGGCTTCGTGTTCCAGCATTACGCGCTGTTCCGTCATATGACGGTGTTCGAGAACGTCGCGTTCGGCCTGCGCGTGAAGCCGCGCAAGGAGCGTCCGTCCGAAGCCGTGATCCGCGAGAAAGTGCATGAACTGCTGAAGCTCGTGCAGCTCGACTGGCTCGCGCAACGCTATCCGTCGGAGCTGTCGGGCGGCCAGCGGCAACGTATCGCATTGGCGCGCGCGCTGGCCGTCGAGCCGAAAGTGCTGCTGCTCGACGAACCGTTCGGCGCGCTCGATGCGAAAGTGCGCAAGGAACTGCGCAGCTGGCTGCGCCGTCTGCACGACGACCTGCATATCTCGACGATCTTCGTCACGCATGACCAGGAAGAAGCGCTCGAAGTCGCGGACCGTATCGTCGTGCTGAATCACGGGCACGTCGAGCAGGTGGGCAGCCCGCAAGACGTCTACGATCATCCGCAGACCTCGTTCGTCTACGAGTTTCTCGGCGCGGCGAACCGGCTGCATGGCAGCGTCGACGGCAGGGGTTTCGTCGTCGATGGCGCCGCGCAGCCTATCGCGATCGAAGCGAACTTCCAGGGGCCCGCGTTCGCTTACGTGCGTCCGCACGATCTCGTGCTGTATCCGCAGGCTTCAGGACATCGCGACGGCATCGTCGTCGGCGTGCGGCGCGTGGTGACGCTGGGCGGCTCGGTGCGTGTCGAGCTCGAAGGGCGTGCAGGTCACGTGCTCGAAGCGGAACTGGATCGCGAAGCATGGCGCGAATTGCAACTCGGTGTCGGCGATGGCGTGACGGCCGTGCCGCGCGCGTTGCGTGTATTCCCTGCACATTGAACGGCGCACCAGGCAGCGTCATTTCAACCCAGGCATTGAACAACAAACCTACTCTGGCTGAACCGGAGACATCGATATGAATTTCCAGCAGCTGCGCTTCGTGCGCGAAGCCGTACGGCAGAACATGAACCTGACGGAAGTCGCGAACGTGCTGTACACGTCGCAGTCGGGCGTCTCGAAGCAGATCAAGGATCTCGAGGACGAACTGGGCGTCGATATTTTCATTCGACGCGGCAAGCGTCTGACGGGGCTGACGGAGCCGGGCAAGGCAGTGCATCAGCTGATCGAGCGGATGCTGCTCGACGCGGAGAACCTGCGCCGCGTCGCGCGCCAGTATGCGGATCAGGATAACGGCCACCTCGTCGTCGCGACGACGCACACGCAGGCGCGATACGCGCTGCCGAAGGTGGTCCGCCAGTTCACTTCGGTTTATCCGAAGGTGCATCTCGCGCTGCGCCAAGGCAACCCGCAGCAGATCGCGCAGATGATCATCAACGGCGAGGCCGACATCGGCATCTCGACGGAAGCGCTCGACCGTTATCCCGACATCGTCACGTTCCCGTGCTATTCGTGGCACCACGTCGTGGTCGTGCCGAAGGGGCATCCGCTGGTGGGCCGTGAGAACATCACGCTGGAAGAGGTCGCCGAATACCCGATCGTCACGTACGACCAGGATTTCACGGGCCGCTCGCACATCGATCAGGCGTTTGCGAAGGTGGGCGCGCTGCCCGACGTCGTGCTGACGGCCATCGACGCGGACGTGATCAAGACCTACGTCGAACTCGGCATGGGCATCGGCATCGTCGCCGCGATGGCGTTCGATCCGAAGCGCGACACCGAACTCGTGGCGCTCGACACGCAGCATCTGTTCGAAGCGAGCACGACGCGCATCGGTTTGCGCAAGGGTGCGTTCCTGCGTGCCTATGCGTACCGGCTGATCGAGATGTTCGCGCCGCAACTGCACGAAGCGGATATCGCGAGCCAGTTGCGCGAAGCGGCCTGATAGTGGGTGTTTTGCGCGCGAGCTTCATCTAGAGGCTCGCGTTTTCATCGATGGCGGCGGCGTGCGCATCGCTTACAATCGCCGCCATGAATACCTCTACTTCTGCATCGCGCGCGCTGCCGCGCATCGCCGTGCTTGCGACGGGCGGCACGATCGCGGGCGCCGCGCCCGACGCGACCAATACATCGGGCTATCAGGCGGGCGTCGTCGGCGTCGGGCAACTGCTCGCCGCCGTGCCGTCGCTGGCTGCTGTTGCGAATGTGCAGGCCGAGCAGGTCGCGAGCGTCGACAGCAAAGACATGACGCTCGCGTTGTGGAGCACGCTCGCGCAGCGCATCAATGCGCTGCTGGCTTCCGATGAAGTCGACGGCGTGGTCGTCACGCATGGCACCGATACGCTCGAAGAAACCGCCTATCTGCTGCATCTGAGCGTCAAGAGCGACAAGCCTGTCGTGCTGACGGCGGCGATGCGGCCGTCGTCGGCACTGTCCGCCGATGGCCCGCTGAATCTGCTCAACGCCGTGATCGTCGCGGGCAACGCCAAAGCCCGCGGGCAGGGCGTGCTGGTCGCGTTCAACAACCGCATTCACAGCGCACGCGACGTCGTGAAGACGAGCACGTACGCCGTCGATGCGTTTCAGTCGCCCGAAATCGGCGCGCTGGGCTGGGTGCAGGATGGGCGCGTCGAGTTTCAACGCAGCGTCGTGCGGCCGCATACGGGCGCGACACCGTTCGTGATCGATTCGAACAGCGCGGCATGGCCGTTGGTCGAAGTCGTGACGAGCTATGCGGGTGTGTCGCGTGTGGCCGTCGATGCGCTCGTTTCAGCGGGCGTGAAGGGCATCGTCGTCGCGGGCACGGGCAACGGCTCGATTCACTCGACCGTGCAGACGGCGCTCGCCGAAGCGGCGGCAAAGGGCGTCGCGATCGTGCGGTCGTCGCGTGTCGGCTCGGGGCACGTGATGCGCAATGGTGCAGCCGCCGACGATGCGCTCGGCTTCGTTACGGCAGGCGCACTCAATCCGTACAAGGCGCGCGTGCTGCTGATGCTCGCGCTCGCGGCAGGCCATACGACGCCGGTTGCGTTGCAGCAAGTCTTCGATACGTACTGATTCCATCCGCATCACAAGACGACGCGATCGTTCCTCGCGAATATAACGCGTCGCTCGCTCACATTCCCTCGCCTGGAAGGCTGCTTCGCGGATGCCGCGTGGCAGACATTCGTCCGACGTTTGGCTGAACATCGTCTATAACAGTCAGTAGCCCGCCGCACGGCAAGCTTTCAGATGGCATCGCGCAAACGGGTTCCGTTGCACTTGCAACGGCTTGCGATGCCATCACACGCTGCATCATGACGTTCATGTCTTTCCCGTACCCGTCGTTGCAGGTCCAACAAACCGCATCAAAATGACAGGAGACATACCGATGAACGCATCCCTGAAGCTCTTGCCGCTCGCCATCGGCGCAGCATTCGCGATCCTGCCTGCCGCTTACGCCGCGCAGGACAACGTGCAGACGCTGTCGAACTTCAAGACCACGGGCAACACGAAACCAGCCGAAACGGTGCCGCAGACGGGCGCGCGCGCCGACGCGCTGCGCGAAAACCTGAAGGCGATCAAGCTGCCGTCTGGCTTCAAGATCGAACTGTATGCCATCGTGCCCGAGGCGCGCGCGATGACAATCGAGCCGTCGACGGGCGTGGTGTTCGTCGGCACGCGCAAGGATCGCGTGTGGCAGGTGACGGACCGGACCAAGCGGCGCGTTGCCGACGACGTCGTGCAGTTTGCGAGTTCCGTTACCTTCAAGGTGCCCAACGGCGTGTGCTTCTCGCCGGATGGCGTGCTGTACATCGTCGAGCAGAACCGCGTGCTGGCGTTTCCCGCTGCGCAGTTCTTCGGCGAGGGCGGCCCGGACGTGGCCGCCGCTGTGGTCGTGCCGCAGGGCAAGCTGATTCCGCCGCAGTTCGAAAGCTTCAATCATGGCGCGCGTTATTGCCGCGTCGGGCCTGACAAGAAGCTGTACATCGCGCTCGGCCAGCCGTGGAACGTGCCGCCCAAGGACAAACTCGCCGAGCTCGACAAGAACGGACTCGCGGGCATCATCCGCCTCGACCAGAACGGCAAGAATCGCGAAGTGTATGC
This sequence comes from Paraburkholderia sp. SIMBA_054, assembly GCF_046534875.1. Taxonomy (NCBI): domain Bacteria; kingdom Pseudomonadati; phylum Pseudomonadota; class Betaproteobacteria; order Burkholderiales; family Burkholderiaceae; genus Paraburkholderia; species Paraburkholderia sp. SIMBA_054. The sequence continues at coordinate 32,082 of NZ_JAWRXV010000069.1, read as the reverse complement.
ACATGGGGTGCGCAATTCGGTGGGCCTCGATTTCAATCCGAAGGACAAGTCGCTGTGGTTCACCGACAACCAGGTGGACGGCATGGGCGATGACATCCCGCCCGGCGAACTGAATCACGCGACGAAGGCGGGCGCGAACTTCGGGTTCCCATGGTATGGCGGCGGCCATGTTCGCACGGAGGAATACAAGGACCAGACGCCGCCTGCGGGCGTGGTGTTCCCGATGGTCGAGTACGCTGCGCACGCGGCGGATCTTGGCATGTCGTTCTATACGGGCAAGATGTTTCCGGAGAAGTATCAGGGCGGCATCTTTGATGCGGAGCATGGTTCGTGGAATCGGACGAAGCCGATTGGTGCGCGCATCATGTACACGCCTGTCAAGGACGATGGCTCGGTCGGGGAGACCGAAGTTTTTGCGGAAGGGTGGTTGACGCCGAACGGTGAGTACATGGGACGTCCTGTCGATGTGCAGCAGTTGCAGGATGGGTCGTTGCTCGTGTCGGATGATTACGCTGGCGCGATTTATCGGATTTCGTACGCGAAATGAGGCGTTTTTTTTTGCTACCGATAGCGGTCGTGTTCGTTGTTGCAGGGTTCGCCTGCGCGGCGAATGCAGCCGATCTTGCCAAGGGGCGCGCCAAGGCTGTGCAGTGCCAGGCGTGTCATGGGATGGATGGCATCGCCAAGATTCCTGAAGCGCCGAATCTGGCTGGGCAGAATGAGGATTATTTGATTAAGGCGCTGAAGGACTTCAAGTCGGGGGCGCGGCAGAATGACATGATGTCGCTGGTCGCGAAGCCGCTGTCTGATGGTGATATCGCCAATCTGGCGGCGTTTTATCATGGCCTTCGGTGAGGTTTTTGTTTGTCTTCGACGTTCTAGTGTGGTGTGCTTGTGTTTTTGCTGGCATCCGCGTTACGGTGTTTGCCATTCAAGCGTCGCCCCTGTGCGGGGCGGCACCTACTTTTCTTTGCCGCCGCAAAGAAAAGTAGGCAAAAGAAAGCGGCTAACACCGCCAATCTTTCTTCTTGCCTGAGGGCCCCCAGACGGTCCCACACTTCACACGGCAACGTCCTTCTTCGCGTGCGTTGCCAACGCTTCGAATGACCGCCTCACCCACTTCAAACACCCGCACAAGGGCTCGCGGCAGCGAATGGTTTGCGCCGCCCAGGTGGCAAACTATGTGTAGGTTGTCGCGGCGTACAGCTTGGTGCTCTTACATGGTGGAACGCCGGCGCTATCGGTTCGGAGTGAGGCGTGTGAGGTGCTACGGCCTACACACAGTTTGCCACCTGGGCGGCGGAGGAATATCTGGCACTGCGTGCTGTAACGCGGGGGTGTGAAGCGGGTGAGGCGCTCATTCAGCGCGTTGGCAACGAACGCGGAACAAGCAGATCGCCGTGTGAAGTGTAGGACCGGTTGGGGGCCCTCAGGCAAGAAGAAATGTTGGCGGTGTTAGCCGCTTTCTTTTGCCTACTTTTCTTTGCGGCGGCAAAGAAAAGTAGGTGCCGCCCCGCACAGGGGCGACGCTTGAAGCACGAAGGCAAAGCGCGGATGCCAGCGCAGAGACAAACACCGTAACGCGGATGCCAGCGCAAAGCCAGGCACACAACATCAACGCCGCCAGCGCAAAAGCAAAGCCCCCACCAGCGTCGCAGACAAAAAAAACCAAAAAACCAAAAAACCAAACCACAGCAGGACACCCGACGATGACGTCTGACCGACCAAGGCTTCCCCGTCATCGCCGGGTGCCGCTGCGGACCCCACTTGCCGCTCTCAGCCCAGAGCGACATGATTTGCCCAATCCGATGCGTGCCGCGCGCCGGACCAGGCGCCCCACTTGTGCGCCACCGTGTTTCGCACACGGCAGCCGTCGTTGCATTAAAGCGTCACAGGCTCGCTCAAGCCGCTTTCTGATCTGCTGCAGGCGCCTGTGCGACTTCAAAATTCGCCATGATTTCGAGCGCGCGAACCATCGCCGAGTGATCCCATGCCTTGCCGCCATTCGCCGCGCACACGCTGAACAGTTGCTGGGCACTGGCCGTATGCGGCAATGCGATGCCAAGCTTGCGCGCGCCATCGAGTGCGAGGTTCAGATCCTTCTGGTGCAACTCGATCCGGAAGCCCGGGTTGAACGTGCGCTTCGTCATCCGCTCGCCGTGCACTTCGAGAATGCGCGACGACGCGAAGCCGCCCATCAACGCTTTGCGCACGCGCTCCGGATCGGCGCCCGAACGCGCCGCGAACAACAGCGCTTCCGCGACGGCTTCGATGTTCAGCGCGACGATGATCTGGTTCGCCACCTTGCAGGTCTGTCCCGCGCCGTTGTCGCCGATCAGCGAGATGTTCTTGCCCATCAGGTCGAACAGCGGCTTGGCCAGATCGAACGACTTTTGCGGGCCGCCGACCATGATCGTCAGCGTCGCATCCCGTGCGCCGATTTCGCCGCCGGAGACGGGCGCGTCGAGATAGTCGCAACCCAGTTCGTTGATCTTCTTCGCGAACGCCTGCGTGTCAAGCGGCGAGATCGAGCTCATGTCGATCACGAGCTTGCCCTTCGTCAGGCCTTTCGCCACGCCGTCATCGGCGAACAGCACGTTCGCGACGTCGGGCGTGTCGGGCACCATGATCACGACGATATCGGCCGCCTGCGCAACAGCCGTCGAATCAGCGACCGACGTGGTCGTGTTGGCGAGATCTTCCGGCACCGGGTACGCGCCATTGACGAACAGCGTATGACCGCCCTTGATGAGGTTGCGCGCCATGTGCGCGCCCATGATGCCGAGGCCGATGAAACCGATCTTTGCCATTGAATGAGTCTCCAGTAAATAAGGTTCGAAATGTGCTCGTGTGTCGTTGCAATCAGGCGCCGATATCAGGCGGAGGCATGAGCGCGCTTCACGCCCGCGACGCTCTCCAGCCAGCCGAGGCCTTCCGCCGTCGTCGTGCGCGGCTTGTACTCGCAGCCGATGTAGCCCCGATAGCCGAGCGAATCGAGCAGATCGAACAGGAACGGATAGTTGATTTCGCCCGTGCCCGGCTCGTTGCGCCCCGGGTTGTCGGCGAGCTGGATGTGAGCGATCTGCGCGAAATTCTTCTTGATCGTCGCGGCGAGTTCGCCTTCCATCCGTTGCATGTGATAGATGTCGTACTGCAGGAACAGGTTGTCGGAGCCGACGGCCTGAATCACATCGAGTCCTTCCGACGAGCGGTTCAATGCGAAGCCCGGAATGTCGTACGAGTTGCACGGCTCGACGAGCAGCCTGATGCCTTCGTTCTTCAACGCGGCAGCGGCAAAGCTCAGGTTGTCGACGATCGTCGCGCGCGCCTTGTCGGCATCAACGCCCTTCGGAATGCCGACGAGGCAGTTCAGTTGCGGCACCTTCAGCGCCTTCGCGTATTCGATGGCACGGCCCACGCCTTCCTGAAACTCGCCGACGCGATCCGGCAGCGAAGCAATCCCGCGTTCGCCCGCTTCCCAGTTGCCGGCGGGCAGGTTGTGCAGCACGAGCTTCAGCTTGTTCTGCGCGAGCCGCTCGGACAGTTCGGCGATCTGATACGGATACGGGAACAGAAACTCGACGGCGTCAAAGCCCGCGTCGGCGGCCGCTGCAAAGCGGTCGAGGAACGGGACTTCGTTGAACAGCATCGTGAGATTCGCGGCAAATTTCGGCATGTTGCTTTTTCTCTCTGGTCGGTCAAATTGAACAGCACGGCGCGGGCGGATGCGTTTCACTGGAAACGCGTCCGCCCGGATGAGGCGGGTACGGCATTTAGTCGAGCAGGCTGACCGCGCTCGGCGCATCGGCGCGCGTCACGGCGAGATCTTCGAACTCGTTGATCGCGTCGATCTCGGCGCCCATCGAAATGTTGGTCACACGCTCGAGAATCACTTCGACGATCACCGGCACGTTGTACTCGGAGAGCATCGACTGCGCTTTTTCCAGCGCCGGCTTGATCTCTTCCGGCTTGAACACGCGGATCGCCTTGCAGCCGAGGCCTTCAGCCACCGCGACGTGATCGACGCCATAGCCTTCGAGTTCCGGCGCGTTGATGTTGTCGAACGCGAGCTGCACGCAGAAGTCCATGTCGAACGCGCGCTGCGCCTGGCGGATCAGGCCCAGATACGAGTTGTTCACGACCACATGCACGTACGGCAGCTTGAACTGCGCGCCCACGGCCAGTTCTTCGATCATGAACTGGAAGTCGTAGTCGCCCGACAGCGCGACGATGGGGCGCTGCGGATCAGCGGCACGCACGCCCAGCGCTGCCGGAATCGTCCAGCCGAGCGGGCCGGCCTGGCCGCAGTTAATCCAGTTGCGCGCCTTGAACACGTGCAAGAACTGCGCGGCGGCGATCTGCGACAGGCCGATCGTGCTCACGTAGCACGTATCGCGGCCGAACACCTTGTTCATCTCTTCGTACACGCGCTGCGGCTTGATCGGCACGTTCTCGAAGTGCGTCTTGCGTTGCAGCGTGCGCTTGCGTTCCTGGCATTCCTCGACCCACGCGCCGCGGTCCTTCAGCTTGCCTGCTGCCTTCCATTCCTTCGCGACTTCGACGAACAGTTCGAGCGCGAGCTTCGCGTCGGACACGATGCCGAGATCCGGGCCGAACACGCGGCCGATCTGCGTCGGTTCGATATCGACGTGCACGAACTTGCGGCCCTTCGTATATACCTCGACGCTGCCCGTGTGACGGTTCGCCCAGCGGTTGCCGATGCCGAGCACGAAATCCGAGGCGAGCATCGTCGCGTTGCCGTAGCGATGCGACGTTTGCAGGCCGACCATGCCCGCCATCAGCGGGTGATCGTCGGGAATCGCGCCCCACGACATCAGCGTCGGGATCACGGGCACGCCGATCGTTTCGGCGAACTGCACGAGCAGATCTTCAGCGGCAGCGTTCAACACGCCGCCACCGGAGACGATCAGCGGCTTCGCGGAATCGTTGAGCAGCGTGAGCGCGGCTTCGATCTGCTTGCGCGTCGCGGCGGGCTTATAGATGGGCAGCGGCTCGTAGGTCTCGATGTCGAACTCGATCTCGGCGAGTTGCACGTCGATGGGGAGGTCGACCAGCACGGGACCGGGACGGCCCGAGCGCATCAGATGGAACGCCTGCTGGAACACGCGCGGCACGAGGGCCGGTTCGCGCACCGTGACGGCCCACTTCGTGACGGGCTTGGCGATCGATTCGATATCGACGGCCTGGAAGTCTTCCTTGTACAGACGCGCGCGCGGCGCCTGACCGGTGATCGCGAGAATCGGAATCGAGTCGGCGGAGGCGGAGTAGAGGCCGGTGATCATGTCGGTGCCGGCGGGGCCCGACGTGCCGATGCACACGCCGATATTGCCGGGCGCTGCGCGCGTATAGCCTTCCGCCATGTGCGATGCGCCTTCGACGTGGCGCGCCAGCACGTGACTGATGTTGCCTGCCTTGCGCATGGCCGAGTAGAACGGGTTGATGGCGGCGCCGGGAACGCCGAAAGCCGTGTCGATGCCTTCTTTTTCGAGCACGAGTACCGCTGCGTCGACGGCTCTCATCTTGGCCATGAATGTCTCCTGGAAGTCTGTAAAGCGGATGGGTGTTAGGCACACTTTAAGACTGCATCTAAGGTTTGATAAGATCATTCACGGTCGCTTATTCCAAAACAAAAAGTATGGAATACGGGTGGGACGCCCATTGGGGCGCGTTGCGGCGAGACGCCCGTGCACAGCACCTGGAGACGAAAAATGGATCGCTTTAAACAGATCGAAACGTTCGTGCGCGTCGCGGACGCGGGCAGCCTGGCGTCGGCGGCGCTGGAAGAGGGCGTGTCGCCCGTGATCCTCGGACGCCGGATCGACGCGCTCGAAAAGCGCCTGGGCGTCAAGCTGATGTACCGTTCGACGCGCCGGCTGGTGGTCAGCGAAGAGGGCGCGGCGTTTCTCGAACGTTGCCGCGGCCTGCTCAGCGAATGGGACCAGGCGGAAAACGAGTTGATGGCGGGGCGGCGGTCGGTCAACGGGCATCTGATCGTGTCGGCGCCTGCCGCGTTCGGGCGTAAGCATGTTGCGCCGCTCGCGCCCGAATTTCTGAAGGACAAGCCCGAATTACAGGTTTCGTTCAATCTGACCGACCGCGTCGTCGATCTGGTGCGCGAGGGCTACGATCTGTCGATTCGCATCGGCGGGGCTGTCGATCCGAACTTTGTGGCCGTCAAGCTTGCGACGAACCGGCGCGTCGTGTGCGGGACGCCTGAATACTTCCGCAAGCATGGCAAGCCGAAGGCGCTCGAGGATCTGCCGGCCCACAACTGCCTCGCGTTCAACCTCCAAGGCGGGCAGAACCGCGGCTGGTACTTCCGGCGCAATGGCAAGCTGACGACGGTGCGCGTCGGCGGCACGCTCGATTGCAACGACGGCGAGTTGCTGCACCGCTGGGTGTCGGAAGGGCTCGGGCTTGGCTGGCGCTCGACGTGGGAAATCGATCAGCAACTCGCGAGGGGCGAGCTCGAGACCGTGCTCGATGAATATGCGCTGCCTGATTACGACATTCTTGCTGTTTATCCGCAGCAGCGGTATGTGCCCGCGAAAGTCAGGTATTTCATTGATTATCTGAAAGAGGTTTATGCGCGGCCTGATTACTGGGTTAATGCGGGGTGATGTGGGGTTTTTTCGCCTTGCGGTGGGAGTGTTTTGGTGTTTTTGGCGGTTGCGCCTTCGTGGCGCGGGCGTTGCCGTTCGGTGTTTTGGTATTTGCGATGGCATTCGTGAGGCGGTGGGTTTGCTGCGCAGACGGTTTGGTGTTTCGGCGTTTGCGCTGGCATCCGCGCTATGCCTTCGTGCTTCAGGCGTTGCCCCTGTGCGGGGCGGCACCTACTTTTCTTTGCCGCCGCAAAGAAAAGTAGGCAAAAGAAAGCGGCTCACACCGTCAGTTCTAGTTATTGCCTGAGGGCCCTCAACCGGTCTTACGCTTCACACGGCAGCATATCTGCTCGCGTGCGTTGCCAACGCGCTGAATGAGCGCCTCACCCGCTTCGAACTCCCGCACAAAGGCCAACGCCAGCGAATGGTTGCTGCCGCCCAGGTGGCAAACTGTGTGTAGGTTGTCGCGTCGTATAGCTTGGCGCTCTTACATGGTGGAACGCGTGCGCTATCGGTCCGAAGTGAGGCGTGTGAGGTGCTACGGCCTACACACAGTTTGCCACCTGGGCGGCGGTGGAATATCTGGCACGGCATGATGCAGCGCGGGTGCGTGAAGCGGGTGAGGCGCACCGCAAGAGCGTTGGCAACGAACATGGGTCACGTGATTGCCGTGTGAAGCGTAGGACCCTTTGGGGGCCCTCAGGCAAACACAAGTGCTGGCGGTGTGAGCCGCTTTCTTTTGCCTACTTTTCTTTGCGGCGGCAAAGAAAAGTAGGTGCCGCCCCGCACAGGGGCGACGCCTGAAGCACGAAGGCAATACGCGGATGCCAGCGAAAAGGCCAAAACACCGAACGGCGACGCGTGAAGGGCGAAGGCAAAACGCGGATGCCCGCGAACACCAACCCTGGCAAAAAACAAATCGCATCGCAGGATGCCGGCGCAACCCCAGGCGAACCACCAAAACCCACCCCTACCCAACCAAAATAGTCCCACTCATCGTCTCATGCCCCGACCCACAAAAAATATCGCACAAAAAATCGACAGTCCCAGCCGGTCCAGCCTGCGCCGGTAGGCGCACAACAGCCCCAGGCGGCACATCCGCCCGCACGTTGAACTGCGGAATCGCAAACCCCATAATCGTATCCACCGCGGTCAGCTCAAACACAACATTCTCATGCGGCGCGAGCTTGATCTGATTCGGCGTGAACACGAACTTGCGCGCACTAACCTTGATGACGCGCGGTTCGGCGGCGCGCGCGTCGAAATGGCCCGCGACGGCCAGCACCGCGCCCATCGCGGCAAGCGTGAAAACGCGGCGTCGCTTCCTGTCGACGGCAAAAGTCGGCATGGTGATCTCCCCGTTATGACGCCTTGATCGGCATTTCATCGAGCGCAAGCGCGCCCGACGGCCTCGCGACCTGCACTTGCCGCCAGCCCAGCCCGCGATACGGCGCGGACGCGTCCCACGGCACCGGCAGCTTCTTGGGCTGCGACATCGCAAGCGGCAGCGGAAACATCAGCGAGCGCGCCGCGTGATGCGCAATGTTGCCCGTCACCATGTGATGCTCCTGATGGATGTGGCCATAGAACACGGTCACGTTCTTGCGCCGGCTCAACACGTCGATCACCTGCGCGCCGTCGCGCGTCGCCCAGTCCCATTGCGGCGCGAGATCGAACAGCGGCCGGTGCGTGAAGACGACGATGCGCGCGTCCTGCGGCTGCTTGTCGATATCGGCTGCAAGCCACGCGATCTGCTGCTCGCCGACGCGGCCCGCCGGGTCCGACACGTTGTCGATCGTGATGAAGTGCACGCCCTTGTGATCGAACGTGTAGTGCGTCTGCCCGAAGTGCTCCTTGTACGCCGCGCCCGCGTCGAGGCTCGCGTCGTGCTCGCCAGGCATCAGGTACAGCGGCTTCACCTTCAGTTGCGCGATGATTTGCTGGAACTGGAGCATGCGTTCGTGGCGCAACGCGGTGTCGTCGGTGGTGTGCGTCAGGTCGCCCGTGAAGATCACGAAATCGGGCGGAGACGGCAACGCGTTGACGGCGGCAATCGCCTTCGGCAGCGTGCCTTTCGAATCGGGATTCACGCCGGGGCCTTCGAAGCCCCAATGAGCATCCGACAACTGGACGAAGTAGAAATCGTCGTCGCGTCCATACGAGAAGCCGGGCAACGCCGACGCGAATGCCGCACCGCCGACGGCCGCAAGGCGCAGGAAATCGCGCCGCTTCAGACATTTCAGATTGTTTTGCATGATTCTCCTCGCGAGTGAATGACTCATTTGCGGTACTGCGAGGCCATGCTTTCTATTCCCAACTTTATTTTTTACGGCAGGCGCGAATACCGGGAATAAACTGGATTCGAAATGGGTTTTGCAGCCGTGAAGTCTGGGCAAGCCTGGAGGCGATCGGTGGATGAGACCGGAAAACATGCTGGGGGCGACGCGCGCGCCGAGGCCGCGCGCAGTCTGCGCTTTCAGCAGATGGCGCTGCCGCATCTCGATGCGGCGTACAACCTTGCGCGCTGGCTATGCGGCAACGGACACGACGCCGACGACGTCGTGCAGGAAGCGTTCATGCGCGCTTACCGTTTCTTCGACACGTTCCACGGCGAGACCGCGCGGCCCTGGCTGCTCGCGATCGTGCGGCGCACGTGGTACACGGAATGGCGCAGGCGCTCGGGCGGCGTCAACGCGACGATCGAGTTCGATGAGAACCTCGACGACGAGACGTTCGAAGGCTGGAGCGCGAACTCGCCCGACCCCGAAGCGCTGCTGATCCGCGAGGAAAACACGCGGCTCGTGCACGAGGCGCTGGACATGCTGCCTGTCGAATATCGCGAGGTGCTGATCCTGCGCGAGCTGGAAGAGTTGAGCTACCGCGAGATCGCCACGATTGCGGATCTGCCCGTCGGCACCGTGATGTCGCGGCTCGCTCGAGGGCGACGCAAGCTCGCGACGGCGTTGACGACCTTGCAAACGAAGGGGAGCGCGCGGCCGAGAGGCGGCGCGCGCGATGGGGGCGCCGCGCAGCGTGGGCCGGACGGGGCAGACGATGTGCCGGGCGCGCGGCCAGCCATGCGCGCATCGGCCCGGACCGAGGGTCCGGGTCGTTCGGCGCACGCCGGCAGCGGCGCGCTGCCCGGCGGATCGCCCGATACCCCACGTAAAACCGAAGGCGGCTGGTTGCCGCACGCTCCCGGCGCGTTGCCGGGCGGACTCGCACAGGAGGCGCCAGATGGACTGTAACGAAGCACGGCCGCTTCTCGATGCGAATGCGGACCACGAACTCACGCCGCCGCAATCGCGCGACGTGCAGCGGCATATCGAAAGCTGCGAGGCATGCCGGAGGGAAAGCGAGATGGTAAGGGCAATGAAGGGCGCGGTGCGCTCGGCCAACTACTATCGCGCGCCGGATGAACTGCGCGCGAAGATCATGGCGGCGCTGCCGCCGACCGAGCTTGCCGCTCCGCAAGGGGCGGTGCGCGACAGCGAAATGCGGCCCGAGCCACGCGCGAGGCAGCGCAAAGGCTGGTTCGACTGGGTGCGGCTGCCGCAACTGCCGCAGCTCCCGAAAGGCGGCGGCTTCGGGCCGCTGGCGGGCGAGGGCGCGGGCGGCGCGATGAGCGGCGGCGGATGGCACACGGGCGCGGCCTGGCGCGGCGGTCTCGCGCTGGCGTTCTGTGCGCTCGTCGCGGCGGGCATCGCGGTGACGCTGCACCGGACGGGGGAACCGATGCCGTTGGTCGACGAACTGGTGGCGAGCCATGTGCGTGCGCAGCTGTCGGGGCACGATATCGACGTCGTGTCGACGGATCAGCACACGGTCAAGCCGTGGTTCAACGGCAAGCTCGACTACGCGCCGCCTGTGGAGGATCTCAGCGCGAGCGGCTTCCCGCTGGCTGGCGGGCGGCTCGACTATGTGGGGCATCGGCGGGTGGCTGTACTCACGTACCGGCATGCCAAGCACGTGATCGACGTCTACGTGTTCCCCGAAGACGACCGCGCGGCGGGCAAACCGGGCGCGGCGATCGTGCAAGATGGCTATGCGGTGGCGCGCTGGCGCGACGAAGGGATGATGTGGTGGGCCATCACGGACGCCGCGCCCGAGTCGCTGACGGCGTTGCAGGCCGCGCTGACGGCCCGGCTGCACGGCGGGGAGCCGGGGGCCCCTTATTCCGGCAGTTGAGGGCGACTGAAGACTTTTGATGGCATTTGAAGGGCGGCTGGCGGCATGTTTTTGTGCCGCCAGCCGCCCTAAATCATTGAAAACACGCCCGAATCCGGCGGATGCCACCTGCTTTATCTTGCAAACAGTGCCGATTCAGGTTATATTCTTCGGCTTCTCACTTGCCACACCGGTTCGACGCCCGGGTGGCTTCTATCCATAAGTCAGCACAAGGAGTGAACATGCGTCATTACGAAATCGTCTTTATCGTGCACCCCGATCAGAGCGAGCAAGTGCCCGCCATGATCGAGCGTTACAAGACCACGATCACGTCGCACGGTGGCCAGATCCACCGCATCGAAGACTGGGGCCGTCGCCAACTGGCCTACATGATCGAGAAACTCGCGAAGGCTCACTACGTCTGCATGAACATCGAATGCGACCAGACTACGCTCGACGAACTGGAACACGCGTTCAAGTTCAACGACGCCGTTCTGCGTCACCTCATCGTCAAGATGAAGAAGGCCGAAACCGGCCCGTCGCCGATGATGAAGGAAGTGCAGCGCGAAGAAGCCAAGAAGGCGGCTGCATCGCAGCCGACGGAAGCGCAGGCTTAAAGCAGAACCATTAAGCCATCAGAGTCACGCGGCGTGCTCTCATTCAGCGTCCGTAAAAGGAATCGATGAACCGGCTGCAACTCACGGCGAGCATCGTCGAACGCGAAATAGTGCGGTACACCCCCGCAGGCGTTCCGATTGCAGGCTGTACGTTGCAACACCGCACGCAGGTCGTCGAAGCGGGCGTTGCCCGAACCGTCGAGCTGATCATGCAGGCGGTCGCGGCCGGCGAGGCGAGCGGCAAGCTGGAGCGGGTTGAAATGGGCGTCGAAACGCTCTTCACCGGCTTCCTGGCGAAGAAAAGCCGCAACGCGAGAACTCTGGTGTTTCACATCACAGAATTGCAGGACATTGGAAAGGACTGAACATGCCCCGCCCGACTGGTAAGAAATTCGACAAGCGTCGTCAGCAACAAAACCCGCTCTTCAAGCGCAAGAAGTTCTGCCGTTTCACGGCTGCAAATGTCGATCAGATCGACTACAAGGACATCGATACGCTGAAGGACTTCATCGGCGAGAACGGCAAGATCACGCCGGCACGTCTGACGGGTACCAAGGCCCATTATCAACGCCAGCTCGACACGGCGATCAAGCGCGCACGTTTCCTCGCGCTGGTGCCGTACACCGATCAGCACAAGGCCTAACCGGACGACGTCACAAGGAGCATCTGGATGCAAATCATTCTTCTCGAAAAAGTCGTGAACGTCGGCAACCTGGGCGACATCGTCAAGGTCAAGGACGGCTATGCACGTAACTTCCTGATCCCGAACAAGAAGGCACGCCGCGCAACGAAGGAAGCGATCGCTGAATTCGAAGTTCGCCGTGCAGAACTGGAAAAGGTCGCAGCTGAAAAGCTGACGGCTGCTCAGGCACAAGGCGAAAAGCTGTCGGGCCTGACGGTTCAGATCGCGCAGAAGGCTGGCGTCGACGGCCGTCTGTTCGGCTCGGTGACGAACGCCGACATCGCCGAAGCACTGGGCAAGCAAGGCTTCGCAGTTGAAAAGGCGCAAGTGCGTCTGCCGGAAGGCCCGCTGAAGATCGTTGGCGACCATTCGGTTCACGTCTCGCTGCACACGGACGTCACGGTTGACGTCACGGTGTCGGTGCTGGGCGAGCACGTCTAAGCAACACAGGAAACACGATCGCCAGGCAGTTGCTGGTGATAAAGGGCAGGGGCCGGGAAACCGGCCTCTGCCTTTTTTATTGTCGGCGTTGGCTTTCCGCGCGCTGCGGCGGTTCGATTTTCAGGATGCTATCCCGCCGTCCCACTTTGCCTGATAATTCCACCCCATGAACGCACCGTCGAAAGATCCGCAAATTGAGTCGCTGAAAGTCCCGCCCCATTCCATCGAGGCCGAGCAATCGGTGCTGGGCGGTCTGCTGCTCGACAACGCCGCATGGGACCGCATTGCCGACTTCCTCTCGCAAAGCGATTTTTACCGCTACGACCACCGCCTCATTTTCGAGCACATCGGCAGGCTGATCGCGTCGACGCGTCCCGCCGACGTCGTGACCGTCTATGAAGCGCTGACCACATCGGGCAAGGCCGAAGAGGTCGGCGGACTCGCGTATCTGAACGCGCTTGCGCAGAACACGCCGAGCGCGGCGAACATCCGGCGTTATGCGGAAATCGTGCGGGATCGTGCGGTGCTGCGCCGGCTGGTATCAGTCGCCGACGAAATTTCCGCCGATGCCTTCAATCCGCAGGGCAAGGAAGTTCGCCAACTGCTCGACGAAGCGGAATCGAAGGTGTTCTCGATCGCCGAAGACGGCGCGCGCGGCACGCAGGGCTTTCTCGAAATCGGGCCGCTGCTGACGCAGGTTGTCGAGCGCATCGATACGCTGTACCACACGGCCAATCCGAGCGACGTGACGGGCACGCCAACGGGCTTCGTCGACCTCGACCGGATGACCTCGGGCATGCACGGCGGCGAGCTGATCATCGTGGCGGGGCGCCCGTCGATGGGTAAAACAGCGTTCTCGATGAACATCGGCGAATACGTGGCCGTCGAATACGGTTTGCCAGTCGCCGTGTTCTCGATGGAAATGCCGGGCACGCAACTGACCATGCGTATGCTTGGCTCGGTCGGCCGGCTCGACCAGCACCGCATGCGGACTGGGCGCCTGACGGACGAAGACTGGCCGAAGCTCACGCATGCCGTCCAGAAAATGAGCGAGGCGCAGCTTTTCATCGACGAAACGGGCGGCCTGAACCCGATGGAACTGCGCTCGCGCGCGCGGCGTCTGTCGCGCCAGTGCGGCAAGCTCGGCCTCATCATCATCGACTACTTGCAGCTGATGAGCGGCTCGTCGTCGGGCGAAAATCGCGCGACGGAAATTTCGGAAATCTCGCGTTCGCTGAAAAGCCTCGCCAAAGAACTCGACGTGCCCGTGATCGCGCTGTCGCAGCTGAACCGCGGTCTCGAACAGCGCCCGAACAAGCGGCCGATCATGTCCGATCTGCGCGAATCGGGTGCAATCGAACAGGACGCGGACGTGATCCTGTTCATTTACCGCGACGAAGTCTACAACCCGGACAGCCCCGACAAGGGCACCGCCGAAATCATCATCGGCAAACAGCGTAACGGTCCGATCGGCCCAGTTCGGCTCACGTTCCACGGGCAATTCACGAAGTTCGACAATTTTGCGGGCGCGCAGAATTTCTACGGCAGCGAGTAGCACACTCCGCGCGAGCGGGGGCACCGGGTTGCGCCCGCCGTTGCGCGCGCGCACAAAACACGGCTGCGCGCCGCACCCGGAATGGTCCGGAACGGTACAATGTTGCGGTTTTATGACAGCGCCACCGTGACCATTTTCTGGGACCCCAATGTTCGGTCGATTCATGCCCACCGAGGGCAAATTTTTTGAAATCTTCAACGCTCACGCGAAGCACATTGTCGCGGGGAGCCACGAACTCGAACTGTTGATCGACAACCTCGGCGACGCCGAGATCCACAAGCAAAACGTGCAGACGGCCGAAAAAGCGGCCGACAAACTGACGCACGAAACCATCGATCTGCTGCACAAGACTTTCATCACGCCGCTCGACCGCGACGAAATCCACAAGTTGATCACCACGATGGACGACATCCTCGACCTGATGGAGGACGTCGCCACGGCCATTTCGCTGTACGACGTGCGGGCGGTGACGTCGGAAGCGAGCCAGCTCGCGCACATTTCGACCGCTTGCTGTGAGCGTGTGCAAGCGGCCGTCGCCATGCTGTCGGACATGAAGCAGGCGCGCGAGATCCTGAAGGCGTGCGAAGACATCGACCGTCTGGAATCGGACGCCGACCGCGTGCTGCGCTCGGCCATGTCGAAGCTGTTCCGCGAAGAGGACGACGTCAAGACGCTGATCAAGCTGAAGGCGATCTACGAGCTGCTCGAGTCGATCACCGACAAGTGTGAGGACGTGGCGAACATCATCGAAGGCATCGTGCTGGAAAACGCCTGATGCATTCGATACAACTCGCTATCTGGACGGTCGCGACGCTCGTGGTCGTCGCGCTCGTCTTCGACTTCATGAACGGCTTCCACGACGCAGCGAACTCGATCGCCACCGTCGTGTCGACGGGCGTGCTGAAGCCGCAACAGGCCGTTGCGTTTGCGGCGGCGTTCAACGTCATCGCCTATTTCATCTTTCACCTGAAAGTCGCGCAGACGGTCGGCAAGGGCACGATCGACCCCGGTATCGTCGATCACTACGTCGTGTTCGGCGCGCTGGTCGGCGCGATCGGCTGGAACATCGTCACCTGGTACTACGGCATTCCGTCCAGTTCGTCGCACGCGCTGATCGGCGGGCTGGTGGGCTCGGCGCTCGCCAAGTCCGGCTGGGCCGCGCTCAACTGGGACGGGCTGCTGAAAACAGTCACGTTCATCATCGTGTCGCCGCTGCTCGGTTTCGTGCTCGGCTCGTTCTTCATGCTGCTGGTGTCGTGGATCTACTTTCGCACGCCGCCAAGCAAGGTCGACCGGCGCTTCCGGCGTCTGCAACTGGTGTCGGCGGGACTGTACAGCCTTGGTCACGGCGGCAACGACGCGCAGAAGACCATTGGCATTATCTGGATGCTGCTGATTGCGACGGGGTACGCGTCGGCCGCAGCCGACGCGCCGCCGCTGTGGGTGATCGGCGGGTGTTATCTGTCGATGGGCCTCGGCACGCTGTTCGGCGGCTGGCGCATCGTGCGGACGATGGGGCAGAAGATCACGAAGCTCAAGCCCGTCGGCGGATTCTGCGCGGAGACGGGCGGCGCGATCACGCTGTTCATCGCGTCGTTCCTCGGCATTCCCGTATCCACCACGCATACGATCACGGGCGCGATCGTCGGCGTCGGCGCGACGCGGAAACTGTCGGCCGTGCGCTGGGGCGTCGCCGGCAATATCGTCTGGGCGTGGGTGCTGACGATTCCGGCGTCCGCCGTGCTCGCGGCGGCCGGCTGGTGGCTCGGCCATCGCTTCCTGTAAGGCTGCTTTAAAACGGCGCGCCGCGTTCAGATCAGCGGCGCGCTGCCTCCATCCATCGGGACGATCGCGCCCGTCACATAACTCGCGCGGCGGCTCGCCAGAAACAGCGCAACGTCTGCTATCTCCTCCGGTTTCGCGAAACGTCCGAGCGGCACGCGTGCCTCGCCACGCGCCTGCGCTTCGGCGGTTTCGATCCCTTCGCGCGACGCTTCCAGTTGCAGGGCTTCTTCGACACGCTCCGTCAGCGTCGCGCCCGGATTGATCGCATTGATGCGGATGCCGTAGCGCGCGTAGTAGTGCGCGAGGCCGACGGTAGCGAGCATCAGCGCCGCGTTGGCCGCGCCGCCCGCGATATGGATGTCGCTCGCGATCTTGCCGCCCATGCCGATGATGTTGACGATCGTCCCCGGCTCCTTCGCCGCGCCGGACTTCACGCGCTCGGCCATGCGCCTGAGCACTTCTTGCTGCGGGTAGATATACGGGAAGTATTTGGCTTCCATCGTCGCCTTGAACGCCGCGGCGTCGAGCGTTTCGGGGTTGTAGCGGCGCGCGGCGCCCGCGCTGTTGATCAGGATGTCGATCGGGCCGACGGCGCTCGTCGCTTCCTCGACGACATCGGCGGCGCTATGCGGTTCGTGCAGATCGGCGCGTGTCAGGTGAACGTGCAGCCCTTCGCTCGAAAGCTGCTCGCGGGCGCGGGCGAGGTTGGCGGGATCGCGTGACACGATCGCGACTTTTGCGCCTTCCATCGCGAACGCCCGCGCGCACGCGAGGCCGATGCCCTTGCTGCCGCCCGTTATCAGAACCACTTTGTCTTTGAGCCCGAGATCCATCGTTGTCACCCGCCGTTAGGGAAATATCGTCAAAAGATAGCAGAGGTGTGGCGGCGCGGGTGAATCGAGCGTCAATGACCAGTGCACGAATCAGTACTTGGCAAAGCCCGCGATCGGGTCGTCGTTGGTTTGCGTCGGCGCGGGAATGGGGTGCGAAGCCGTCGACGCACGCATGATCTGTACGCCGCCCGATTCGCGGTTCTCGCCGGAGAACTGCGCCTGGCGGGCCTGACGCGCCGCTACGGCGGCGGGAGGCGGTGGTTCGTAGGCATCGGCGGCGGCGTCGATGGCATCGGGGGCGGAAGCGGGCGTTGGCGCGGCGCCGTACACGCGTGAGGGCGTGGCATCCGCGGGCGTGGAGGCAACGGGTGAAGCGACCTGCGTCGGCGACATGGCGCCCGCTGCACGCGCCTGCATTTGAGCGGCGCTCATGCCGGGAGGCGGCGGTTCGAACTGATCGACGGATGCTGACGCCGTGGCGGCTGGTGCGGCGACGCTTTGATTCGCCACGGGCGCGGGTTGGGCACGACTCTGCGCCACGTAAGCGCCGGACGCGCCGCGGGACGAACCGTACGCGCTGCCGGCGACGTCGGGTGCGACCGGTTTAGGCGCTGCTTCTGCCGCCGCAACGGCGGGTGCCGGAGTGACAGGCGTCGCGGCCTCATAGCTCGGTGCATCGAACGGCGTCGTTGTCGGCTTGTTCAACGCGGGCGCCACCCGGCGGATGCCGTCGAAGCGCTTCGCCCAGTAGGAATTGGTCAGATAGTCGAGCCGCACGGTGCCGCCCGTCGACGGTGCGTTCACGAAACGCAGCTTGCCGACATAAATCCCGACATGCGAATGCGGTCGCCCGGTCGTGTTAAAGAAAATCAGATCGCCCGGCGCGATTTCGTCGGGTTCGATGGAATCGCCGCGCGAGCTCATATCGGCCGTCGTGCGTGGCAGGTTCACGGAAGCCGCGCGCTGCACGACGTAGTGCACGAGCCCGCTGCAATCAAAACCGCTATCGGGCGTATTGCCGCCCCAGCGATAGGGCACGCCGACGAGACTCATGGCCTGAATGGAGATTTCCTCGCGCCCGATGCTGTGATCGACGAAACGGGGAAAGCCCGGTGGCGCAGTGCGATACGCGCCGCCCGATGACGCATACGACCCGCCCGAGCTGCGCACGGTCTTCTGCGGCGCGCCTGAGCAGGCGGCGAGCAGGGCGACGAGCAACAGTGACAGGGCGAGGCGAAGCATGAAAGCGGAGGCGAGCGACGACGCCCGCCAGAAGCCGGTGATGCCCGATGGTAGCCCGTCTGACAGGCCTCTCGCAAGAAATGTTGATGAGTTACTTGAAGTTTACGCGCTAAATGTCAATTTTAGGCGGGCGGTCATATGCCAATCGCATGGGAGTCTGAAAAGGCGAAACACAAAGAAAAAGCCGCTTCCAGAGCGAACCGGAAGCGGCTTTTGAACCAGCAAAGACAGCGCGTTAGAGAATATCCGACGCGTAATCGGCCAGCCGCGAGCGCTCGCCGCGCGCCAGCGTCACATGCCCGCTGTGCGCCCAGCCCTTGAAGCGATCGACGACGTACGTGAGGCCCGAACTACCTTCTGTCAGATACGGCGTATCGATCTGCGCAATATTGCCAAGGCAGATGATCTTGGTACCCGGACCGGCGCGCGTGACGAGCGTCTTCATCTGCTTCGGCGTGAGGTTTTGCGCCTCGTCGATGATCAGATACTTGTCGACGAACGTCCGGCCGCGCATGAAGTTCATGCTCTTGATCTTCAGGCGCGAGCGGATCAGTTCCTGCGTCGCCGCGCGGCCCCATTCGCCCGCTGCGTCATCCGTTTTCTGCAGCACTTCGAGGTTGTCGTCGAATGCGCCCATCCACGGCTGCATCTTTTCCTCTTCGGTACCGGGCAGAAAACCGATGTCTTCGCCGACAGGAACCGTCGCGCGCGTCACGATGATCTCGTTGTAGCGCTTGTCGTCGAGCACCTGTGCGAGACCAGCCGCCAGTGCGACCAGCGTCTTGCCCGTGCCCGCCTGGCCAAGCAGCGTGACGAAGTCGATCTCCGGATTCATCAGCAGGTTCAGCGCGAAGTTCTGCTCGCGGTTGCGCGCCGTGATGCCCCACACGTTGTTCTTGTGGTGGCCGTAGTCGCGCAGCGTCTGCAACAGCGCCGTCTTGCCGTTCAGCTCGCGCACGATCGCGTGGAACGCCGGCTCGCCGTTCTGCGGCTCCAGATAGACGAACTCGTTGACCAGTATCGACGCGCACTGCGGGCCCGTCACGCGGTAGTACGTGGTTCCCGTCTTGGTGTCCTGCCAGCTCTCCATGTCCTTCGCGTGCTTCGTCCAGAAGTCGGGCGCCAGCTGACGGATGCCGGAGTAGAGCAGGTCCTTGTCTTCGAGAACCTGGTCGTTGAAGTAGTCTTCGGCGGGCAGGCCGAGCGCGTGCGCCTTGATGCGCATGTTGATGTCTTTCGACACCAGCACGACCTGGCGGTCCTCGCGATCGCGCTGCAACGCGCGCACGACGCCGAGAATCTGGTTATCCGCCTTGCCTTGCGGCAGGCCTTCGACGGGCTCGATATGCGTGAGCTTCGTCTGGAAGTAGAGGCGTCCCAGCGCTTCGCGGCTGCCCAGACGCGCGAGCGAAATGCCTTCCGACATGTCACCTGCATTCGCGACGAGCGAATCCAGCGTGCGGCTCACCTGACGTGCGTTGCGTGCGACTTCCGACATCCCCTTCTTGTGATTGTCGAGCTCTTCCAACGTCATCATGGGCAGATAGACGTCGTGTTCCTCGAAGCGGAAGAGGCACGTCGGATCGTGCATCAGCACGTTGGTGTCGAGCACGAACAGCTTGCGAACCTCCACCTGCGCACCCTTGGCCGTGCCTTTCTTCGTTCCGGTGCGGGTCGACTTGGCGCTGGTGGCGGCGGGCGCTTCCGCTTCGGCGGAACCCTTGCCACGCGCGACGACAGGCGCTGCCGTCACGGCGACTTCGGCCGGCGCGGCGGGGACGGGCTGCAGCAACGCGGCGGTCTGCTTCGACTTGCGACTGCGGGACGGTGTGGCTTCGGCAACGGGCTCGGCGGCGCTATGAACGGGGCGCAGCGTGGTGGCCGCGTTGGCGGCGTGCGTCATCGGTGCGGCGACGTTGGCGCGGCCATATTCGGCCGATGCGGCTTGCTCCCCTTCATACGCCTGTTTTCGACCAGGCTTTGCAGGCTTCGCCGTGTATTCATCAGGCGGCAACAGATTGCCGAGCTTGCTGGGTGGGGTAGGCAAAGGCATGGTTTCCCTCGAGTAAAGCGGGTCACAATTCTTCGCCGCCTGCCGCAAACTGTCGTGCGTCGTGCGCCCGCAATTTGCGTCCGGTGGCGCGTGTCGGATTAGTAATGCCGGTTCGCCTGGTCTTCGATCGGCTCCTTGACGAAAGTGCGCTGCGAACGACGCAAACTGCTGCGCGCAATTAAAAAAGCCGCCGCCCCGGCAGACGGGGCAAGCGGCTCGACTTCGGTCATCGCATTGCGCCTCATGGCTCGCCTCATGGCCGACCTGTCAGCGGCGGCGACGACGCGATCTGCAGCGCAACTGCGGAAAAAAGTATGTGAACAGGCACTCATTGCGGCCCAATATAACGCGCCTCAAAGCGCTTGTACAGCCTCCAGAATCTCGTCGACGTGACCTGGCACTTTCACGCCGCGCCATTCGCGGCGCAGCACGCCTTCAGCATCGATGACGAACGTGGAGCGCTCGATTCCCCGTACTTCTTTGCCATACATTTTCTTCAATTTCATGACGCCGAAGAGCGTGCACAGCGTTTCGTCCGGATCCGATACCAAGGTAAACGGCAGTTCCAGCTTGGCCTTGAAGTTATCGTGCGAGCGCACGCTGTCGCGCGACACACCGATGATCTCCGCGCCCGCCTTCTTGAACTTCGGATACAGGTCGCGGAACTGCAGTCCTTCCGTCGTGCAGCCGGGCGTGTTGTCCTTCGGGTAGAAATACACGACGACTTTCTTGCCGCGCAGGCTGGACAGCGTGAAGTCGCCGCCCGTAGCCGGGGCGGTGAAATCGGGAACGGCTTGATCGACTGCGATGGGCACGAGGTCCTCCGGTTTGTTATCGGTTGTTATCGGTGTCGGCGGCGGCGTGGGCCGCGCCTGAGCGCGTTCTTCGGGGTTGCTGGGTGTTCTTCGGGACGTGTCGCGCGTTCGGCCAATGAGGTCTTTGACATTGGGCGAACGCGTGTCGAATGACGCCCGGCCGCCGTGCGGCTAGTCGGGCTGAACGATCAGTTCGCCGGAACGGCCCGGAATCTCGCCCCACGTCACAGGGTACGACGGCAGTGTGTCACGGTCTAGCGTGGCGTGATAATCGCCCATCGTGGCAAATGTGTGACCTTGCGCGCGCCAGCCGGCAAGCAGCTGCTCGAACACGGGCGCAAGCTTCTGGCCTTCGAGTTCCGCGTGCAGCGTGAACACCTGATCGTGCGGATTGTTTTCCGTGCGCTTCAACATCCACGCGGCGACGTTGTGCGTGTCGATGCCGTCGATGCCCAGCACTTCGTCCAGCGTAGGCAGCGTGGTCGGCATCTGCACATGCGAAAGCGTGCGGCCGCCCACCACGGGGAAGTACGGCGCATGCCCGCGTCCATCGGACGCGTACCGCATGCCCCACGCGTCGATCTGCTCGAACGCATGGCCGTTCATCTGCCAGCCGGCCGCGCCGTGCGTGACGGGCGGCATGCCGAAGATCTCGGCGAAGCGGTCGTGGCTCTTCTGCATCTGCGCGACGGTCCAGTCGCGCGGACGCGAACGCACGTTGTCCTGCCAGTACACGTGATCCCACGTGTGAATGCCGCATTCGAAGCCGGCTTCGTGGATCGCGCGCATTTCGGAGCGGGCGCGCGCGCCGATGTCGGGGCCGGGCAGCAGCACGCCGTACATCAACTGCTTCACGCCGTAATGCTCGACCACCGACGTGCGCGACACCTTCTTCAGAAAGCCCGGCCGCAGCACGCGCCGCATCGCCCAACCGGTGTGGTCCGGGCCGAGGCTGAACAGGAACGTGGCGCGCGCCTTGTAGCGGTCGAAGATACGCGCGAGATTCGGCACGCCTTCACGCGTGCCGCGCAGCGTATCGACATCGATCTTCAGGACGATCAGAGCCAAGCGCGGCAGCCCTTACTGTTGTTCGACGAGGGCGCGTGCTTCGGCGACATGGCCGCGGTACGCTTCGAAAATCTTGCGCAGCGCTTCGTCGAAAGTCGAATGCGGCGCCCAGGAGAGTTCCTGCATCGTGTTGTCGATCTTCGGCACGCGGTTCTGCACGTCCTGGTAGCCCGCGCCGTAGTAAGCGCCCGACGACGTCTCGACCAGTTGCACCTTCTTTGCCGTTTCCGCGTACTCGGGGAATTCGGCGGCGAGCGCAAGCATCTTGTGCGCCAGTTCGCGCACCGAGAAGTTGTTCGTCGGGTTGCCGATGTTATAGATCTTGCCCGTCGCGATGCCGTCCTTGTTATCGATGATCTTCATCAGCGCGCTGATGCCGTCGTCGATATCCGTGAACGCGCGCTTCTGCGCGCCGCCGTCAACGAGGCTGATGTTCTCGCCACGCACGATATGGCCGAGGAACTGCGTGACCACGCGCGACGAACCTTCCTTCGGCGTGTAGATCGAGTCGAGGCCCGGGCCGATCCAGTTGAACGGACGGAACAGCGTGAAGTTCAGGCCTTCCATGCCGTAGCCCCAGATCACCCGGTCCATCAGCTGCTTCGAGCACGCGTAGATCCAGCGCGGCTTGTTGATCGGGCCGTAGGTGAGGGCGGACTCGTCCGGGTCGAATTGTTCGTCGGAGCACATGCCATAGACTTCCGACGTGGACGGGAAGACGAGATGCTTGCCGTACTTCACGGCCGAACGGACGATGGGCAGGTTCGCCTCGAAGTCCAGTTCGAACACGCGCAGCGGCTGCTTCACGTACGTAGCGGGCGTGGCGATCGCGACCAGCGGCAGGATCACGTCGCACTTCTTCACGTGATACTCGACCCACTCCTTGTTGATCGTGATATCACCTTCGAAGAAATGCATGCGCTCGTGGTTGACGAGATCGCCGAGGCGTTCGGTCTGCATGTCCATGCCGAACACTTCCCAATCGGTCGTTTCGAGAATGCGCTTGGACAGGTGATGGCCGATGAAGCCGTTCACACCCAGAATCAGGACTTTTTTCATGTGTTACGGGAAGATTGAGTGAGCTGGGTGAATTCGGCGGGGGTGACGACGCGCTCGTTGCCGTCGCGCAGATGCCGCAATTCGTGGATCACGATGATGCGGCCGTCGCCGCATGTCGCAAAAAAGCCATTATCGCCTACGTGGATGCCGGGCGGCAAATCCCCGTCTGGCGCGCCGGGCGGTGCCAGGCGCGCCCGCGCGACGATAAAGCGCGCGCCGTCCGGCGCGTCGTCGATGTCAGTAAACGCTCCCGGATACGGCGGCGCGACGGCGCGAATCAGGTTGTAGACCTGCTGGCCGCTCTGGCTGAAGTCGATGCGCCCGTCTTCCGGCTTGCGTCCGCCGAAGTAGCTGCCGTGCGCGAGATCGTTCGGCAGGTGCGGCGCCTCGCCCTTGAGCAGCGCGGGCAGCGCGCGCCACAGCGTCTGCTCGGCGGCCACGGTTACCTTGTCGAACACCTGCGCGGCTGTATCGTCGGGCAGGATAGGCACGGGCGTCTGCGCAATGATCGCGCCGGCATCCGGCTTCGCGGCCATCTCGTGCAGCGTCGCGCCCGTCTCGGTTTCGCCGTTGAGCACGGCCCAGTTGGTCGGCACGCGGCCACGATATTTCGGCAGCAGCGAGCCGTGCATGTTGTACGCGCCGCGCGGCGCGACGGCCAGCAGATCGACGGGCAGCATGTGCCGGTAATAGAACGAGAAGATGAAGTCCGGCCGCGCCTCGACGACGCGCGCGCGCAATTCAGGGCTCTTCGGATCAGCGGGCGTGACGACGGGAATGCCGTGCTCGGCCGCCACCGACGCGACGCTGCCGAACCAGATGTTTTCCGTCGGGCTGTCTTCGTGCGTGACGACGAGTGTGACGTCGACGCCGCGCGCGAGCAGCACCTGCAGACAGCGCACGCCGACGTTGTGATACGCGAAAACGACGGCGCGCGGCTTCATCGGATGAGCCCCTGGTCGTCGCCGGTGACGGGCGCGGCTTGCACGCCCGGGATGACCGACTGGCGCGGCTGCGCGGCAACCGGTTCGCCGTTGCGTTGTTCGAGGATGGTCTGCACCAGATAGCGAGGCCGCGCGCGCACCTGCTGATAGATGCGGCCGATATATTCGCCAAGCAGCCCGAGCGCGAAGATGATCACGCCGAGCATGAAGAACGTGATAGCGAATAGCGTGAACACGCCTTGCACTTCCGCGCCGATGATGAAGCGGCGAATCAGCAGCAGCACGAACAGGGCGGCCGAACCCATTGAAAGAATCACGCCGATGAACGACAGCCATTGCAGCGGCACGACCGAAAAGCCCGTCACGAGGTCGAAGTTCAGACGGATCAGGCTGTACAGCGAATACTTCGACTCACCCGCGAAGCGCTCTTCGTGCGCGACGTCGATCTCAACGGGGTTTTGCGCGAAGGTGTAGGCGAGCGCGGGGATGAACGTGTTGATTTCGCCGCAGCGGTTGATCGTGTCGACGATATGGCGGCTGTACGCGCGCAGCATGCAGCCCTGGTCGGTCATCTTGATGCGCGTGATGCGCTCGCGTAGACGGTTCATCACCAGCGACGCCTTGCGCCGCCACAGGCTGTCCTGGCGCTGCATGCGGATCGTGCCGACGTAATCGAAGCCTTCACGCATCTTCGCGCACAGCTTGCCGATTTCTTCAGGCGGATTCTGCAGGTCGGCGTCGAGCGTGACGACGATCTGGCCGCGCGACTGCTCGAAGCCCGCGAGAATCGCCATGTGCTGCCCGTAGTTGCCGTTCAGCAGGATCACGCGCGTGGTGTCGGGACGGGCGCGGAACTGCTCGGCGAGCAGCGCCGGCGACCGGTCACGGCTGCCGTCGTTGATGAAGATCACCTCATAGCCCGTGCCGAGCGCGTCGAGGGCCGGGTACAGTCGCGAGAACAGCTCGCCGAGCCCCGCTTCCTCGTTGTACACGGGGATGATGACCGAGAGTTCGGGAGCGACCGTGCGTGGGTCCGTTTGATTCATTTCCGCTGGGTTTCCGCTTGGTTGACCGCTTGATTGACCAGATTATCGGCCGTATTGTTCGCAAATCTCGTTGACGGCGCGGCACACGCGCGCGACGTCGCCTTCATTCATCTGCGTGAAGAGCGGCAGCGTGAGCGTGGTCGCGCCATAGTGCTCCGCATGCGGATACATGCCCTCCTTGTAGCCCATCGCGCGGTACAGCGAAAACAGGTGGATAGCCGGGTAATGCGTGCCCGTGCCGATGCCGCGTTCCTTCATCTGCTCCATGAACGCTGCGCGGCTGAGCGACAGGCGCGCGAGCGGCAGCGTCACGAGGAACATGTGCCAGTTGCTGTTTTCGAAGTCCGCGAGCGGCAGGCCCATGCCGAGCTTCACGGCCGCGCCGCCTTCGAAACCATCGAAGTACGCGTGCGCGAGCTTCTTGCGCTGCGCGTTGAAGCGCTCGATGTGCTGCAGCTGCCCGAGGCCGACGCGCGCCGCGACGTCCGTCAGGTTGTACTTGCCACCCAGCAATTCGCAATCCATGCCGTCGAAACCCGTGCGCACGATGCCCTGCAGCCGGTATTTCTGCGCGAGGACGGCTTCTTCCTCGTTGTTCAGCACAAGTGCGCCGCCTTCGATCGAGGTCAGGTTCTTGTTGGCGTGGAAGCTGAACGACACGATGTCGCCGAGCTTGCCGATACGCTCGCCGTTCCACGTCGAGCCGAACGCCTGCGCGGCGTCTTCGATCACGCGCAGCTTGTGCGCGCGGGCGATCGCGTAGAGGCGGTCCATGTCGACGGGCAGGCCCGACAGGAACACGGGAATGATCGCCTTGGTGCGCGGCGTGATCGCCTTTTCCATCAGATCCAGATCGATGTTGCGCGTGGCCGGGTCGATATCGACGAACACGGGCGTCGCGCCCACCTCCAGAATCACGTTGCTGGTCGACACCCATGACGCCGGCGTCGTGATGACTTCGTCGCCGGCGCCGACGCCCGCGATGCGCAGACCGATTTCCAGCGTCGCCGTGCCCGAATTGAACGTACGCACCGGGCGGCCGCCGCAGTATTCCGACAATGCCTTTTCGAACGCCTGGTTCTGCGGGCCCGTCGTGATCCAGCCGGAGCGGAGCACGTCGACAACACCGCGGATCGTTTCTTCATCGATCTCGGGACGGACGAACGGCAAAAACGGAACGGATGACTGGGTCATGGATGGTTTTGCTCGATATTAAAAAGGGTCGCCGGCTGCTTTTCTAAACGAAGCCCGGCATTTAGCTTTCATTAAGCTTAATTTGCCGCGGCTGCGCTGATCAGTGCCGGAACGCGGCGGCGATAATGTGCGAGTTCCGCTCCAATGTCCAGCGCTCGAAACAATTTGGAATACGTTAGCAGACGCCGGCGTGCTTGCCAGGGGCGTTTCTTCTATGTCCGGACCGCGCCGGTAGGCCGTGCCGTCAGCTACGCGCGACGAGCACCACGCCGACCAGGATCACGCCAATGCCGATCAGGCGTTGCGCCGACAACACCTCGCCGAACAGATACCACGCGGCGAACGCGTTCACAACATAGCCGAGCGACAGCATCGGATAGGCAATCGACACGTCCACACGCGACAGCCCGACAACCCATACGACCACGCTCAGCACATAGCAGGCGAGGCCGCCGACGATGGGCGGCTGCGTCGCGATGCGCCAACCGATCGGAATGACGTTGGCCATCGTGAAGTCGAAATGGCCGACGGCATTCGTGCCGGCCTTCAGAAGCAGCTGGGCCGTCGCGTTCAGCGCGACGCCAGCGAGGATGCAGAAAAGCGAAATCGGGTTCATCGAAGGATAGTTCGAGTGAGGGAGGAGGTCATTGCTGCGGTTGGGGCTCTGAAGCCGCGGCCGGCGCGGCGCCTTGCGAGGCGGCGCCTGCTTCAGCGGGAAGCGGCTTTTCGACGATCACGCGGCGCGAATCGCGTGCGACGACGGTCATCGGCAGATGCTGCTCGCTGAATGCCTTGTAGCGATCCGGCGACATCAGTGCCAACGCGTATCGGTCGGCCTTCCAGCGCTCGATCCATTGCGGGATCGTCGGCACCCATTTTTGCGGTTCCACCGACACGCCAAACGCCAGTTCGTCCGCATGCTCGACCATGATCATCGTGTGGTCGATGTAGAACGGCAGCGTGTGATCAAGCACGCCGACCGAGTAGAACGGCGTGTCGGCGGGCAGCTTTGCGAGCGCCGCCTTGACGTCGGGCGCCAGCGGCGCGCCCGACGACAGCCGGCCGAACGCGTCGTGGCCCGTGCCGGCGATCGTCGCGAGCAGCACCCAGCCGATGCCGAACGCCGTCGCGGCGCCGACGATGCCCGTCGATGTTGCGCTCCCGCTCGCCACGCCCGGCGTGGTGGCCATGGCGCCGGCGGGCAGACCGTTCTGCGCGCCGCTCGCGGCGCCGCGCCTGCGCCGGTTGATCCAGATCGCGACGAGCGTAAACACGAACCCGATCGCGAGCGCCGCGAACACCCATGTGCGGAATTCCAGGTACAGCGCATTCGGATTGCGCCGGTCGCCCAGGCGCCCGAGAAACACTGCGCCGAAGCCGCCCGCCACGAGGAATAGCGCGTAGCCCGTCAGATGCCGGTGAAACTGCTCGCGCGTGACGAGGGGCAGATACATGCCGATCACGAGCGCGATCGCGGGCGCGATGGGGAGCGTGTACGACAGCAGCTTCGAATGCGACGCGCTGAAGAACACGAAGATGAACGCGGTCCACACGAACAGCAGTGTGACGGGCGCGAAGCCATTCGCCTGGCGCGGCATGCGCAGCGCGTGCCGCGCGCTCTGAAATGTGACCGACAGCCACGGCAGGAAGCCGACCAGCATCACGGGCACGAAATACCAGAGCGGGCCGGGGCGATTCTGCTCGGGCGTCAGATAACGCCTGAACTGCTGGACGACGAAGAAGAAATTGAAGAACTCGGGGTTGCGGTCCTGCACGAGCACGAACCACGGCGTGACGACCGCGAAAAACACGATCAGCCCGCTCACGAGGTACAGACGCTTCCAGAGCGCCCAGTCGCGCGCGACCACCGTGTACAGCACGAGCACGGCGCCCGGCAGGATCAGCCCGACGAGGCCCTTGGACAGCACCGCGAGCGCCATCGACGCCCACACGAGCCACATCCACAGCCGCTGCTCACGCGCGGCGAGCCCCGGGCGCTGCGCGAGCAGCAGCGCGCACAGCGTGACTTCCATCCAGAACGACAGGCCCATGTCGAGCGTGTTGAAATGGCCCATCAGATACCAGTACGGTGCGCTCGCGAGCACGAGCGCGGCGAAGAAACCCGTCGCGACGTTGAACACGCGCGCGCCCGTGTAGCCGATCAGCAGCACGCCCGCGAAGCCGGTCAGCGCGGTGTAGAGGCGCGCCTGCCATTCGCCGATGCCGAACCACGCGAACGACAGCGCGTTCGCCCAGGTTTGCAGCGGTGGCTTCTCGAAGTACTTGTAGCCGTTGTAGCGCGGCGTGATCCAGTCGCTGGTGACGAACATTTCGCGCGCCATTTCCGCGTAGCGGCCTTCGTCGCTCGGCAGCAGATGACGCCAGCCTAGCGGCACGAACCAGATCACGGCCAGAGCGAGCACGAGCAGCAGGACCGTCGTGCGATTGAGCGTCAGCCCGGACGGCTTGTCGTTCATGTGTTTTTCAACCTTTGTCGGCGCCGCTGTCGCGGCTTCTTTCTTATTCCGTTCGGACGGAATCTTTGCTGCGGCGCGTTGAGGCAGCGCGCAGCGCGAATTCCGCTGCCGGCGTGCCGCAGGGCGCGCGCGGACAGGGTGTGGCGCGACTGAGCTGCAGCCGATGCCGCGCAGTCCGCCGGCGCGGATTGTCCGTGCCGGGTCCTTAACACAACCTTATGCAACCTGATTGGTGGCGTGCTTCGTGGCCTGCGTTCGCCCGCTTTCGGGCGCCGGGCCGCGCAGTGTACTTGATCCGCAAGGCAGCCAATCCAAAAACGCCGCGGCGTCCTCTGGAAGAGCGGGCGCAGACGCAGCCTTCAGCCTTCGATCAGCAGCGCGGCGGCGACCTTGCGGCCTTCCGCCATCAGGATGTTGTAGGTTCGGCAAGCGGCCTTGAAGTCCATCGTCTCGACGCCGATCCGGTGGGCGGCGAGCGCGGCCGTGAGGCGCGGATGCGGAAAGCGCAGGCGCTCGCCGCTGCCGAAGATGACGACTTCCGGCGCGGGCTCGATCAGCAGCGCGAAGTGCTCGGGCGAGAGGGCCTCGAACGACGACACCGGCCAGCTGATGACCGGCTTTTCCGGCATCACGATGATGCTGCCCGTATGACGTTCGAGATTGATGTCGACATAGCCGGCGCCGTAGCCCGTGACGGTGTTCAGGGCGCCGCTTGAATCCTGGTGTAATTTCAAACTGGTTTTCCGTGGTCGTCGTTAGACATGAAGTCGCGGTTCGACCGGCATACGCAAGCTCGGGTTCAATGCCACAGGGACAGTCGAGACTCCGGGCAACCCGCGCGAACGGCGGCTGCGGCACGTCGCGCGCGTGGGCGGGCGCTTGCTGCCGCTTGGCTAACACTTGCCGCCGCGTGCTCCAGGCTTGCAGAGCCTTGCGTGGTGCATTGCGGAAGTCGGTCAAAATCCGCTAAATTATAACTTTTTGTGCGACGCGAGTCGCATCGACTGGACGGCGAAAGCCGTCCCATTGGTGGCACCTTGTGGCCACCCCTTGTGTAGCAAGCGAAACCGAGCGCCGTCTGGCTTGGAATTGCGGCCTTACACGCTCGCAGGTCTTAGGACCCACGAGCGTAATTGCATTGACCTGATTTCCGTCAGGTTCCGCCCGGTTAGCGGCCTCACCTCCGCTAACAAGGCGGATTGGGGTATGTGATTTTAAGGTATGTCGAGCGCAAGCTCGGTGTGTCATTGTTCCAGCCCGCGGCTTAGTGCGGGACAGGGAACCTGCTGTACGACCAGCAGTAGCCTAGGAGAACATGCGTCACTGGTAACGGTGGGGTCTGAAGCTTCTCTGACAACGTAGCCCCCGGATGGTTTCGGGCGAATGCTTGCCGTGAGGTAGGCATTCGGAGACTCCCAGCAGCAAGGGGGGTCGAGGAGCTAGGCTGGCTGATAGGGTTAATGTAAGTGAACTGCTGTTAAACCTCGTTAATAATGCAGTGCCAAAGCTGCTGATAGGCACTAACCAAAAGGTGTGCGGTCGGTCAATCCGCTAGAAGGTCGGATTGCGTCGTCGTTGGACCGTCGGGGAATAGGCAGAACCTACGTCAGTCGTGTGACATGCCGGGAACGCGGTAAGCCCGTATCGTTGCCAGCGCGGTTTGGCTGGCAGGTGGACCGTAAGGAACGCTGTTGACGGTGCGGGTATGGGAGGACGGAAAAAGCGAATGCCGGGCTGTAATGGTCCGGATAGGGGTTGGGACATTACCCCACGCGAAAGCGGGCAGACTTCCGTCTGGTCTACCGTCGCAAGATGGCTGACAGACCTTGATGCTTTGGTAGACACGGGCGTTCGCGCTCGTGAGTCGTACATGGATGACATGTGGGCGCATGCGGCCACATTTGTTCAACTGTTGTTCCCCAGCGGGGTGTGTCTACCCCGTTGGGGAAGATGCGCCTTCTGCTGCGGGAATGATCAACCCAAGGTAGGAGAGCAGCATGAAAGTATCCGTCCGACAGGATGGATCTGCGCTTTCCCACGTGCCTGACAACTGGTACGCCGTAGATTGGCGTCGGGTCGAACGGAACGTGAGAGGGATGCAGATTCGAATTGCGAAGGCGACGCGGGAAGGTGACTGGCGCAGGGTGAAGGCCCTGCAACGGATGCTGACCCGCACGTTGTCCGCAAAGTTGTGTGCGGTACGACGTGTTACGCAGAACCAGGGTGCGCGAACGGCGGGAGTCGATCGCGAACTGTGGGATTCGCCTGAGAGCCGATGGGAAGCCATCGGCCGGTTGAAGCGGCGTGGATACAAGCCTCTGCCATTACGGAGAGTCTTTATCCCTAAGGCCAATGGGAAAGAGCGCCCTTTGGGCATTCCGACCATGCGGGACAGGGCGATGCAAGCCCTGTATCTGCTGGCACTGGAGCCGGTGTCGGAATCGACGAGCGACCCGAACTCCTATGGGTTCAGGATTAACCGCTCGACGGCCGATGCCATGTCGCAGATATTCGTCGCTATGTCCCAGAAAGGCTCTGCCAAATGGGTATTGGAAGCGGATATCAAAGGCTGCTTCGACTGGATCAATCACGACTGGCTGATTGCGAATGTCCCAATGGACAGAGGCATTCTGCGGAAGTGGTTGAAAGCTGGCCTGATTTACAAAGGGCAGTTGCAGGCGACTGAGGCCGGTACGCCGCAGGGAGGAATTATCTCCCCGACGTTGGCTAACGTGACGCTGAACGGGCTGGAACGTGAACTAAATTCGCACCTCGGTGCGAAGCTAGGGATCGCAAAAGCCAAGAAGCTGAAAGTGAATGTGGTGCGGTACGCGGACGATTTCGTCATCACCGGCGACTCGAAAGAGGTGCTGGAGAGTGAGGTCCAGCCCTGGGTGGAAGCATTCCTTGCGGTTCGGGGACTGCGACTGTCGGAGGAGAAAACGCAGATCACCCATATTGCTGACGGTTTCGATTTCCTTGGGTGGAATTTCCGGAAATATTCGGGAAAACTGCTCATCAAGCCGAGCAAGAAAAACGCGCAAGCGTTCTATCGCAAGGTGTCGGAAACGATCAGCGGCAATAAGACGGTGAGGCAGGAGGATCTGATCCGGCTGCTGAACCCGATGTTACGGGGCTGGGCGCAATATCACAGTCCCGTCGTGGCCAAACAGGCGTACAACCGCATGGAGTATCTGGTTTTTCGGAGACTCTGGTGGTGGTCTAAGAGGCGGCATCCGCAAAAGAACGCCCGGTGGGTGGGACAGAAGTATTTCCACTCAGTCGGCGAACGTCAGTGGGTGTTCGCTGCTCCTGTGGTTTGGAAAGACGGCAGCAAGGGGCTATTTGAGCTATACCAGATCAACGGTACGGTTATCAAACGGCACAAGAAGGTGAAAGGGGACTGAAGTTGACCCAGAAAAACGGACATCTATCCTTTGGAGAAGGAGGTGCCGATTATGGGCAAGCATCGTACCCCGTA